>JAYOEU010000030.1:0-31409 GCA_038116915.1 Alphaproteobacteria bacterium
ACAGGCCCAGCCCGCCGTATTCCATCGGGATGGTGGCGCCGAACAGGCCCATCTCCACCATCTTGTCGACGATTTCCTGCGGGTAGATGTCCTCGGCTTCGAGATCATGGGCATAGGGGGCCACGTCACGCTCAAGGAAGCGGTCGACGCTGTCCAGGACCATGCGCTCATGCTCCTCGCGTTCCTCCGCCGTGAACTCTTCCGCTTCCGACATGTGCTTTCTCTCACTAAATGGTTCGAACGGTTGCAGGAGCCGCTATTAATTCTCTACCCCATGCCCGCGCTTGGCGATCAGCATGGAGCGGTCGAAGCTCATGAACACCGTGCCGTCGGCCTTCTTGCCGATGGTCCGTACCGAAACGATGCCCTGGGTCGGGCGGGACTTCGACTCGCGTTTGTCGAGAACCTGGGACTCCGCGTAGATCGTATCGCCGACGAAGACCGGGGCCGGCAGCTTGATGTCGGTCCAGCCGAGATTGGCGATCGCCTTCTGGCTTACGTCCGAGACGCTCATCCCGGCGACCATGGACAGGGTGAGGCAGGAATTCACCAGCATCCGGCCGAACTCGCTGTTCTTGGCGTATTCGGCATCGAAATGCAGCGGGTGGGTGTTCATGGTCAGCAGGGTGAACCATGAATTGTCCGCTTCGTTGATGGTCCTCCCCGGTCGGTGCTCATAGATGTCACCGATGGTGAAATCCTCGAAATACCGGCCGATATCCTCGCGGAAGCGGCGCTCCCCCTCGGCGCCCGGGACGGGCGTGCTGGCGTAGCTCAAGACCTTCAGTCCTCGCCGGCGGCGCGCAGGGCCGGGGGCATGGACCGGGTGAGTTCCAGCATTGCATCAACCGACGCCGCCCTGTCCAGGGTCAACAAGGCGTTGGTCAGCGCGTCGCGTTGCGGTCCGTCAAGATAGGGCGAGACCAGATCGTCGAACTTCGAACGCGCCTCGGCCGCGGTCATGAAATTGTCGGGCTCGCCCTTCGGAACCACGACCTTTTCCTCGAATGTGCCGCGCGAGGTCTTGATCCGCACGATGCCGGACATGTTGGCCGGATATTCGGCCTCGGCCCAGGGGTCGGTCACCGTGCTGAACTTGGCGGCCAGCGCCATGGTCTCGTTGTCGTTCAGGTGCTTGGCATAGTCGTCCCAGCCCATGGTGCCCTGGCGCAGCACGACGGCGCCGCAGAACGGCATCGAGAACTGCCCGTCGACGGCACCGGACGGCGCCCGCTTGAACGCGTCATTCTCGCCGATGATCCGCCAGCCGGTATGCGGCAGGCCGACTTCCACCGCCTCGACCTCACCGATGGTGATCTGGTTCTGGGTGCGGGCGGTCGCGATGGCGCCCATGGCGGCATGACTGTAGCGGCAGGACGGATAGGGTTTGACGCCGATCTTCATGGTCTCCCACACCGTGCCGAGATCGGCGGCGGCGCGCGCAATGTCCGGGTTCGGGGCGTAGGAAAGCAGGAAACCGTCCTTGCCCTCGATCGAGCCAGCCGGCCCGACGAAGCCTTCGCGGGCCAGGGTGGCGGCAAGCAGACCGTTGTGACCGGCATAGCCGACCTGAAAGCGCTTGGTCCAAGCGCCGTCGAACAGAAACCTCATGGAGCCCGAGGTCTGACATTCGGCGATCCCGAAAGCGCTTTCGATCGCCTTGGCATCAAGGCCGAAGATCCGCCCCGCCGCCGCCGCCGCGCCGAAGGTCCCGCAGGTTGCCGAGGGATGGTAGCCGCGCTTGTAATGCTCCGTCGGATTCAGGGCGAGGCTGAGCCGGATCTGTACTTCGTAGCCGGCAACGATCGCCGCGATCACGGTCTTGCCGTCGGCGCCGACCATTTCCGCCGCCGCCAGGGCCGCCGGAACGATCGGGGCGCTCGAATGGATCGAGCCCGAGGCATGGGTGTCGTCGAAATCGAGGCTGTGCGCGAGGGTGCCGTTGATCATCGCGGCGCCGGGCGCGGTGTAGGTCTCGGAAGATCCGATCACCCGCGAGCTTCCGCCCGCATAACCCATGGCATCGCAAGCCTTGATCAGGGCTGGGGTCGATTCGGCGTCATGCATCGCCCGCACCGAGATGCCGACGGTGTCCATGATCAGGAACTTCGTGCGTTCCGCGACTTCCGGGGGAAGCGAGTCATAGGTGATGTTGGCCGCGAACTCGGCGAGCTTGGTGGTCTCTGACATGGCATGGCCTCCCGCGTCTCGTGCCTGGATTTGGCGACAAACTAGGGCGGGTATCGATAGGCGTCAATTCGGCGACGCGTCATCGCTCGAGGCGGGACGAAATACCCGTCCACTGATGACGGAACCGGCGGGGTGACCTACCGGATGATCAGTCGAGCGCCGTCGCGTCCGTGCCGAGCCGCTTCGCCGCCGCCTTGATATGCGCGAGGGTTTCCAGATTCAGCGGGATACCGTCCTCGGCGAATTCCTCCATCAGGTTGGCCTCAGGTCTGCCGGGCGGAACAACCTCGTCGAAACCCGGCGCCCGGCGGCTCCTCAGTATCTCCTCGACCGCCTGATCGGTCCGGGCCTTGACCGACTTGATTTCATCGAAGGCGGCGGGATTGATGACCAGGACGAATTGCCCGTCGCGTCCGGGCAGCGGGCCCTTATCGACACTGCCGAGACGGGTGCCGTAGGCGGCATCGGTAAGGACCGTCGATAGCAAACCGGTCATCAGCGCGAGGCCCGATCCCTTATGCGCCCCCACTGGCGAAATCAGACCGGTGAGCGCGACCGCCGGGTCGGTGGTCGGACGGCCGTCGGCATCCATCGCCCAGCCTTCGGGCAGCTCAAGTCCCTTCTGCTGATAGACCTCGATCCGCCCTCGCGCGGTGGCGCCGAACGAGGTATCCAGCACGACCGCCGGATGGTCGCCCGCCGGTAGCGAAATACCGATCGGATTGATGCCGAGGATGCGGTCGGCGCCGCCATGGGGGGCCATGGTCGGCAGGGCGTTGGTCGTAACGACGCCGATCATGTCAGCCTCGCTCGCCATCAGGGCGTAGTAATCCATGGCGCCACAGTGGTTGCTGTTCGCTACCGCGGCGGCGCAGACGCCGGATCGTTCCGCCCGCTCAATCGCGGCGCGCATCGCGAAGCTGACCGCGACCTGGCCCATGGCGTTGGCCCCGTCGATCACCAGCGCGGCGCCATGGTCACGTGCTATGCCGGGCTCACCCCTCGGGTCCACGCCCTCATCCAGCAATTTGCCGACATAGACCGGGACCCGCATCACTCCGTGCGAATGGATGCCTCGCAGATCGGCATGCACAAGCGAATCGGCGACCAGCCAGGCGTCCTGGGAGGACATTCCGCAAGCCGAGAAGATGTCGGCGACGACACGGCCGAGGACCGCCTCGTCTACTCGAAGGTCCTGTTCACTGCCGGGATACCGCGCCATGGTTGGATCTCCGCCGTATCAGAGCGCCTTGATCGCGCCGCCATCCATATCGATGACCGAGCCGTGCAGCAGGTCACCCTTGGCGGAGGTCACGAACAGCGCCAGATTGGCGATATCCTCGGGCTCGCCGACCCGCGTTGCCTGAAAATTGTTGCACACCTGATCCATCGCCTCGGCCTGGGTGATCCCCCGGTCCGCCATCATCCGCTCTATCGTGCGTTGCAGCCGCGGAGTGCGCACCGGACCGGGATTGATCGCATTGACCCGCACGCCGTCGGCGCGGCCGCGTTCGGCCATGGCCTTTGTGAAGTTGTGGCAGGCGGAGTTAACCGGCCCGCCGATGGTGAATTCCGGCGCGCCATAGCGGGCGCCGACGCCGATGATGTTCAGGATGCTGCCGCGGGCATCGATCAGATGCGGCCAGGCCGCCTTGGTCATCCGCATCATCGAGAAGAATTTCAGGGCGAAGCCGTCGACGAAATCCTCGTCGGTAAGTTCGAAGAAGTCGGCGCGTTTGGTGGCGCCCGCGTTGTTGACCACGATATCGAGTTTGCCGAAGGCTTTCACCGCCGCCGCTACCGCCGCTGCCGGGGCCGCCGCCTCGCGGAGGTCCGTCGCGAGAGTTTCAACGCGCGCCCCGGTTTCCGCGCGGATCCGCTTCGCCGTTTCGCGCAGGTCAGCCTCGGTCCTGGCAACGATCAGCACCTCCGCGCCGTTCTCCGCGAAGCTCTGGGCGATGGCGGCGCCGATACCCTTGCTTCCGCCCGTGATAACCGCGCTTTTCCCGCTCAACATCGTTTTCATGCCTCCAGATTTCAGGGACAGGACGTTTTATGGCTCGCCCAAGGTCCGGTCAAACCTGATCGCTGTAACGCCGGAACATTGCCGCTTGCCGGCTGCCGCGCTATCAGTTCGGGATGCTGCAGCGCCATATCGTTCAAGATCGAAGTGCCGATAGCTTCATCGAGCTCGCCTGCCGGAACCCGTTCAACCTTGCGGTGCTGGAGCGGATCGGCGAGCTTGCGGCGCCGGACTCGTGGCTGGTCGCGGGTTGCCTCTACCAGACGGTATGGAACATTCTTTCGGACCGGCCGGTCACGGAGAATATCAAGGACTACGATATCTTCTATTTCGATGCCTCGGACACCAGTTACGAGGCCGAGGACCGGGTGATCAAACGGGCGGCGGACCTGTTCTCGGATCTTGATATCGAGATTGAAGTGCGCAACTAGGCGCGGGTCCATCTCTGGTACGAAAAGCGATTTGGTCATCCTCGGGCGCCACTGGAAAGTTCATGGCATGGCATCTCAAGTTTTCTCGTGCGGGGCACCTGCGTCGCGATCGGACGGCGGGAAGATCAAGAACTGTCGGCAGTTTGTCCCCATGGTCTTGATGAGATGTTCGACGGCATACTTTGTCCCAATAAACCCTACGCCAATCGCGATCTGTTCACCACCAAGGCCGCCAGCTATCAGGCCCGTTGGCCCTGGCTTAGGATCGTCGAATGGGATTTTGAAAATCAGAAGAATTCAAAATCGGAGCGGATGAAATAATCCTTGTCCACGCCCTGAAATGTCACGGTATTGCCGCCGCCGAGATCGATCACCGCCTGTCCGGCCGAATTGTTGCTGATGCGCGTGAGCATCTCCGCGCCCGTACTGATGCCGGTTCCATTGATATTGGTCTCAATCAGATAGCGGTCGAAGACGAGATAGACCCGGTCGTCGGTAATGATGTCGTTGCCGCTGTTTGACGCGAAAAGAAACCGATCGTTGCCCGAACTGCCGAACATCGTATCGTTGCCTTCACCGCCGTTCAGCGTGTCGTTGCCGCCATCGCCGAAAATCAGATCGTCGTTCTTGTTTCCGGCGAGCACGTCGTTGCCGCTCCCGCCTGAGATCGTATCGTTGTCCTGGCCTGCGAAAATCGTGTCGTCGCCAGTGCCGCCGGTGATCGAATCTCCGCCATGATTGCCATAGATGAGGTCGTTGCCGGCTCCGCCGTTCAGCACGTCGATACCTTGACGTTGGGCGCTCAATCCGTTGTTCGTCGTTTCCGGACCATCGTTCTGACCGCCGAAAATCGTGTCGGCGCCGTCGTTGCCGAAGATCGTATCGGCTTCCTTGTTCCCGTAAATAACGTCGTTTCCGCCGCCGCCTGAGATCAGGTCTGCCCCGCTACCACCGCTGATGGTGTCCGCGCCACTCGATCCACTAAGAATATCAGCTCCGTCGGTGCCGATAAGCTCGGTGTTTGTCGATGTCGTGGTGGTGGTCGGCGCATTCACCGCGGCGCCATAAAGGAACCGCGCGGCGGCAATGTCGTCGCTTTGCAGCGAATTCACGTCCGGGTCAATAAAGGCTTGCATGATCGCCGGAGAAATCGACGAATGACTTATCCCGATGGCATGGCCAATCTCGTGAATTGCCACGGTCTTGAAATTGACGTTTCCGGTGCCAACGTTTCCGTCTCCGATGACGAAGTTTTCCGCGGCATCGAAGCCGATCGTGGAACTGACGATCGTGGCGCCGACAAAGCTGAAAAAGGCCTGAGCCAAAGTTCCTGACTTGCCGTCTATGTTATCGAATCCGAGCCGGATATCGACCGAAGCGGAATCCGAGACTTCCACGAAATCGATATTCGCCACCGCCTCCCAGGCGTTGAACGCCTCTCGAATTGCGGTGGTTTGGGTATTGTTGAAAAAGCCGGAAAAATCGAACGGCTGTTCGGAGAAATTGGATGTGGCGGTACTCCAGGTGACCTGTCCCCCGGAAGTGCCGAAAATGTTGCTACCCCATTTGATGTTGTTCGTTCTGTAACTTTCCGACGCGGTAGGCACTACTGGTTGCTCCCTGGATAGTAGGCTGTGGGCGGCGATCACTGATCCGAAATTCAAATTCCAGAATTCTTCGAGCCACGGTTTCCCTCTGACTCCCGTATAGCTTGATGAAACCATGGCTAGTTACACCGAACAAGAGAAACGGCGTGAAAACATGTGACTTTTCACAGGGCCGTAAAAGGGCGGGTTTCCTGTCGCAGCGTTGTGCCGGCCTTGACGATCCGTGCTTGATCACCTAGGTGACTGCGCATCAACAATGACGCGTCGCGAGACCATGGCGATACTTCCGATAGTTTGGGCGCCGGATCCGATCCTCAAGGCGAAATGCGACCGCGTGAACGAGGTCGACGACGTTGTCAGACGCCTCATGGATGACATGCTGGAGACCATGTACGATGCTCCGGGCGTCGGTCTCGCCGCGCCGCAAGTCGGCGTAAAGCGCCGGGTGATCGTTGTGGATTGCGCGAGACCGGATGAGGAGCCCAATCCGTTGCGTATGGTCAATCCGGAACTGGTGGCTGTTTCCGAGGAAGAGGCCGTGCACGAGGAAGGCTGTCTCTCGCTGCCGGGGCACTATGCCGACGTCACCCGGCCGGCCGAGGCCAGGATCCGCTATCTCGACGAGACCGGAACCTCACGAGAGATCGATGCCGATGGTCTGCTCGCAACCTGCATCCAGCATGAGATCGACCATCTCAACGGTATCCTGTTCGTCGATCACCTCTCGGCCCTCAAGCGGAACATGATCCTGAAGAAGATGGTCAAGGCGAAGAAGGATCGTCTGCGTGAGTCCGCGGCCTGATCCAGCTTCCGCGTCACGCCGCCTCGGTGAGAGCGCGAGGCTTGCGTTCATGGGAACGCCGGAGTTTGCGGTTCCGGTGCTGGCAAGCCTGATCGATGCCGGCCATAACGTCCGCGCCGTCTACACGCAACCGCCGAGGCCCGCCGGACGGGGCAAGCGGGAACGGAAATCGCCGGTCCATGACTGCGCCGAAGAACTCGGGATCGAGGTTCGCACGCCCGCGCGTTTGCGCGATCCGGCGGAACACGAGGCCTTCCGCGCGCTTGATCTCGATTGCGCCGTTGTCGTCGCCTACGGGCTGATCCTGCCGCCCGAGATTCTCGCCTCGCCGCGCCATGGATGCCTGAACGTGCATGCATCGCTGCTTCCGCGCTGGCGTGGAGCGGCTCCGATCCAGCGCGCGATCATGGCCGGCGATGCAGAGAGCGGTGTTGCGATCATGATGATGGAGGCCGGCTTGGATACCGGCCCGGTGTTGCTGACCGAAAAGGTGGCAATCACGGCGCGGACCACCGGGGCAAGCCTGCACGATACCCTCTCGGAGGTTGGCGCGCGCCTGATCGTCCCCGCCCTGAAAGGTGTTCTGGACGGGACATTGACTGCGCGGCCGCAGCCTTCGGACGGTGTGACCTACGCCGCCAAACTGAGCCGCGACGACGGTCGACTGGACTGGTCCAGGCCGGCGGCGGAATTGGAACGCCTGGTCCGCGCGCTCGACCCCTGGCCCGGGGCTTGGTGTGAAATCCAGGGTGACCGGCTGAAGGTGCTCGCCGCCGGGGTGGTGGATCTCGGCAAGCTTACCAATGACCCCGGAACGGTGCTCGATCCGCAATTGACCGTTGCCTGCGGTGATGGCGCGCTGCGTCTGAGCCGGATCCAGAAGCCGGGTAAAGGGCCGATGGACGCCGCCGCCTATCTGCGCGGAAATCCGCTGCCGCCCGGAACGATGCTGGGATAAAACGACTTCAGTCGGCCGGTGTCCACCAGAGGCCGCGTTGCATGGCCCGGATCGCCAATTCCGCGGCCTCGAACATCGGCCGGGGCAGGCCGTCGAACGGGTACCAAGCCCAGGACTCCAGCTTGTGCGGTTCCATCACCCGGGGTTCACCCGAGGCGACCTCGCAACGGAATTCGATATCGATATAGTGACTGCCATAGGCCATGGTGTTGGAGACGCAAAGCGGCTTCAGCATGTCGGTAGTGATCAGCAACCCGGTCTCCTCGGCGACTTCCCGTACCGCGCAGGCCTCCGGTGTTTCGCCGAATTCGAGGTGGCCGCCGGCCCAGCCATAGTGACCCGCTCCCGGACCGGAAAGGCGTTTGCCGAGAAGGACCAACGGACCGCGTCGCAGCATCACGCCGACGCCGACCTTCGGCCTTTCTTCAGTCAAGTCTTCGCCCAGCGCGCGGCGGCGGCATCGTCACTGGCACGGGCGTCGACCCATTTGCCGCCGTCCGGCGTGTCCTCAAGCTTCCAGAACGGCGCCTTCGTCTTCAGCCAGTCGATCAGGAAATGACAGGCCTCGAAGGCGGCTTCGCGGTGCGCCGAAGCGCAGGCCACCAGCACAATCTGGTCGCCCGGTTCCAGCCGGCCGTGACGATGGATGATCAGGCTCGCATCCAAAGGCCAGCGCCGATTGGCTTCCGCTTCGATCTCGGCAAGCTGCTTTTCGGTCATGCCCGGATAGTGTTCCAAGGTCATGGCCGCGACCGCCTCGCCACCGGCGATATCACGCACCAAGCCGACGAAACTGGTCAGGCCGCCGATCCGATGGTTGCCCTCGGTCAGCGCCTTCAGCTCGGTGCCGAGATCGAAATCCTCGCGCTGTACCCGGATCATTCTCAGCCTCCGGTGACCGGCGGGAAGAAGGCGATCTCGTCTCCCGCGGCCACGGGATGGTCGAGTTCCACGTAGTCCTGGTTCACAGCGACCCGGACGACCGAAAGATCCGCGAAGGCATCGGCCGCGCCGGCGCCACGGTCCTTGAGCCAGGCGATCAGGCCGGCGACATCGCGCACCTCGGCGGGTGGAGATATGGTCTCTTCGGCGATCCCGATCTTGGATCGCACCCAGGCGAAATAAAGCAGCTTCACAATCCCACCTCGCTGAACGGCAGATAGTCGACCAGATCACCCTCACGGATCGCGGTCGTGGCTTCGGACAATTCGACCAGTCCATCGGCAAAGACCATGGACGAAAGTATGCCGGCGCCTTCTCGTTCGTATTTTTGCGCCACATTGCCGCCGGGAGCTTGGTTTTCCAGACGGACCCGGACATATTCCCGACGGTTGAGTTTTTTCTTGTAGGTGAAGCCGGCGCGAACCTGAAACAGCGCCGGAGCCGATGCTTCGGCGCCGGCGAGTTTCTGGATCAAGGGACGCGCGACCCTGAGAAACGTCACCATCGCGGCGACCGGGTTGCCCGGCAGCCCGATGAACGGTACCCGTCCGACCTGTCCAAGCGCCACGGGCCGGCCGGGCTTTATCGCCAGACGCCAGAAATGCAACGAGCCGGTATCCTCCACGGCGCCGCGCACATGATCCTCGCCGCCGGCCGAAACGCCGCCGGAGGTGAGGATCACGTCATGCTCCAAGGCGGCGGCCACCAAGGCATCGGCGATGGTCCGGCGATCATCGGGCAGAATGCCGAGATCGCTTACCCGAACTCCGAGACCGCGCAAAAGCGCGGAAAGGGCAAAGCGGTTGGAGTCGTATATTGTGCCTTCGTCGCGCGCCGAACCGGGTTCCCGCACCTCGTCACCGGTCGAGAAGACAGCCGCGCGCAGCGGCGCGCGAACCAGCAAACCGGACCGGCCGATCGCCGCCGCGAGGCCTATTTCCTGAGGGCGCAGGCGCCGTCCGGCGCGGATAACGATGCTGCCGGCCCGGACATCCTCGCCGGCGGATCTGCGGTTCGCGCCACGCCGGATCCCCGAGGGGATGGTCACTGCGCCGGCATCCGCGCGGCAATCTTCCTGCATCAACACGGTGTCCGGCCCTGCTCCGCCGTCAATCCCCCCCGGCATCGGCGCTCCCGTGAAGATCCGGACTGCCTCGCCGCGCGCCTGGGGGCGGGGAAAGGGATGGCCCGCCGCCGCGCGTCCGGCGATGGGAAGCGTGGTTTCGCTGTTTGCCACCAGATCGTCGAAATACACCGCAAAGCCGTCGACGGCGGAATTGTCATGCGGCGGTACGTTCTCCGCTGCCTGGAGATCTTCCGCGAGGATCCGGCCGAGCGCATCGGACAGGCTCACCGTCTCAGGCTCGGCAACAGTGACCAGTACTTCGGACAGACGCGCAAGCGCCGCGTCGACCGGTGTCAGGTCGCCCCCGAAGGCAAAGCAATCATCGCTGAGTTGAGCCATGTCCCAGAATATCACACTTGCCCGTGAAGCCCAGTGCTTGCCAGCACGAAGCCGGCGATCGCCTCAATGTCGTCAAGGGCGAAGACCGGCACACTCGCATCGTCAATCGGAGCGTCGCTCGCGATCGCGCGGACATGGGGGTCCTGTGGCTGCAGCAACGGCTTGCCGTTATCCCGGCGATGCACTTCCAGCTTGTCGTGCGGATGGTGCTTGAAACCCTCGACGAGAACCAGATCCACCGGGGAAAGCCGTGCGAGCATGTCATCGAGGCTCGGCTCCGGTTCTCCCCTGTTCTCATGCATCAGGGCCCAGCGGCTAGCCGACGAGATCATCACCTCGCGCGCGCCGGCCTCTCGGTGAGTGTGGGAATCCTTGCCGGGCTTGTCGATGTCGAAAGCATGATGGGCATGCTTGATCGTCGAAACCGAGACGCCGCGCGCGACAAGAGCCGGGATCAGCTTGGCAAGCAGCGTGGTTTTGCCGCCCCCACTCCAACCGGCGATACCAAAGACTTTCATGATGCTGTCCGCTTAGCCAGCCGGTTTCCCGCCACGATCACTGACCTCGCTCCGCGGTGCCTCGGAGGCTTCATCGCGGGCATTGGCGTGCAGCAGTCCGGAGCGCAGATAGTCGTATCCGGTCCACAAGGTCAACGCCGCCGCGATGCCGAGGAAAACCTCGCCGATCAGCACCGAGGGGATGATTGCCGGACTGGCGTCGCCGACGATCAGAAAGCCGAGAGAGAACATTTGCAGCACAGTCTTCCATTTTGCGAGCCGGCTGACGGGGAGGCCGACGTGGATCTCGGCGAGGTATTCGCGCAAGCCCGAAACCAGGATCTCCCGGAGCAGAATGATCACGGCGGACAGCACGCTCCAACCGGTAATATAGTCGAAGGCGCAGAGCACCAGCAGGCACCCACCCACCAATAGTTTGTCGGCGATCGGGTCGAACAGCCGACCGAGCGCGGACTGCTGGTTCAACGATCGGGCAAGGTAACCGTCCAGGATATCCGTGATCGCCGCAATGCTGTAGAGCCCGAGCGCGATCCACCGCATGGTCGGCGTGCCGATCCAGATCAGCGCGATCAGCGCCGGGATCGCCGCGATCCGTGACATGGTGAGGATATTCGGGAGACGTCTCATCCGTGCATGCCCGGTTCCGGCGAGGCCTTGGTTTCGAGGGAAGTATACAATGTAACGGCGTGGGGCGGTGTTCGCTAGGCATCATCGTGAAAGTAGTCATAGATCCGCCTGGCCACCGCCTTGCTGACGCCGTCGACGGATTCAAGGTCGGCGAGGCCTGCGCGGGTCACCGCCCGGGCCGAGCCGAAATGATGCAGCAGGGCCCGCTTGCGCTTGGCGCCGATGCCGGGCACGTCATCCAGACCGGAGTGAGCGATCGCCTTGGAGCGGCGCGCGCGGTGGGTTTCGATTGCAAATCGGTGCGCCTCGTCGCGCAACCGCTGCAGGTAGAAAAGGATCGGGTCGCGCTCCGGCATCAACATGACCGGTTTACCGGGCATATGAAAACGCTCGCGTCCGGCATCGCGATCCGGCCCCTTCGAGATCGCCACCAGTGGCAGATCCTCGATCCCGAGTTCCCGTGTCACCTCAATGGCGATGCTCAACTGGCCGGGACCTCCATCAATAAGCACCAGATCCGGCCAGGCGCCCTGATCCCGATCGGGATCCTCCTTCTGAGCGCGCGCGAAGCGGCGTTTCAGGACCTGGCGCATCATCGCGTAGTCGTCTCCTCCCCGTATGCTCTCTCCGTCGACATTTTCCGCGGCCTCGTTCTTTGCCTCATTCGCCCCGGAGGCGCCGTCCTCGGGGATCACGCCCCGGATATTGAACTTCCGGTATGCGTTCTTCATGAATCCGTCCGGTCCGGCGACAATCATGGCGCCGACCGCGTTTGTGCCCTGGATGTGGCTGTTGTCGTAGACCTCGATCCTCTGCGGCGGCGCGTCCAGGCCGAATGCTTCCGCCACCCCCTCCAGCATCCGGCGATGCGATGCGCTTTCGGCGAGCCGCCGGCCGAGCGCGTCCCGGGCATTGGTAAGGGCGTGGTCCACCAGCTTCCGCTTGGGGCCGCGTTTCGGGACCAGAATCTCCACCTTGCGTTCGGCCTTGACCGACAAAGCCTCCGCCAGCAAGGCCTGCTCGGCGAGCTCGTGGCTCAGCATGACAAGCTTGGGAGGCTGCTTGTTGTCGTAGAACTGGCCAATGAAGGCGGCGAGCACCTCCGCCGGGTCGTGGGTCTTGTCGTGGCTCGGAAAATAGGCCCGGTTGCCGTAGTTGCTGCCGCCCCGGAAGAAGAAGACCTGGATGCAACTCGAACCGCCGTCACTGTGCAGGGCAAAGGTATCCGCGTCGGCGAGACCCTCGACATTGATGTCCTGATGGGCCTGGATCTGAGTCATTGCGCGGATCCGGTCCCGATAGAGCGCGGCGGTCTCGAATTCCATGGAGTCGCTCGCTTCCTGCATCCGCTCGGCCATGAGCCTTTGCACTTCTCCGCTTTCGCCGGAAAGAAACCCGCGCGCCTGATGGACCAGTTCCGCGTAGCCGTTCTCGCTTACATAGTCGACGCAAGGCGCGGCGCAGCGCTTGATCTGATACTGCAGGCACGGTCTGGTGCGGCTGTTGAACACCGCGTCAGAGCAATTGCGGATCAGAAACGCGCGCTGGAGCGCGGTAATCGCCCGATTGACCGCCCCGGCGGAGGCGAATGGACCGAAATAGTCGCCCTTGCGAGTCTGCGCGCCCCGGTGCTTGATGATCCGGGGCCACTGATGATCGCCGGTGATAAGGATATGCGGGAACGACTTGTCGTCACGCATGAGGACGTTGTATCGCGGCTTCAGCCGTTTGATCAGATTGCTTTCAAGAAGCAGCGCCTCGACCTCGGTATGAGTGGTGACGATCACCATCGAGGTTGTCTCGCTGACCATTCGGAAGATGCGGTGGGAGATCTTCGCCGGCGTGGTATAGCTCACAACGCGCTTTTTCAGATTGCGTGCCTTGCCGACGTAGAGGACATCGCCATCGGCATTCAGCATCCGATAAACGCCTGGAGAATTCGGGAGGTTTCGTACCTCTTCCTGGATGACTTTTATCCCGGCCTCGACATCCGGCCGCGCTTTGGCCTTGGGTGCAGGGCGCTCCGGGAGGGCATCCGGTTCCGCTTCGATCTCGGTCATGACCGCAATGTCGCCAGCGCGGTCGATCCCGTCAACCGGACTTCACGGGGTGTTTGGGGAATAATCCACGATCCCTGTGGATAACCTTGTGGACAACCCTGTTTGCTTTCTTTCGGGCTCCCACGGCAGCTTTACATTGACGGGATTGATTATAAAATAGGCAAATTGATTAAAGTATTGAAAATACACAATTTTTAATAGTCAAGAGAGAAAATGAAACGGCATTCGCCGTGTGGCCGTAACCACATTGTGAAGAAACCGGCAATATCGGTTCTGTGAATAAATATTGGCTGGCGGAAACAAGATTCCAATTTTTTCGCCGCTACCGACTGTAATATTGATGTCATACTCGGAAGTAATCGTCTTTCGCGAGCGCTTGTCCAAATCGGCAGTTCAGGCACAAACCTTGCCGTGTTCGACCGGTTATAGAACTTAGTATGATGTAGAGTTGACGAGCCTCCAACGCCGTGAAGCGTTGGCGCGCTTGTGCCGCGTGATGGGCTGTGCGAGAGGTGATTGCAATGATTGATCCGGCGGCCTTGCTTTCGGAAAAGGTGGACCATGAGCGAGACGGACAAAGGCGCGGTCCTGATTACGGGCGGCGCACGCCGTATTGGAGCGGAATTGGCCCGGGCGCTGGCGCGGGACGGCTGGTACATCTGTGTCCATTGCAATCGGTCGAAATCCGACGCCCGGACATTGTTGAACGAGATCAAGGGTGAGGGTGGCCGGGGCGTTGTCTTGACCGGCGATCTTTCCCGCGCCGAGGTTGCCGCCAACCTGATCGCGGAAGCAAACGCTTCAGGACCGCCGTTGGTTGGCTTGATCAACAATGCATCTCTTTTCGCTTATGACGATATCGGATCGCTGACAGCGGAAGCGATTGACAGGCACCACGCGGTCAACCTGCGTGCCCCGGTGCTGTTGAGCAAGGCGTTTTTCGAAACCTTGCGCGACGATCAAGAGGGCTGCGTGATCAACATGCTCGACAATAAGGTCTTCGCGGTAAATCCGGACTATTTGTCATACACCCTCAGCAAATTCGGGCTGCATGGCGCGACCCTGGCTCTGGCGATGGCCCTGGCGCCCAAAGTCCGGGTCAACGCGATCGCGCCCGGCATCACGCTGGAAAGCGGGGGGCAGAGTGAGAGGAGTTTCGAACAGGGTGTCCGCATGAGCCCGATCGGCCGGGTATCCTCGACCCGTGATATCGTTCAGGCGGCGCGTTTCATCCTGAGCACGCCCTCCCTGAATGGCCAGGTGATCACCATTGATGGCGGGCAACACCTGCAAAAACTTCCTCGCGACGTTGCGTTCATGGATCCCTCCTGAAGCGGTCATCCAAGCCGCACCTGTTGGATTGAAAGCTCATGCCGATAACGTCCTCGAAACTTTTTCTGACGGATTTCAGCGTTCAGGCGAAGATCGGAATTCACGATTTTGAAAAGGCCGCGCCGCAACGCTTGCTGATCTGCGTGGAATTGGAGGTCGATAATCCAAGTGGATCAACCGAGGACGAAATCGGCGCCGTGCTGGATTATGATTTTCTCAGAACCGGTATCCAGGCCCTCGTGGCGGAGCGCCATTTCAATCTTCAGGAAACCCTGTGCCGTGAAATCATCGCCATGGTCGCGTACCATCGTTCCGTAAAAAGCGCGGTGGTGTCGACCCGCAAGCCCGATGTCTATCCTGATTGTGCGGCTGTCGGGGTGGAACTGACCTACCAGCGATAGCGCAGCCAGCAGGTCAGAGCGCGCCGAACAGCATCGCTTTCAAGGGCAGGAACTGACTGCTGATATAGAGCGCGTAAACCGCGAAAAAGCCGATGGCGATGGGGCGGCGGATCGATTGCAGGGAAATCACCGCAAGCACGAAGACCAGCGTGACCCCTCCCATGACCCAGAGATCCATGGCCAGAACCTCCATCGGAAGGGCCAGCGGCCGCATGAGCGCAACCGCGCCGAGAATACCCAGGGTGTTGAAAATGTTGCTGCCGATAATGTTGCCGAGAGCGACATCATTGTGGCGGCGGATTGCCGCAACCACAGTCGTCGCCAATTCCGGCATGGAGGTGCCGATCGCGACCATCGTGATTCCGATCACGGTTTCCGAGACACCGAGGGCGGTGGCGATATCAATTGCGCCCGTGACCAGTAGTTTTGCCCCCAAAATCACCGCGACCAGACCGAGTAAGGTATAGCTCCAGGCTTTCAGTTTGGTTCCCGGGACGGTTTCGAACTCACCAGCTTCCTGCGCATGAAGTCCCTCGGAGGCACCGGCCCGGCGCTCGTCGATGTAGCAATAGAACAAATATCCGAACAGACCGGCCAGCATGATCACGCCATGCCAGAGTTTGATCATCCCGCCGCCGGCGAGCGCTATGAAGATCACCGTGGCTCCGAGCAGAACGAAACAATCGCGTTTCAGTGAGCGACCGGTGCAGATGAACGGGCAAATCACCCCGACGGTGCCAATCATCAACAGGATATTGGCGATATTGCTGCCGATGACATTGCCGATGGCGATCCCGGGCGAGTCGTGATAGGCGGCTTTCAAACTGACGAAAAGCTCCGGTGCCGATGTACCGAAGGCGATGACGGTCAAACCGATGACATGGGGGCTTAGTCCGGCCGAACGGGCGACGGAGACGGCGCCGCGGATCATGAACTCCGCCCCGAATATCAGAAGCACAAGGCCGCCAATCGCGTAGAGCGTAGCGATCATGGCCGCGCATCCGACTTTGCGGTTTCGGTTTGGCCTTCTATCGAGCGGCCGACAAGGTTATGCGGTGGGCGCCAGGCGGGCACGCGGTCATGCGCGTGGTGAATTTGTTTGCCCTGACCGGTCATGCGCGCGTCCGTACTCTTCGCGCGCGGTCCGACGCACGCCTCACCAAGTTTGTCCTATCACCACGTCTCGCGACGGTCCAGACACTGAGCCAACGGATTGATGCCATTGTCGATATATAGAGTGCCGATACAAAAATCTAAGACCCAGACACCGGTGAATTGTTTTGTGCCCATGTCGGCGTCGAAACGGCGCGGTCATGCCCGATGCAGATTGGCCGCGTGCGGTGGCGGTCCGGCGGGCGGCACCGGGACCGGTATGCGGCCGGTCTTCATATCATCAACCAGCGCCAGCATCCGCTCCAGCCGCCGGTCCGGGATACCGATTTCCTGTAAATGCCCGACGGTGTTGATCAAATACTCATGACAAGGCCCGGCGGTGCCGATGCCCTGAATGACCAGAGCCGCGAGCTCGTGCTCCGATAAGGCTCCGGCATATTGCGGATGCGCTCGGTCGACGACATAGGTTTGCGCGACAATTCTGCGCGATTGACCTTTGTCGCCACGGATCGACATTGCGAGCCGAGAGGGCCGGTATACACCTGTGATCATCTCGCGTTCGTGCAGATAGGCAAGGACCGATTCGGCCTGGGCCGGCGTGATTCGATACGCCACGCCCCGGCAGGATCCGCCATGGTCCAGGCCGAGCACCAGTCCGGGAACCTTTGGCGAGCCCCGGTAGCGGTGCGACCAGACGCAAAAATGCCGGTGATAGCCGCGCAATAGGGCGATCCGACGTTCGGCGAAATCGAATCCCGGACGCCACATCAGCGAGCCGTAGCCGAATACCCAGACCTCGTCTTTGGAAACCATGGTGTCCATGTCTAAAATGCCGTGGGAGGGAGAGTTCAGCCCGGGGCCTGGTTGATAGCCCCGACTCCTCTGTCCCGCAACCCATCGGGTGGAGGTACCTGCGTGCGGCGAGCGATATGGACCGTTGCGGCGCTGGCGATCGTGATCGCCGCGTATGGCGGGGCGTGGTGGACTGTTTCCGAGCGGTCGAGAGAGGCGATCACGGTCTGGATCGATGGTTTGCCCAGGGATCGGGTCACGCTGGTTCCCGGCGACATGCGGCGTGGCGGCTTTCCGTTTGCTGTGCGTTGGACTTTTGCCTCCCCGCGTATCGACGCTCGATGGGCGCTCGGGGAAGTGACGGCGCGGGCCGGCACGGTTGCCCTGTGGATCGATCTATGGGCGCCCTCCACCATCCGCTACGCCGCCGCCGCATTTGATGGCGCCATGCGCCACACGCCGACCCGGCGTTCCTGGCGGCTGACCGGTGGTACGGTGGCGGGTCAGGTGGAGCCGAGATCGAAGGGCGGCTTCGATCTCCTGTACGAAGCGGGGGGGCTGGAGCTTTCCGAGATCGATTTCTCGGACAGCGCGAGCCGGTTGCGCGCGGTTGCCGATATTCGCGCGGCCGAGGGATCGTTGCGCGGTCCGTCCGGCTCGGATGATGTCGTGGAGCACACGGTCCGGCTGCTTATGCAGGGGATCACGGTTCCCGACCTCCCGGAGCCGGTTTCCGGGGCGAGCGGTTCCGCCGAGGCATGGCTGGCCTTGCGCGGGCCGATCGGAGACGGAAGCATCGAAGATCTCGTCGCCTGGCGCGATGCGAGCGGCGTGCTCGAGATCGAAAGGCTCGATATCGAGTGGATGCCGATCGAGATCGACTTCAAGGGGACGCTGGCATTGGACGAGCAGTTGCGCCCGCTGGGGGCGGGTACCGCCGATATTCGAGGGCTTGACGATCTGATCGACGGGCTGGTCGGGCAGAACGTTGTGAAGCGGGCCGAGGCGACCGTCGCCAAGCTGGCGCTGGCGTTGCTGACCCGGCCGGCAAAGGATGGCGGTACGCCGGTCGTGCGCCTGCCTTTGACGGCTCAGGACGGCGTGCTGCGCGGCGGCCCCTTCGTGTTGGGCCGTCTACCCCCGCTTGTTCGCTGAAGGCGGGACTTCCTGACGCGCTTCAATGACGCCGCGGCGGATCGCCCGGGTGCGGGTGAACAGGTCCTGCAAGGTCTGACCCTCGCCCCACCGGATGGCCCGCTGCAACGCCGTCAGGTCTTCGGTGAAGCGCTGCAGGATTTCCAGCACCGCCTCCCGGTTGTTCAGGAATATGTCGCGCCACATGATCGGGTTCGAACCGGCGATCCGCGTGAAGTCGCGAAACCCGCCGGCGGAGAAGCGGATGACATCGTTTTGCAGATGTCCCTCAAGGTCGACGGCCGTTCCGACGATGGTATAGGCGATGAGATGCGGGACATGACTGGTCACGGCCAGGACCTTGTCGTGATAGTCGGCGTCCATCTCCTCGACCAGCGCGCCGATGGTCTCATAGAGTTTGCGAAGCTTGGCGACGGCGGCGGGATCAGTTCCCTCGGGCGGGGTGAGCAGCCAGTAGCGGCCCTCGAACAGTTCCGGGAAACCGGATTCCGGCCCGGAATGCTCGGTTCCCGCGATCGGATGGCCCGGCACGAAATGCACAGTGTCGGGAAGATTCGGAGCCATGTCGCGGATCGGCGCGCGCTTGACCGAACCGACATCGCTGATGATGCAGCCGGGCTTGAGATGCGGCGCCAGGGCCTTTGAAATCGCCCGATACGTGCCGATCGGCGTGCACAGCACCACAAGGTCGGCATCCGCCACCGCGTCGGCGGGCTCCGGATGAACCGAATCCGCGAGCTCGAGCCGCGCGGCGGTCTCGCGGGCATCCGGGTCCAGGTCCGAAATCGCGAGATGGCCGACCAAACCGGCCTCGCGTTTGATCGCTCGGGCTAGGGAGGATCCGATATGGCCGATCCCGACCAGCGCGACGCGCTCGAACAGCATCCCGCCGGATTTTTCTTCCGTCATGACTTTGTACCAGACCTTATTGCTTCAGGAACTCGCCGACAGTGTCGACCACGATCCGCATTTCTTCCTCGGTGCCGATGGATAGCCGCAAATATTCCGGCGCGCCATAGCCGGCCATGCCGCGGGTGAGAATGCCACGCTGGCTGAGATACTCTCCGGCGGCGGCGGCGTTGCGGGCCGGCTCGTCCGGAAAGCGGACCATCAGGAAGTTCGTGACGCTGGGCAGCACCCTCAGACCCAGATCCTCGAACCGCGCCTTGGTCCAGGGTTGCCAGGTCTCATTGTGGGCGATCGAACGTTGCACGAATTCCGTATCGCCGATCGCCGCGATCGCCGCCGCCACGGCGCCGCGATTGGCGCCGAAAGGCTGTTTGACCACATGCATTGCGTTGATCACCTCGCGCGGTCCGTAGCCCCAGCCGAGCCGCAGTCCGGCCATGGCGTAGAGCTTCGAGAATGTCCGCAGCATGATCACGTTCTCTGATGCCTCGACCAGCTCCGAGCCGTCGGAATAGTCGTTGCGCGAGACAAATTCGGCATAGGCGGCGTCAATCACCAGCAGCACGGATTCCGGCAGCCCTCGATGCAGGCGCGCAACTTCGGTGCGCGAGAGATAGGAACCGGTGGGGTTGTTCGGGTTGGCGAGGAAGACGATCTTCGTGCGCTCCGTCACGCGTTCGAGGATCGCATCCACGCTGACCCAATAATCGATATCCGGGGCCGAGACGGGCACGCCGCCGGCAACCTTGGTCGACATCGGGTACATCACGAAGCCGTATTCGGTGTGGATCGCCTCGTCACCCGGATCCAAATAGGCCTGGCATAGCGCCTGGATCAGCTCGTCCGAGCCGCAACCGAAGATCATCCGCTCTGGGTCGAGACCGTGCGCCGCGCCGATCACCTCCGCCAGCCCGCGCGGATCCTCTTCCGGATAGTGGTGGATCCGGTTGCCGACCTCGGCGAGCGCCTGCATGGCCTTGGGGCTCGGGCCGAGCGCACCCTCGTTGGCGGACAGGCGGATGATCCGGCCGGTTTTGGGCGCGCTCAGATTCGGATTGTAGCGCACCATCGCGGCGATCGTCGGGCGTGGACTGGGGGCGGTCATGGGAGCCTCCGGGTGTCTAATGGGGTCGTGTTGAAGGACTTAAAGGGCGGATTGGGTGGCGTAGGCGCCGAGACGGTATCGACCGTCATCCTTGCCGTGATGATCGGCGAAACCGTCGATTTCGACCAAGCGCCAATGTCGCCCGCCATCGTTCCACTCGTCGATCAGGCGGCCGTCAGACGCATCGCTTTCGCCCGCGATGGCAAAGAGGGTGACGTCATCGCCCGACGGTTCCGGTTCCTGCGGGCCGATGATCAGCGCATCGCCGGCATGGTCCGCTGTCGTGAAAAACGGAAGCCGCGCGAGAACGCGCGGCTTGCCGGGAGCATCGTCAAGGATCAGCGGCCACCATCGCCACGCGGTCCCGCCAACAATTCCCGGCAGAATGGCGATCTGGGCGGACCCTTCGGTTACCGCCGCGACCGCGGCCTCGGCGCTGTCGACCGGGCTGATCGAGGACGCGGTGCCGCAGTACTCCAGCGCCAGATCGCGAATCGCGATTTCGGGAGCGAAGACCGCCGCATTGATGCTGATCTGCTGATTGAGGTTGGCGCTCAGGATCTCGCGCCAGATCCGGGCCACCGACGCGACGGAAAGAGGATCGCGGTTCCGATCCGCCAGCCGGCGCATGATCTGGGCCTCGCGGCCGGGCCTGAGGTTGGGGCCGCCGGCGCCCGCCCCGGCCTTGGCCTTGGCGACTTCGCGACCGATCTCCACGCGCCGGATCAGCAGCTCGTGCATCCGTGCATCGATCTGGTCGATTTCACCTCGAAGTTCTTCCAATGTCGCCACGACACATCCCCGGCGCCCGCGGTCGGGACGGAACGGCTCCCACGGGCAAGGCGGCTAGGATTAATCCGGCGTTTGCGTGATTGCAAGCGGGCAGGAGAGTGCGTGGCCATCGATATCGCCCGCGACCGACTGTATGGCCGGCGCCCGCACCGCCGGCGCCGGCAGCAGTGCCTTCGCGCGAGCTCGCAGCGGGCGCGGTTTCGCGGAGGCATAGATCTGTTTGCTGGCCTCGATGATTACCACGCCGCCGAGCTGTTTGAACCAACGGGTGCCGATATCCTCGATGCCGTAGGCCGACCGCTGAACGATGCGCCAGGGATACGGCGGCACATAGAGCGATCGAGTCATCAGGGTGGGGGTGAACATGTTGGCCCTGAGCAAACGCGAGAGCTGGGAGGAGGAATAAGGATGGCCATGGCCGAACGGCGTGCGCTCAAGCCGGGCCCAGAGCCCGCGCCGGTTCGGGACCACCACCAGAAGGCGCCCATTGCCCGTCAGCACCCGCCAGATCTCGTGCAGCAGCGGCCGAAGCTGCTCGCTGCATTCGAGGCCGTGGATCAGCAGCACCCGGTCGACAGACACGTCCTGAAGCGGCAATTCAGCCTCGTCCGCCAGCGCCGTTAGATTGCGTCCCTCGCGCGGCCAGTGCAGCACGCCCTGCTGAGCCGGCATCAGCGCGAAAATCCGTTCCGCCTCGTCGCGGAAGGGACGCAGATAAGGTGTCGCGTAGCCGAGCCCCAACATGGTCATGCCCGAAACATTGGGCCAGATCGCGCGAATTCGCCGACGGATCAGCCGCCGCGCCACCTGGCCGAGCGGCGTGCCGTAGAAATCCCAGAGATCGACGGCGTCGTTGTACATTTCCGCTCCGTCGCGACGATAGTGGCCAGGTGACTAACCGACGCGGTAGGTTTTGATCAGATCCGGGTCCGGCTCGATCCCGAGTCCGGGGCCGGACGGCACGCTGAACACGCCGTCGACCGGATCATAGGCGCCGGGATAGAAATCCGCCTCCGGCGTGATGAAGATCCTCTCGATCAGGCCGGGATTGGGCAGTGCCTGGGCAAGATGCAGGGTGGCGAGGAACCCCGGACCGAAATAGGGCGAGTGCGGCATGATCTGCACCCCGAAGGACTCGCAGAAGGCCGCGACCTTGCGGAACTCGGTGATGCCGCCGACCTTGGTGACGCTGGGCTGGGCATAGTCGACCGCGCCGAACTCCAGCATGTTGCGGAACTCGAAACCGGTGCAGGCGTTCTCGCCGGCGGCGACGGCGACGCCGGTATCCTCGCGCAGCCTGGCCAGCGCCCGGAAATCTTCCGGTGGGTTGATCGGCTCCTCGATCCAGTGCAGGTCATACTCGGCGAAGGCGAGTGTCATTTCCCGCGCCTTTTCGGGAGTCCAGGGGCAATTGGTGTCGACCATGATCTTCAGATCATCGCCGCCGGCCTCACGGGCCGCGCGGACTTCCGGCACCCTGACCTCGTGTAGCTTGGCGAGACCGTAGCCGAGGCCGGTGGCGTGCTTCACCCGGTCGGCGACAAGCTCCGGGTCCTCATAGCGGAACAGGCTGGCATAGGCCGGCACCTTGGCATCGCCCGAGGCGCCGAGCATCTGATAGAGCGGCATGCCCGCCGCCTTAGCCGCGATATCCCAGAGCGCGATATCCATGCCTGAGATCGCGAACATGGTAATGCCGTATCGCCCGAAGATATGCAGAGCCTGCTGCAGGTCATGGCTGATCCGGGCGATGTCCCGGGGGTCGCGGCCGATCACCCGTGGCGCCACCATGTGCCTGACCGCCTCGGCCACGGCGCGGCGGCACTGAAACGAAAATGCGTCTCCCCAGCCGGTGACGCCGGTGTCGGTCTCAACCTTGATCAGGCAGAAATCGAGCTTGCCCCAGTTCAGGAAGCCGACCTCGCCCTGTTTCGAAACCCCGCGGTCGAAGGGCATCTCCAACTCGATGACTTCCACATTCGTAATCTTCATGGTCCGGGACTCCGCTGCAAGCAGGGGATCTTAGCCTCGCCCTTGGCCGATGCGAAGGGTTGATGCTAGGTTGCCACTCCCGCCCGAGATCACCGTCGAAATAACGGAGAGCGCCCCATGGCCCCGTTCGAGATCATCCTGGTCCCCGCGATGTCCGACAACTATGTCTATCTCGCGCATGACCGAGACAGCGGCGTGACCGCCGTCGTCGATCCTTCCGAAGCCGAACCCGTGGAAGCGGCGTTGAGCCGGCGCGGCTGGAAGCTGACCCATATTCTCAACACCCACCACCATCTCGATCATACCGGCGGCAATGCCTGGCTGGCGAAGACGTACGGCGCCTCCCTGATTGGCCCGAAATCCGAGACCGCGCGCATCGCCGAAATGGATGTCACCGTGGCCGAGGGCGACATCGTTGATATCGGTGGCCACAAGGGCGTGGTCTATGAAACGCCGGGGCACACCAAGGGTCATATCGCCTTCTGGTTCGCCGATTCGGATGCCTTGTTCTGCGGCGATACGCTGTTCGCCCTCGGTTGCGGGCGGGTGTTCGAGGGCACCATGGAGCAGATGTGGAATTCAATGGTGAAGCTGCGCTCGGTGCCCGGAACGGCCCGGGTCTATTGCGGCCATGAATATACCCTGTCGAACGCCCGCTTCGCGCTCAGCGTCGACCCGGACAACGCCCGCCTCAAGGCGCGTACCCGGGAGTTCGAGGAAATGCGCGGCCGGGGTGAGCCGACTATCCCGACCGTCATGGCGGACGAGCTCGACACCAACCCGTTCCTCAGAGCCGACGATCCGGCGCTCGCCGCCGCCATCGGCATGCCGGGCGCCGATCCGGTCGCCGTTTTCGGCGAGGTGCGGACCCGCAAGGACAATTTCTGAGTTTGAACAACGCGGTCCCGGCATTTCGCCCGGATCCAACCAAGAGGCAGAGAAATGAAACTTTTCCATGGGGGCGGCTCGCCTTTCGTTCGCAAGGTAATGGTCGTGGCGCATGAGACCGGACTGGTCGGCAAGCTGGAACTGCTCGATGGCGGCACCACGCCGATCGACACCAACCCGGTGCTGGCCAAGGCCAATCCGATCGGCAAGATCCCGGCCTTGGTGCTGGACGACGGCACGGCGCTCTCGAACTCGCCGGTGATCTGCGAGTATCTCGACAGCCTGCATTCCGGCGCCAAGATGTTCCCGGCCTCGGGAGCGGCGCGCTGGGAGGCCCTGCGGCTGCAGGCGATCTGCGACGGGCTGATGGATGCGGCGGTGAACAACCGGTACGAAACCATGGTGCGCCCGGAAAATCTGCGCTGGAATGCCTGGAGCGCCGGCCAGCTCGGCAAGGTCGACCGCGCCGTCGATGCCCTGGAAACCGCCGCCGAAAGCCTCGGCGACCGGGTCGATATCGGCACCATCAGCGTCGGCTGTGCCTGCGGCTATCTCGATTTCCGCTATGACGCCCGCAACTGGCGCGGCAGTCACCCCAA
The DNA here is from genome assembly GCA_038116915.1 of Alphaproteobacteria bacterium. GTDB lineage: Bacteria > Pseudomonadota > Alphaproteobacteria > Thalassobaculales > Thalassobaculaceae > JADHLJ01. The sequence goes on from JAYOEU010000030.1 coordinate 24,702, forward strand.
GCTCGCCGCCTGGTTCGCCAAGTTCAACCAGCGCCCCTCCATGCAGGCGACCAAGCCGCCGTCGGCGTGACGGCGACATGACGGAAACCGGGGACTGGCGCCGCGTTGTCGCGGCGCTAACCCTCGAGCCGCACCCCGAGGGCGGCTATTTCCGCGAGACATTTCGCGATGTTGCAGTTGATGGCGGCCGGGGCGCGGTCACGCAGATCCACTATCTTCTGCCGGCGGGAGAGAAATCGGCCTGGCACCGGGTCATCGACGCCACCGAGATCTGGCACTTTTCCGCCGGCGCTCCGCTGGATCTGTCGCTTTCAAACGATGAAGAGACCGTCGAAACCCATCTTCTGGGGCCGGACATCCTGGCCGGTCATCAGAGCCATGTGACCGTTCCCAAACGGTGCTGGCAATCGGCGGTCAGCCGGGGTGCCTGGACGCTGGTCGGCTGCACGGTCGCGCCGGCGTTTGAGTTTTCGGGTTTTGAAATGGCGCCGAAAGGGTGGGAGCCCGGCGCGGAGCACGGCAATCGAGGCTCCTAAACCGACCGCCGCGCCTTCAATGCCTGAGCCAGCGTCCCGTCATCCAGATAATCGAGCTCCCCGCCCACCGGGACGCCGCGGGCGAGGCGGGAGATTTCGACGCCGCATCCGGTGAGGCGGTCGACGATATAGTGGGCCGTGGTCTGGCCGTCGACGGTGGCGTCCATGGCGAGGATCACCTCGGTGACCTCCGGCGCCTCGGCCCGGGCGGCAAGCGCGTCGATGTTGAGCTCCTCGGGGCCAATCCCGTCCAGCGCCGAGAGCAGGCCGCCGGTGACGTGATAGCGGCCCCGGAACACCGCCGCCCGCTCCAGCGCCCAGAGATCGCCGACTTCCTTGACCACGCAGATCCGGCTCGCGTCGCGCCTCGGGTCGCGGCAGATGCCGCAAGGATCGATGGTGTCGAGATTGCCGCAGGTCGCGCAGGCGACCACCTTGTCGGCGGCATCCGACAGCGCGTCAGCGAGCGGGCGCATCAGCGCTTCCCGGCGCTTCAGAAGATGCAGGGCCGCGCGCCGCGCCGAGCGCGGGCCGAGGCCCGGTAGCTTGGCCAGCAGATGAATGATCCGGTCGAGTTCACCCGGCCCGAAGGACTCCGCCATGGCGCGAGCCTAGAACGGCAGCTTGAAGCCCGGCGGCAGCGGCAGGCCGCCGGTCAGTTTCTGTATTTCCTCGAGCTTGCGCCTTTCGACCTTGGCATGGGCATCGTTCACCGCCGCCATGATCAGATCCTCCAGCACCTCGACATCGCCCGGATCGACGATCGACGGGTCGAGCCGGATCGCCCGCATCTCGCCCTTGCCATTGAGGGTGACGCGGATCATCCCGGCGCCGCTGGAGCCCTCGACCTCCATCGCAAGCTGCTCTTCCTGCATGGATTGCATCTTTTCCTGCATTCCCTGCACTTGCTTCATCATCTGTCCGAGATTCTTCATCGCCATGCCCCTGTCGGCTTGCTGTCGTTCACTGCGGTTTAACCTTCATTCGCCCGTGCCGCCCGGGCGATCGCGCCGCTGTCACCGGCGGCGCCCTCGTCGTCATCGTCGTCCTCGCCGTCGTCAGGCGGTTCCGGGTGTGGTTCGGTGATCGCCGTCTCGGGACCGATCAGCGGCCGGACGGCCTCAACGGTGGCGCCGGGGAAACTCGCGAGAACGGCGGCAACCACCGGATCCGTCGACGCTTCCTCGCGGACCCGCGCCTCGGCGGCATCGCGGCGTTCGGCGAGGGTCGGCTCACCCACCTCATCGCTGAGCGTCACCGTCCAGGGCCGGCCGGTCCATTCCATGAGCAGCTTGCCGATCGATCCGGCAAGCGCCGTATCAACGTCGCTCGTCGCCTCGATTTCCAACTCTCCCGGCGCGACCCGTACCGGCCGAACCTCGCGTACCAGCCGGGCATGCAGGACCGCCTCGCGGTGGGTCTCGAACAACGCGACGATTTCCTCGAAGCTTGCGGGCATCGCCGGCGCGTCCGGCGCTGGCGGCTCGGGTGCCGCCGGTTCGGGATCGGCCGTTTCGGCAACGGATGGCGCGCTCGGAGGCACCGGCTCCGCCACCGCCTTTGCCGCCGCGCCGGCTGACGCGGGCGCGGATGCCGCGGGTGGACGGGTGCCGACCGGCTCGCCGGACTGCAGGCTTTTGATGACGTCGGCGGGGCTCGGTAGGTCGGAAAGATGCGCAAGCCGGATCAGCAACATCTCCAGTGCCGCGAGCGGCGAGGGGGCGTTCTGGATCTCGGTGATCCCCTTCAGCAACATCTGCCAGGCGCGGCCGAGATGCGGCATGCCCAAGGCTTCGGCGAGGGCCTTGCCCCTTGAGCGCTCGATTTCCGAAGCGTCTTGTCTGGCACTGTCCGGCGCGACCTTGAAGCGGGTGACCAGGTGCGTGGTCTCCAAGAGATCCTGGGCGATCACCAGCGGATCCGCGCCGAGGTCATGCATCGCGGTCACCCGGGCCAGCACCTCCGGAAGCTTGCCGCGCATCAGGTCTTCGAAGAGATCCAGCACCTCGCCCCGATCCGCCAGACCAAGCATTTCCTGAACCAGGGCGGGGCCGATCGGCCCCTGGGCCAGCGCCATCGCCTGATCCAGCAGGGACAGACCGTCGCGCGCCGAGCCGTCCGCCGCCCGCGCCACCAGCCGCAGCGCCTCTTCCTCGGCCTCGACGCCTTCCTTGGCGCAGATCGTGGTGAAAAGCCTGATCAGGTCGTCCGAGCCGATACGGCGCAGATCGAAGCGCTGACAGCGTGAAAGTACGGTGATCGGAACCTTGCGGATCTCGGTCGTCGCGAACACGAACTTCACATGATCCGGCGGCTCTTCCAGGGTCTTCAGCAGCGCGTTGAAGGCGTTGCGGGAAAGCATGTGCACTTCGTCGATGATATAGACCTTGTAGCGCGCCGAGACCGGGCGGTAGCGCACGCCGTCGATAATCTCGCGGATGTCGTCGACGCCGGTATGACTGGCGGCATCCATCTCCAGCACATCGACATGCCGATCCTCGGTGATCGAGCGGCAATTGTCGCAGACCCCGCAGGGATTGACCGTCGGGCCGCCGGAACCGTCGGCGCCGGTGCAGTTGAGGCCCTTGGCGATGATCCTCGCGGTGGTGGTCTTGCCCACCCCGCGCACCCCGGTCAGCACGAAGGCATGGGCGAGGCGGCCCTGTTCGAGCGCGTTCCGGAGGGTTCGGACCAGCGCTTCCTGTCCGATCAGGTCATCGAAGTTCTGGGGGCGGTACTTGCGGGCGAGAACCCGATAGTCCGCGCCCTCGGCGGCCGCGCTGTCATTCATGGGGGGATCTTAGTGGGTGAGCGGAAGGTTGGAAAGCGACCCAGACCGAAACTCGTTACGGCTGCTTCCTTCCGGACCTGACCGGGTTGGCGAGGAGCCTGTCCACCCCAACCTTCCTGCCCGAGGTATATCGGTCACCGGGGGCGGATTGCAAGTGCCGTGGTCGGGCTCGGCCGTTCCCGTTCAATCCACGATGAACAGCTTGGCCCCGGTTTCGGTCACCGAGCGGTGCGCCGCGTCGCCGTTGTCGGAGACCTCGTAGCTCATCCCCGGCGTCAAGGTGAATCGGCGCCCGTCCTGAAGTTCGGAATGCAGCTCGCCCTCCAGGACCAGCAGGATATGTCCCCGGTCACACCAGTGATCGGCAACATAGCCGGGCGTGTATTCCACCATCCGGATCCGGATATCGCCGACCTCCAGCGTCCGCCACAGCGCCTTGCCACGCTCACCCGGGTACTCGACCACTGGAACCTTGCTCCAGTCGGTGGTGGTGAACGGCAGTGTCGGGATTTTCATGTCGATGCTCCTGTTGGGCCCGGAGTGCCGATGGTAGTATTCGGGAGATTTGGCGCAATGATTTTTGCGGCGCCGGGCTGCCGATTGGACCGGATGGAGGGGTCACCATGCGCGCGGAGACTTTGCTGCCCCTGGGCAAGGTGGATCCCGGCTTGCGGGCGCCCGAGACGCCGCTGGATATTTCCAAGGTCGGCGCCGATGCCCGGCTCGTCGAGGAACTCGGCTATGACGAACTGATGGTCGAGGAGACCAAGGACGATCCCTTCGTGATCATGACATTGGCGGCCCAGGCAACCACGACTCTCGGTCTCGGCACCGCGGTCGCCATCGCTTTTCCGCGCAGCCCGACATCGATGGCGATGAGTGCCTGGAGCATTCAGAAGCTGTCGCGAGGCCGTTTCACCCTTGGCCTCGGCCCGCAGGTGCGGGCGCATATTCAGCGCCGCTACGGCTTGGAGCCGGCGCCGGCGGGACCGTGGATGCGGGACTATGTCGGAGCGCTCCGGGCGGTTTGGGAGTGCTGGCAGAACGGGCGCCCGCTGGACTATGAGAGCGATCATTACCGGCTTAACCTGATGGTGCCGCTGTTTGACCCTGGACCGATCGAGCATCCGGAGATTCCGATCCATCTTGCCGCGGTCAACACCGTCATGTGCCGGATCGCGGGCGGTGTCGCGGACGGGATTCGCCCGCACCCGGTTTGCACGCCCTCCTATATCCGAGATGTGATGCTGCCGGAGGTGCGCGCGGGCGCCGCTCGGAGCGGCCGGTCGCTGGAGAATTTCAAGGTCAGCATCAAGCCGCTGTTGGCGACGGCCCGAAACGAAACCGAGCTTAAGACGCGGATCCGCGACGCCCGCGCCCGGATCGCATTCTATGCCTCGACACCGGCTTACCGGGCCGCGTTTTCCCATCTCGGTCTGGACGCGCTCGCCGACGAAGCGAAGCTGCTTTCCAGGGCGCAGCGTTGGGAGGCTTTGCCGGCTCTGATCTCGGATGAGGTTTTGGAGGCGTTCGTGACCATCGGGACTTATGACGTGATCGCCGACCGGCTGTTCGAACGTTATGGCTCGATGGTTACCAATGCCGAATTTTCGATACCCGTTCGCTCTCCCGAGGAACGCGAGATCCTGGCGGATCTGGTCCGGGATCTTCGCGCGCGGGACCTAGCCCCGGCGCGGCTGACGATCTGCGGCGGAGCGCAACCGGATGACGGGTGAGGGGTGCAACCGCCCTTAGTTCTTTTTGTCGCCGTTTTGAAAGTCAGCGATCGCTGTTTTCACGGTTTTCCAGAGTTCGCGCTTGTGGTGGGTGTCGATGCTCACTGTCGCGGTCATGCCGGCCCGCAGCATCGGGTTATCCGGCGAATATTCGATTTCGATCCGGACCGGCAGACGCTGGACCACCTTCACCCAGTTGCCGGACGCATTCTGGGGCGGCAACACCGAGAATTCGGCGCCGGTTGCCGGGCTGATTGAAGCGACCTTGGCGTTCCAGACGACGCCGGGATAGGCATCGATCTCCACCTTGACGTCTTGGCCTTCACGCACGTGGGTAAGCTGAGTTTCCTTCAGATTGGCCTCGATCCAGGTCGACTTGGTGGCGATGATCCCGAATGCGGGTTCACCGGCCTCGACCCATTCCCCGGCCTCCAGTTTCAGCCGCGTGACGATGCCGTCGATCGGAGCCCTGATCTCGGTATAACCGAGATTCATCTCCGCCATGGCTTTCTCGGTTTCGGCGGCGAGGAAGTCGGGGTGCTGTTCGGCGCTGCGCTTCGGATCGCCGCCCAACCGAGCGGTCACGGTCAGCAACTTCTGGCGCAGGGTCGCGACATCCTGTCGTGCCGAGGTGAGATTGAATTCGGCTTCGTCGAGTTTGGTCCGCGTGGTGATCGCCTTGGTGGCGAGCTGGCGCTGACGATTGGCCTCGTTCTCATAATATTTTACGTCTTGCTTGGCCTTTTCGATTTCCGCGATGACCTGGTGGTACTCGGCGCGGGTCGATTCGATTTCCTGGCGGGCGGCTTCGCGCTTGGCGTCCGACATCCGGACCTGCATCCAGTATGGCTCCGGGTCCATCTTGAACAGCAGGTCGCCCGACTTCACCTTCTGATTTTCCTCGACGAAAACATTGGTTACCCGGCCGTCGATATTCGTGCTGACCGCAATGACGTGAGATTTTACATAGGCGTTTTCGGTCGTAATGAAACGTCCGGTGGCTTCATACCAATAGCCTCCGCCGATAACCGCCAGCACCGGGATGACGATCAAAAGAACCAGGCGCAACAGCGTCCGGCCCCAACGCCGCCGGGGCCGCGCGGGTGCCGGCGGCGGAGTGCCCGGCGTGGAAGCCGCTTGTGATTGCTCGTTATCGCTATCGCTCATTATCCGTGGCCTCAGTCATCCGCCGCCGCGATGGCCATGCGCGCGGTCAGGTCCGGGCGCGGGTCGTCGAGGGTCAGCAGGTTGGTTTTGATCTTCAACAAAGTGTCTATGAATCGCTCACGTTCCACATCGTCGAGGTCACCGAGCGCGTCCCTGCGAACTTCCGCGGCTGTGTTGCGGAGCGCTCGCATGATCTCCTGAACCTTGTCGGTGAGATAGAGCCGTTTCACGCGTCGATCAAGCGTGTCGGTTCGCCGCTCTACCCAATCCTTCTCTTCAAGCCGGTCAAGCAACCGACCGAGGGTGGCCTTTTCAAGTTCCATGAAATCGGCCAGTTCCGATTGGGTCACGCCTTCCTTGGCATACAGCATCGTGAGGACCCACCATTGCGAGCGGGTCAGTCCAAGCTCGCGCCCACGCCGGTCGAACACGGTCCGCATCAGGCGGGCCACGTCGTGCAGCAGGAAGCCGAAATTCC
>JAYOEU010000031.1:0-31143 GCA_038116915.1 Alphaproteobacteria bacterium
CCGACATGCGGGACAAGGGTGTCGCCACCATCGAGACCACCGAGGAATCGATGGAAAAGTGGCGCGTCCACGTCAACGAAGCCGCGCACGCGACCCTGATGCCGTTCGCGCGCGGGACCTGGTACTGGGGCGCCAACGTGCCCGGCAAGCCCAGGGTCTTCATGCCGTATTCGGGCGGCATGACCCGCTATCGCCTGATCTGTAAAAACGTTCGGGAAAACCACTACGAGGGCTTCAAGCTGAGCGGCGAGGGGGATGCATCGGCCGTCGCCTACCATCCGGCGGGCGATTTCACCCTCGCGGCGACGGTGCCGGGGCCCGGGGTTTAATCGGTCTTGCAGGCGAACTGACGAATTACGGGCCTGCCGAAGCGGCAGGACGTTCCGCCCTCCATGCGGACGATCCCCTTCAATCGTCATCCCGCCGAAAGGCGGGATCCATTCCACTGGCCTGTCCTGTTCAATGACGCACAATACGTTCTAAACGGTGATGCCGGAGGCATGGATCCCGCTTTTCAGCGGGATGACGGAAGATTGGGGCACACGGACCAGGCCGTCAGTCCAAACACCCCGCTCCGCTAACTCACCCAGTCGTGCTTGGCGGCATAGCTTTTCCGGAACGCCTCGATCTTGTCGTCGAAGGCCAGGGTGAGGCCGACATCGTCCAGGCCGTTCAAAAGACGGTGCTTGTCGAAGGCGTCGATTTGAAAGTCGTAGCGCGTCTGGTCCGGGCCGGTGAGGCTCTGGGTTTCGAGGTCGATCGCGATCTCGGCGCCAGGGCTCTCCCGCAGTTGGCGGCGCAGGGTCGCGCAATCCTCTTCCGACAGCGGGACCGGCAGCACGGCGTTCTTGATGCAGTTGTTATAGTGAATATCGCCGAAACTCGGCGCGATCACCGCGCGCACGCCGTTGGCGGTCAGCGCCGCCACCGCGTTCTCGCGTGATGAGCCGCAGCCCCAGTTGATATCGGCCACGAAAATCCGGCCATCCCGGTAGGGCGCCCGGTTGAGGACGAAATCCTTCTCGCTGCCGTCGGCGTTGAACCTGAGGTCATGCAACAGGACCCTATGATAGTCCGCGTCGTCCGGGCTCTTGCGCAGAAACCGGCCGGGAATGATCTGATCGGTATCGCAATTGGCGATATCGATGGGCACGGCCACGGAGGCGAAAGTGGTGAAGGGGGTGAGTTTCGATTTCGCGCTCATGGCCGGTCCTCCCCGATCAGGTCCCTGACGTCCGTTAAATGGCCGGTGACCGCCGCCGCGGCCGCCATCGCCGGGCTCAGCAGGTGGGTGCGGCTACCGGGGCCCTGACGGCCACGGAAATTGCGGTTGCTGGTCGAGGCCGAACGTTCGCCCGGCGAAAGCATGTCGCCGTTAAGCGCGATGCACATGGAGCAGCCAGGCTCGCGCCATTCCATGCCGGCGGCGATGAAGATCTTGTCGAGCCCTTCCGCTTCCGCCTGCTTCTTCACCAGGCCCGAGCCCGGCACGACCAAGGTGCGGGTCTTGGCAGTGCGTCCCTTGGCGACCGCGGCGGCGGCGCGCATGTCCTCAATCCGGCTGTTGGTGCAGGCGCCGATGAAGACGGTATCGATCTTGATGTCGCGCAGCGGCATGCCGGGCTTGAGGTCCATGTAGGCGAGAGACGCCTCCATCTCGGTTCGGGTTTGCGGGTCGCTTTCGAGGGCAGGATCGGGGACGGTCTCGGTCACCGGAAGCGCCCATTGCGGGCTGTTGCCCCAGGTGACCATTGGCGCGATCGCGCCGCCGTCGAGGGTCACCTCGTGGTCAAATTGGGCGTCGTCGTCGGACCGCAGACCGCGCCAATAGGCCTCGGCTTGCTTCCACTTCCCACCATTCGGCGCGAAGGGACGGTCCTTGCAATAGGCGATGGTCTTGTCGTCCGGCGCGATCAGCCCAAAGCGCGCGCCGGCCTCGATCGTCATGTTGCAGAGGGTCATCCGGCCATCCATCGACATGGCTTCGACGGCCGACCCGGTATACTCGATGGCGTAGCCGGTGCCGCCGGCAGCCCCGATTTCCCGGATCACCGCCAGGATCACGTCCTTGCCGCTGACCCCGAAGCCAAGCTGGCCGGTGATGGTGATCCGCATGGCTTTGGGCTTGCGTTGCCAGAGGGTTTGCGTGGCCAGCACATGCTGCACCTCGGTGGCGCCGATTCCGAAGGCGATGCAGCCGAGCGCGCCGTGGGTCGAGGTATGGGAGTCGCCGCAGACCAAGGTAATGCCCGGCAGGGTGATCCCCTGTTCCGGGCCAACCACATGAACGATGCCGTGCCGGTCGTCGGTCATGCCGAAATGGTGGAAGCCGAACTCGGCCGCCGCCCGTTCGAGTCCGGCGACGGTATCGCGCATCTCGCCCTCGGGAATATCCTCGACGGTCTTCGCCGTCGTCGGCACGCTGTGGTCGGGAACCCCGAACAGCTTGTCCGGCTCCTTGACGGTAAGCCCCTGGGCCTTGATCAGAGGGAACAGCCGGTGATGCATGTCGTGGGTCAGGTGCCGGTCGATATAGAGCAGGACATTGCCGTCCTCGCGCTCATGGATGACGTGCTCGTCCCAGATCTTGTGAAAAAGCGTCCTGCCCATGGGAGGTCCTTTCGGCGCGGTCGGCGTCTTGAAATTCTATAGCGGTTTCGAATGCAATCCGCACATGAACCACGTCGTTTGATGGCGAGCGGTGATTCTATCAGGATGCTGCTGCATTCGGGTTTGGAACTCCAAACAAAACCGAATCCCTGCACCTGATCCAGGGCCGCTTCCGCCGATGTTGGAGCCCGATGGCGGAGACCGGCGGAATGGGTCCTGGTTTTCGCCAGGGATTCGATAAAGAGGGATGGTGCCGGGTCGATGGACGCGACCATTCTTTACAAAACCACATATGATCTGGGACAGTTCAAGCGGAACCGCAACGGAGCGTCAGTCCCATGCAAGCCGCCGTGCTTTATGAGCCCGATACACCGCCGGTGATCGAGGAAACAAGCGAGCGCGAGCCCCCGGCCCGCGAGGTTGTCGTCCGGTCGGTGATCGATTCCCGGGTGGCGGCTTGAACTCTCTTCAAAGTTAGGGTTTTCAATGGGATACCGGATCGGAGTCGACATCGGCGGGACATTCACGGACTTCTGCGTGTTCGATGAGAATTCGGGCACGCTGGAGACTTTGAAGGTGCTTTCGCGTCCGGACGAGCCCGGGGCGGAAGTCACCGCCGGCCTTGCCGAAATCGCCTCGCGTTACGGTACCGCAACCGACGCGGTCACCTATTTCACCCATGGCACCACGGTCGGCGTGAACACGGTGATCCAGCGCAAGGGCGCGGCGCTATGTCTGTTCACGACGGAGAATTTCGAGGACGTGCTGGAGGTTGCGCGTCTGAAGATGCCGGACCCCTATGATCTGTTCTCGGCGCGCCCGGAACCGCTGGTCACGCGCGACCGGGTGTTCGGAATTTCCGAGCGCATTCTCGTCGACGGCTCGGTCGACATACCGGTCGATGAGGCCAGCGTGCTGCGCGCCATCGACGGTGTCCGCGCGGCGGGTGGCGAGGCGGTGGTGGTGGCGCTGTTGCACGCCTACCGGAACCCGGAGCATGAGCGCGCGGTGGCCGGCATCATCCAACGGCGCGCGCCGGAACTGGATGTGATCCTGGCAAGCGATGTCTGGCCGGTGATCCGCGAATACGAACGCACGGTGACCGCCGTCGTCGCCGGCTATGTCCAGCCCCGGGTGGCGCATTACCTCGGCGCGTTGCAGAAGGCGCTTGCGGGAGCCGGAGTTCCGGCCGAGGCGATGATCACCAAGTCGAACGGCGGCGTGATGACGGCGGAAGCGGGCAAGACCGATTGCGCCCAGATGCTGCTGTCGGGGACAGCCTCCGGCGTAATCGGGGCCGCCAGCATCGCGCGGGCGACCGGCGCCAAGGCCGCGATGAGCCTCGACATCGGCGGGACCAGCGCCGATGTCGCGATCATCACCGATGGCGAGCCGCGCTACGGGGTCGGCGAGATGATCGGCGAGTTTCCGATCCACATTCCCACCGTGTCCGTGACCTCGATCGGCGAGGGCGGCGGGTCGATCGCCTGGGTCGACAATCAAGGCTTGCTTAAGGTCGGCCCGGAAAGCGCCGGTTCCTCGCCGGGCCCCGCCTGTTATGGCCGGGGCGGCGAGCGGGCGACGATAACCGACGCCTTGGTGGTGCTTGGTTTCCTCGGCAACGCGGCGCTCGGCTACAGCGCCGTGCAAATGCGCCCGGACCTTGCGCGAAAGGCGGTGAGCTCGCTCGCGGAACGTTTGGGCATGGAGCTCGAGGCAACCGCCGAGGCGATCGTGCGGGTCGCGGTCTCGGGCATGTATCTGGAGGTCAGCAAGCTGGTCTCGCGGCACGGGATCGACCCGCGCGATCTGTCGCTGATCGCCTTTGGCGGGGCGGGGCCGATGCTGGCGTGCTGGCTCGCCCGGGAGTTGGAAATGCGCGAGGTGGTGATTCCCCGGGTGCCGGGGGTGCTGAGCGCCTTCGGTGGCCTGATCGCGGACATCAAGAACGACTTTATCCGGACCGTCTATCTCGATCTCGACGAAACGGCGCTGGAAGAGATGCAACAGGGCTTCGGCGATCTCGCGCGCGAGGCCATGCGCTGGATCCGCGACGAGCAGGGATTTGAGCGCGACGTGGCCCTCCTTCCGTCCGCGGATATCCGCTATCGCGGCCAGTCTTATGAGATCGACACCCCGCTGGAGGCCGCCTGGATCGAGGCTGGGGATCTTGAAGCCATCGCCGATGCCTTTCACCGCCGTCACGAGGACCTCTATGACCACGCCGATCCCGAGGCGGAGCTGCAACTCATCAATCTCAGGATGGTGGTGACCGGTCAGCCGCCGAAGCCGGTGTTCGCGCCGGTGACGGACGCCGACGCACCACTTTCCGCGCGTGAGCAGGTTGCGGTCTTTCTCGATGGGGGAAGGCAGGAGGCGACGGTCTATGCCCGCGCCGACATGGCCGCCGGGCACCGGATTTCAGGGCCGGCAATCGTCACCCAGGATGACTGCACGACCTGTGTCCTGACCGGTTTTTCCGGGCGCGTGGACGCCGCCGGCAACCTCATTCTAACGCGGGAGGGGAATGGTGGCGATTGATGCTTTGGCAGACACGACCCTTCGAGACGATCGCTGCGCAATCCCTCAGGGTGCGATCAATCACTTTCGAACACTCACCCTGAGGAGCGGCCTTAAGGGCCGCGTCTCGAAGGGTCCTGGCTTCCGCCTGCCATCCCGTTTCGAGACGGAGGAATAACCGCATGGCAATCGACAAGGTCACCTTGGAGGTTCTGAAGAACCATTGCCGGGCCGCCGCCGAGAGCATGGCCTTCACGCTCTACCGGACCGCGCATTCCACCTTCGTGAAGGAGACCGAGGACTTCACAACCGGGCTGACCACGCCCGGCGGCGAGACTTTCGCGACACCGGTCGAGCTTGGCGCCACCTGGTTCGTCGGCCTCAACTACAAGACCGTCATCGAGATGATCGACCACTACGACGAGGGCGACGTCTGCATGACCAATGATCCCTATAGCGGTCATGTCTGCACCCATTCGCCCGACATGCATGCCTGGAAGCCGGTGTTCCACGAGGGTGAGATCGTCTGCTTTGTCGTCGGCCACATCCACAACACCGATGTCGGAGGCGCGGTGCCGGCCAGCATCTCGCGCACGCTTTCGGAAGTACATCAGGAAGGCATCCGGATTCCGCCTTCCAAGATCGTGCGCAAGGGGAAGTTCAACCAGGAACTCCTCGATGTGATGCTCGCCAATGTGCGGATGCCGGAACAGAACTGGGGGGACCTTAAGGCGCAGATCGCGGCCATGAACACCGGCGAGCGTCGGGTTCACGAGATGATCGAGAAGTTCGGCATCGAGGTCTTCAAGGAAGGCATCGGTGATCTGCTTGACTATGCCGAGGCCCAGGCCCGCGAGATTGTCGCCAGTCTGCCGGACGGCGACTATTTCTTCGCCGATTACATGGACGAGGACGCGCCCGACGGGTTTCCGTGCCGTCTGGCGCTGACCCTTCGGATCAGGGGCGAAACGGTGGAGCTGGACTTCACCGGCAGCGACCCGCAGATCGAATCCTCGATCAACATGCCGACCGGTGGACAGCAGCGCCATGCCCTGCTGATGGTGGGGCTCGTCTACGTGCTCTACTCGCTCGACACGCGCCTGTTCCTGAATTCCGGCGTCTGCCGGGTCGCCTCCTCGGTGCTGCCCGAGGGAACCATCGTCAACCCGCGTTTCCCGGCGGCGGTGGGATTGCGGACCCTGTCGGTGCAGCGGTTGATGGGGGTGATCTTTGGCGCCTTCGTCCAGGCCGCGCCGGACCGGCTGCCCTCCTGTCCGGCAAGCGGCGGGCCGATCATGAACGTCAACACCATCGACAACCGAACCGGCCGGCGCGTTGTTGCGGCGGTCGGACCGATCACCGGCGGTGCCGGCGGCGATCCGTGGCGCGACGGGGCGGAAGGGTCGGGGGCGAATTCCTCGTTCCTGAAGAACACGCCTGTCGAGATCAACGAGGCCGAGGTGCCGATCAAAATCCAGCGCTACGGCCTGACGCCGGATTCGGGCGGGCCGGGCAAACATCGCGGCGGCCTTGCCATAGAGATGCGCTTCCAGGCCCAGGCGCCGAACACCCGCGTGACGGCCCGCAACATGGACCGCAGCCGGTTTTCCTCATGGGGTGTGTTGAAGGGGCGGGCCGGCGGTCTGTCGAGCTTCATCCTCAATCCGGGTTCCAACCGCGAGAAAAATCTCGGCAATGTGGACTTCCTCAGCATAGATCCCGGCGATGTGGTGCATGTGGCGAGCGGCGGGGCCGGCGGCTGGGGCGATCCGCTGGAGCGGGACCCGGAGTTGGTATTGCGCGACGTCAAACGCGGTTTCGTCTCCCGCGCCTCGGCAGAGCGGGATTATGGCGTGGTGCTGGAGAACGGAAGCTGGGACGCGGAGGCCACCCGGAGCCGCCGGGCCGGAATGGCGGCAGAGCGCGGGGACGGGACATTTTTCGATGTCGGCGCCGACCGGGCCGCGTTCGAGCGGGTCTGGACACGGCCCAACTACGACGCGCTGACCGAACTCCTGGCGGCGACCCCGGTGCATTGGCGCTTCTTCGTCAAGCACCGCATCTTCGAGGCGTTGGGCGAGGATGCCCCCGGCGATGACGGGAGCGCCGTGCGGGCCTGCTTTGACCGCGTCGTCGAGGAATTCCCGCAGCTCCGTGCCGCGATGGCGGGCTAACCGGCGTGAGATTGTGAAGGTGCGATGAAATCGACGGACCAAATCCGAGACCGCTTGTGACGGACTCCTCGAACACTCATGACCTGGTGATCATCGGCGCCGGTCTTGCCGGGATGACGGCGGGGCTGAGGGCGCTTGAGCTGGGACTGTCGGCGGCAGTTCTGGAGAAGGGCGACGGCGAGATCTATCCCTGCAACACGCGGCAGTCCGGCGGTGTGATGCATATCGGCTTTCTCGACCCCTATCGTCCGGCGGCGGATCTGACGGAGGTGATCGTCGAGCGTACCGCCGACGAAGCCGACCGGGCGCTCGCGGAGGCGCTGGTGGGCGGCGGCGCGCGGCTGCTCGATTGGCTGAAGGACAAGGGCACGCGGTTCGTAAAATTCAACGAGCAGGAAGGATACCGTTGGTGTATGGCGCCGCCGCGCTCCCTGCGGGCCGGGATCGACTGGCAGGGACGCGGGCCGGATCTGATGCTTCAGGGGCTGGTCTCGCAATTCAAGGCCGCCGGCGGCGTCTTCAAGGGCGGCACAAGGGCGGTCTCCCTGATCATGGAAAACGGCGCGTGCCGCGGTGTGTCGGCGGTGGGCGCGGCGGGGGAGGAACAGGTTTCCGCCGGACAGGTTCTGATCGCCGATGGCGGCTTTCAGGCGAACCGGGAGCTTTACGAGGCGCATATCGGCGGCGCCTTCGAGCGGGTCTTTCAGCGCGGCGCCCGCACCGGCATGGGCGACGGAATGCGCATGGCCGTGGCGGCGGGGGCGGCGCTGACCGAGACCAACCGCTTCTATGGCCATGTGCTGTGCCGGGACGCGCTTCACAACGACAACGTCTGGCCGTATCCGGAAATCGACGCGATGGCGACCTCGGGGATCGTGGTCAACGCGAATGGCCGCCGGATCGTCGATGAGGGGCGGAGCGGCGTCTATCTCGCCAATGCCCTTGCCGCCATGCCCGTCGACGCGATGCTCTACGCCGTCTTCGACGCCGCGATCTGGGAGGAGCCGGGCCGCTCCGCGCGGATCCCTTGCAATCCGCTTTTGGAAGAGGCCGGCGGTACCGTGCTGCGCGCCGACAGCCTGGCCGATTTGGCCGCGCTCGCGGATATTGATCCGGCGGGACTGACCGCTTCGGTCGAGGCGCATAACGCGGCCATCGAGGCCGGGACGCTGGATCTGCTCGAGATCCCGCGCTCCACCACGATGAAGCCGTGGCCGATCACCGAGGCCCCGTTCATGGCGATCCCGGTCTGTCCCGGCATTACCTATACGATGGGTGGCATTGCGATCGACGGCAAGGCCCAGGTGTTGGATCGGGAGGGCCGGCCGATCCCCGGTCTCCTGGCCGCCGGCGCCGCGACCGGCGGTCTCGAGGGCGGCAAGGATGCGGGCTATATCGGCGGCCTGATGAAGGCCGGAACCTTCGGGTTGATCGCCGCCGAACGTGCGGCCGAACTAAAGGCCGGAGAAGGCGAAAAGCCTGCCGTTGCAACGAAGACGGCGGACCAGATGCCGCCGAAGACTGCCCCCAGGGCCGACCGGCTCGCCGCTTATCCGATGCTGCGGGGCGTGGTGCGGTACGGCAAGGCGGGAGCGATCGCCCTGTCGTGCCTAGCGGCCGCCCTGGTCCTATGGCTGCTCTGGCCCGGCCTTGAGAACTGGGCGATCCCGATCGCCGCGGCGGCGGGGCTGGTCACCGGTGTCGTGGCGCTAAGCGTTGTCGAACTGGTGCGCTTGATTACCGATCTCTTGCTGCCGGGATGAGAGGATGAGCACCACGACCGTACCGATGATCGATATCCAACCCGGCGCCGCGAACAGCCGGGCTGGGGCCGGCTCGGTCGCGGCGCGGATGAATGCGGCGCTGGCGCAAAGCGGGTTTTTCATGGTGCGCGGGCATGGTGTTCCAAAATCAGTCACCGATGGGGCCGTGGCGGCGATGCAGGCGTTCTTCGCGGCGCCGATGGATCTCAAGATGGCGATCCGCAGCACGGCGGCGGGCTCGCCGCGAGGTTACTTGCCCTACGGGCTCGAGACGCTGTCAAACACCGAAGACAAGCCGGCGCCCCCGGACCTCAAGGAAGGCTTTGGGATGGGACCGTTCTGGTTGGACGATCCGGTTCGCATGACCGGCGTCGGCCAGACCTATCACCGCAATGTCTGGCCCGACCTGCCGGGCTTCCGCGAGGCGATCGAGAGCTACTATGCGGCGATGGAAGGACTGACCACGCGGCTGATGGACCTTTTCGCCGTCGCCATGGAGCTTGAGCCCGGTTACTTCAGCAGCCGCTTCACCGCTCACAACAGCACCCTGCGCCTGATTCACTATCCGCCTTTGGAGACCGGCCCGAGGCCGGATCAACTTCGTGCCGGCGCTCATACCGATTATGGCGCGCTCACCATCCTGATGCCACAGGACCGGCCCGGCGGCCTCCAGGTGCGCCGTCCCGATGGTGGATGGGAGGATGTGGCCGCACCGCCAGACGCTTTCGTCATCAATATCGGCGATCTCATGATGCGCTGGTCGAACGATACCTGGCTGTCGAGCCCGCACCGGGTCGTCAATCCGCCGGATGGGGCGGGGGAGGCCTCGCGCCGCTATTCGATCGCCTATTTCTGCAACCCGAACGACGATCTGCTCATCGAGTGTCTGGAGACCTGCCGGTCCGGGAGCCGCCCGGCCAAATATCCGCCGATCCTCGCCGGCGAACACCGGGCCGAGAAGATCGCCAAATCGAAGCAATCAGGAACGGGCTAAATTCTCACCTGTTCGCCACCCATTGCAGCAGATGCTTGGCGACGGCGACCAGGGTGCCGTCCTGATTGTGGATCTCAACGTCAGCGGTGGAGCGGCGCTTGGTCATGTCGATCTCGGCGATGGTGTAGGTCACCGTGATCGTGTCGCCCAGATATACCGGCTTCAGGAACCGGACCCGGTCGAAGCCGACGGCGACCGGGGTTTCGGTTTTATCGTCCCGGCAATGGGCGATGGCGAGGGTCGAGACCGTCGAGATGAAGCCCACCAGCAGCGCGCCGTGGGCTTGCCGGCGTCCGAAGCTGGAGCGCTCCATGTAGACCTGGTTGGTGTGGTTCGGCGAAAAGTCGCCGGTAATGCCCGCGAAGAGATAGACATCGGTCTCTCCCACCGTCTTGGAGAAGGTGGTGACATCGCCGATGGCGACGTGAAAATCGGTCATGGACGGCCCTCGTTGCGGCATCGCCAACATGTGTCTGCTGGCGTCGCCCGCCAGCTTGTCACGAGAGGCGGCATGCGGTCCAATCCGGAAAACCGATGCGGCGGGAGGCTCGGATGCGCGAGGAAATCATCGATATCACCACCAAGGACGGCAAGATGGAGACCTTCATCTGCCGGCCCGAACGGGGCGGACCCTATCCGTCGGTCTTTCTGCTGATGGACGCGCCGGGCATCCGCGAGGAGCTTTATGACATGGCGCGACGGCTCGGCACGGCGGGATATTTCGTGGTGCTGCCGAACCTTTACTATCGGGCGGGACGGGACACCAAGTACGGCCCGGATGTGCTGGAGCATGGCAGCGCCGAGCATGGCCGGATGCGGGCGGTGCGCACCAAGATGACGATCCCGCCGGTGATGGACGATATCGGCGTGCTGCTGGACTTTGTCGGCGGGCATACGGAGGCGACGAACGGGCTGGTTGGTGCCCACGGCTATTGCATGAGCGGGCCGTATGCGCTGGCCGCCGCCGCGCGTTTTCCCGACCGGATCGGCGCCGCCGCGTCGTTCTACGGCACCTGGCTGGTCAGTGACGCCGAGGAAAGCCCGCACCTGACATTGGCTCGGGCGAGGGGAGAGCTCTACATCTCCTGCGCCGAGCATGACGAGCTCGCGCCGCTGGACATGGTTGAAAAGCTTCGAGGGCTGTTTGAAGCCTCTGGCAATCGCGGCGAGCTTGAGATTCACCCCGGCGTCCATCACGGTTTTGCCTTTCCGCAGCGGTGGTGCTACGACAAACCCGCCGCCGAACGCCATTGGGAGCGGCTCTTCGCCCTTTATGGGCGGAATTTGAGTTAGCGGGTCTTTATCTTTGGTGAGGCAGGCAAAACCCTTCCAGACGCCGCCACGCGGCTCCTCAGGGTGAGTGGACATCTTCCTACCGTCTCGCCCTGAGGAGCGTGCATATGCACGCGTCTCGAAGGGGCTTGGCACGCTACTGCCCTCGCTTGGACGCCTCATAGCGGGCGAGGGCGGCTTCGTTCGGCGGATAGAGGCCGGGCAGGGGGGCGCCGGATTCGACCTCGCCCATGATCCATTCCTCAAGCCGCTCCTGATCCGCGGCGAGCGCCGCGACGTCTTCGACAAGGGCCGCGGGGATCACCACCGCGCCGTCCTCGTCAACCATGATCAGATCCTTGGGGAACACCGCGACACCGCCGCAGGCAATGGGCTCTCCCCAGCCGACGAAGGTAAGCCCGGCGACGGAGGGCGGGGCGGCGGTGCCCTGACACCAGACCGGCAATCCGGTGCCGCGCACGCCGGAAATATCACGCATCACCCCGTCGGTTACCAGGGCACGTACGCCGCGCTTGACCATGCGGGCACAGAGAATGTCGCCGAAGATCCCCGCATCGGTCACGCCCATGGCGTCGGCGATGGCGATGCAGCCCTCGGGCATGGCCTCGATCGCCGCCCGCGTGGAGGTCGGCGACGACCAGGACGCCGGTGTCGCCAGATCCTCGCGCGAGGGCAGGAAACGGAGCGTGAAGGCCCGGCCGATCTGCCGGCCTTGACCGGGACTCAGCGGCCGGGTGCCGCGGATCCAGACATTCCGCAGCCCTTTCTTCAGCAGCACCGTGGTGATGGTGGCGGTGGAAACCGTCTTAAGAGCAGTGAGAAGCGGAGTGTCGTCGGTCATGTCGTACGTCCTCAAGGCGGCGCGTTTCTGCGTCCGGGGTTCAGGCCCAGTTCTTCAGGCCAATGGTTGCATCGGTTCCGGGTCCGGGAAAAATCCTTCCAGCAGCCCGGCCGCCACGATCAGGCCGCATCCGGAGGCCTCGCGGATCCCGAAGGGTTCGCCGGCAATAAGTGAAGCGGTCGCGGCGGCGGCGGCAACTTCCAACAACATCAGCAGCGAGGCTCGCCCCGGCGGAAGGGCGCGCGCGCCCCAGAACAGCAGCAGACAGGTCGGCAGCAGCAGGATAACGGCAACCACGATCGCGGCGATATAGACCGACGGCGCGGCCATCGGCGAGGGGATTGCGACCGGCAGCGCGAGCGTGGCGCCGCAGGCGATCAACGCGGCGGTGATGAAGGCGACACAGGTTTGCTCCCGGGCGTCCAGTTCCTCGGTCACGCTGGCCATGGTGAAGGCAATTGCAAAGAGCAATCCGGAGACGAGCCCGAACCAGTCTCCGATCCCGCGCGGCATGGGCGGCCCGCCGCTCGCGCCCAGAAGCACCCATGCACCGCCGAGGCCGAGCAGAATAGCGACGGCGCGCACCGCGCGCATGCGCCGATGCAGGACCACCCACTCCATCAGGCTTGCCCAGACCACCGACAGATAGAACAGCAAGGTGGCGCGCACCACCTCGCCATGCAGCAGGGCGAGGTTCCAGGCGATCAATGCAAAGCCGAGCGCGATACCGGAGGCGAGAACCAGGGGCGGACGCTTGGTGAAATTCCCGTTCCTGGTAACGAAAGGCAGCAGCACCATCGCGCCGACGCCATAGAGCAACGCGTTCAGCGGCAGGGAGGCAAGACCAAAGGTGCCGAGCCAGCGCAGTGGTATCCACCACAGGCCCCAGAGCAGGGCCGCGCCGGCGACGGCGAGAACCGGAAGCGCTGAGCGATTGATGACGTCCGGAGTGCCCACGTTCTAGCGGGAGGTCGCGCCGCCATCCACGACCAGTTCCGAGCCGGTCATGAAGGAGGCCTCGTCCGAAGCGAGGAACAGAATGGCGTTGGCGATTTCCTCGGGTCTGCCGAAGCGTCCGAGCGGGATCCGGTTATAGAGCCGCTCGTCCAGCAGATCGTCCGGCACGGCGGCATGGCCCATGGCGGTATCAATCGGTCCCGGATGCACTGAATTGCATCGGATACCGTCCTTGGCATAGCGGTTCGCGATCGACTTGGTCATCAGCCGCAAGGCCCCTTTGGAGGCGCCGTAATGCACGGCGACCGAGGCTCTGAGACCGGCGGTCGAGGACAGGTTGATGATCGATCCACCGCCGGAAGCCTTCATTGCCTCCGCCGCCGCCTTGACGCCGAGGAACGGCCCCTTGGCGTTCACCTCCATCATCCGGTCCCAGTCTTCCTCGCTGGTCTCGTCGATCGGAATCCGCTGATAGATTCCCGCATTGTTCACCAGGATGTCCAAGCGTCCGTGGTTGGCGACGAGGAAATCGACGGCGGAACGCCAGTCGCCGGCCCGGGTCACGTCCAGCGGCAGGAAGGTTGCCGGGGCATTGCCGCCGGCCAGTTCCTCGGCCAGGGCCCGGCCCGCCGCCTCGTCGACATCGCCGAAACCGACGGCCGCCCCCTCGGCGACGAAGCGCCGGACCACGGCCTCGCCTATTCCCTTGGCGCCGCCGGATACCAGCGCCACCTTGCCGTCCAAACGCATGCGGTTCCTCCCGGTCAGGCCGGCTTCCGGTGATGTCTTGAGCTATTCGGCGGCGAGCAGCGCGTCGAGGTCGATTTCCTTCTCCTCGGCGGTGGCGGCGCCGATCCAGGCATGCTCGGACACATCGAACACCACCCCGTCCGGACCGACGAACTTGGTCTCATAGAAGTTCATCGCGGCACTGTCCTCCTGCTTCATGATGCAGGGCGAGCCGAGTTCCTCGAGCTTGCCGATCGTGCCTTTCAGATCCTCGCACAGCACGCCGAAATGATGGATGCCGACATAGTCGAGGCCCTTGCCGAGCTGGTCGACATTCTTGAACTTGAGCACCGCCATGTTGAGGGTGCCGTCGCTGAGGAAAATGCCCCAGGCGATGCCCTCATCCGGCTTGTCGGGATCGCCGACCCGGCCGACTTCCTTGAAATCGAAGGCCTTGCAATAGAACGCGGCGGTCTTGTCCGGATCGTTCGTGGCAAGCGCGATGTGTCGAAGCTTTGGCATGTCATGCCTCCCGTCAGGTGCGTCGGCGCCATTCTGGCGCGAGTTTCCGGTTACGGGAAGTGGAAAGACGGTTCCCGAGAGCCGCCGCGCGAGGTCATCGAATAGGAAATGTCGCGCGGTGCGGTCTTTCGCGGTGCCCGGGATTGAGGGATAGTTTCGAACGCGCGGCGGGATCGTCGCGATCGTCCTTGGGGAGGCTGACATGTCGGTAATCTTGGGAAGCGGGGAGCATCGCTATCGCGTGGTCGATGACTGGGCGCGGTTGCCGGACGGATGGCAGCTTATGGATGTCGCGGCGGTGGCCGTGGACAGCAAGGACCAGGTCTACGTCTTCAACCGCGGCGAGCACCCGATGATCGTGTTCGACCGGTTCGGCAACTTCCTCAGATCATGGGGCGAGACTCTGTTCAGCAGGGCGCACGGTCTACATATCGGCCCCGACGATATGCTGTACGCGACCGACGACGGCGACCACACGGTGCGCAAGCTGACGCCCGAGGGCAAGATGGTGATGGAGATCGGCGTGCCCGGCAAGGCCGCGCCGTTCATGAGCAATCAGCCGTTCCACCGTTGCACGCACACGGCGCTCTGCCCGGACAACCATATTTTCGTCTCGGACGGATACGGCAATGCCTGCGTTCACAAGTATTCGCCCGACGGCAAGCTGGTGAAAACCTTCGGCGAGCCGGGAACCGGGCCCGGCCAGTTCAACCTAGTCCACAATATCGTCGCCGACGATGACGGCTGGATCTATGTCGCGGACCGCGAGAACCATCGGGTTCAGGTCTTCAACACCGAGGGCAAATACGAGACCCAATGGGTCAATCTGCACCGCCCCTGCGGGCTGTACATGCCGCGCGGCAAATGCCCGGTCTGCTTCATCGGAGAGTTGGGGCCGGGCATGGCTGTTAACCGTCAGTACAAAAATATCGGCCCGCGCCTGTCGATCGTCTCCAATACCGGCGAGCTTATCGCGCGGCTCGGCGGCGAGGATGGCCCGGGACCGGAGCCGGGAAAATTCTGGTCACCCCACGGCCTGTCGGTGGACTCCTACGGCGATATCTATGTCGGCGAGGTGTCGTACACCAACTGGAAGAATCTCAACGGCGACGCCGAACGTCCGGCCTTTCTGCGCAGCCTGCAGAAGCTGGAGCGGGTGGTGGCCTAGCGCGGCGGCCCGTGCCTACCCGAACAAGGCAAGCATCAGCGGGATGGTGACGGCGGCCATCATCACTTGGGTGGTCAGGATCGCGGCCATAAGTTCGTGATCGCCGCCGAATTGGCGGGACATGACATAGGACGAGGCTGACGAGGGCAGCGAGGCGAACAGGATCGCCACGCCCGTCGTCGTCGGATCCACCTGTTGGAGATGGCAAAGCCAGGCGGTCAGCACGGGTATCGCCAGAAGCTTCATGCAGTTGCTGAACAGCAGCGGGACCGGGCTGCGCTTCACCACGCCGAAATCTAGGCCCGCCCCGACCGCCAGCAGACCGAGCGGCAGGGCGCCCCGGCCCAGCAGGTCCATGGTCGTCGCCGGCAATTCATGGATGCCGGTGCCCGCCAGATTGGCCCCGATCCCGATGGCGCAGGCGATGATGATCGGGCTTTTGGCCAACCGTTTCAGAATCACAGCGACGCCCGGCGGCCCGCCGGGGCCGAGGCTGGCGAGACTCCACATGGAGATCACGTTGACCAGCGGGATCACCGCCGCGATGCCCACCGCCGCCAGGGCCTGACCGCTGGCGCCATAGAGCGGCACGGCCGCGGCGAGGCCGATATAGGAATTTTGCCGGACCGCGCCTTGCAGGATCGAGGTATGGACCGGACCGCCGATCCCGGCGATCTTGCGCACCACAATCAGCGCCAGCACGACCAGCACGGTCGCCCCCGCCATTGACGCGGCCATCGGCAGCACGTCGAATTTGGAGAGATCGGTATTGCCGAGCTTGACCACCAGCAGCGAGGGCAGCAGCAGCCAATAGACCAGCGCCTCGATCCCGTCCCACAGCGTGTCCGGGAAGGCGCGGGCGCGCTTCAGGCCATAGCCGAGAATGATCAGCGCGAAAACCGGCGCGAGGGCCGAAAGCATGGTGGGCATCTGGTCTCGCCGCCGCTTACACCGAGAAAGGACTCCACCTATACTCGGGCCGGAGCCTCTCGTCACCGTCGGCCGGGGAAAGTATGCGAAATGCCGGATGAACAGCACATGGCGGTTCGCCTTGTCATTTCCGGACGGGTACAGGGTGTCTGGTTCCGGAACTGGACCGTGGGCGAGGCCCGCGACCTGGGTCTGGACGGCTGGGTCCGCAACAGGAGCGATGGGACAGTCGAGGTGCTGCTTTCGGGTTCCGGCGGTCGGGTGCGCGAAATGATCGGGCGATGCTGGCAGGGCCCGCCATTGGCCCGGGTCGACGAGGTCGCCGAGCAGCCCGCCGCCGCGCCGGCCGCCGGGTCCGGTTTCGAGCAACGGCCCAGCGCATGAGGCCGTGCCCCGAACGCGCCGATGCCCGCCCCTTCGAGGAGCGCCGGCTCTGGATCGCCGGAAAAATCGAGGCGGAGACGGACGGAGAGGGACTGTTTCCATCGCCGCAGGCGGATGCCCTGCTTGCCGAGATGACCCAAGTGTTCTGCAGCGGCGCCTGGCTGGCCACCGTGATCCTTGCCCAGGCGGTGCTGGATGCCGATCTGATGGAAAATGACCGGCTCAATGGCGCGCTGCTGAACGAATTGCGGCACGGGCGCGGCTATGTCTGGCTGCGCGAGCGCCGCAACGCCCTGGTGCACGCCGACGGTCCGGGGCCGGCGGTCACCGTCGGTGACCTTGCCCGCGATGCGCCGGCGTTGGAACGGGACGCGCGCCGGGCCGTTGAATTGGTGATCAAGGGCCTCGCTGGGACGGCGTGAAATCGATTGCCATTCAGTTTTTGTTTGAATGCGTATTCAAAGTTTTTCGACGTCTCCGTCGCCCTGCTGTATGCCAGGGCGACGGAGACGTCGGGAACGTGTTCAATAATGATCCTTGGAAAAGCGGAGATCGGGCTGCCCGCGCGGGATCGTCAGGACGACGGTCCCATCAACGTGCCGGTTCCGAAGTTTTTATCAAAGGTCTCTCGCAGCGCGAGATCGGCGTCCGGCATTGTCACCGGCAGCCCGAGGTCCTCAAGGCTCGTCACCCCGTGCTCGGCGATGCCGCAGGGAACAATGCCGTGGAAATGCGAAAGATCCGGGCCGACATTGAGCGAGATGCCGTGCAGGGTCACCCAGCGTTTGATGCGCACGCCGATGGCCGCGATCTTGTCCTCGCGCAGCGGCGCGCCGCGGTCGGTCCGGCGCACCCAGATTCCGACCCGGCCCTCGCGCCGTTCTCCGGTGACGTTGAACGTGGCAAGCGCGTTGATCAGCCATTCCTCCAAAGCATGCACGTAGCAGCGTACATCGGGGCGCCGACGCTTCAGGTCCAGCATCACGTAGGCGACGCGCTGACCGGGGCCGTGATAGGTGAATTGACCACCGCGGCCGGTCCGATGGACCGGAAACCGGTCCGGTGTCAGCAGATCCTCGTCCCGGGCGCTGGTGCCGGCGGTATAGAGCGGCGGATGCTCCAGCAGCCAGACCAGTTCCGGAGCCGCGCCGGCCTGGATCGCCGCAACTCGGGCCTCCATTTCGGCGACCGCGTCCTCATAGCCGATCAGCCGGTCCGAGACGCGCCACTCGACGGATTGGGAGCTGTTGAGTGAAGTTTCGAGGGACATGTCGAAAGGGCGCTCGGGTCGCTTGATTATCGGATCGGGATTTGCTACTTCCGCGCTTCCCGGCGGTCACGTGCCGCCGGTTCCGAGCGAGAGTAGTGCGGTCGTGGCGGAATTGGTAGACGCGCAGCGTTGAGGTCGCTGTCCGGGAAACCGGGTGGAAGTTCGAGTCTTCTCGACCGCACCATACTCTCTTTTTCGTTCCAAGCAGTCAGACGCTGGATTGCCCGGGGAAACCGGGCCATGGTTCCGCGTCCGCGTTTTTGTGACCGCTCCCTCATTTCAGCCGAATTGTCCCGTTTCCCGGCGCCAGATCGGGATATTCGACGACGGTCGCCCGGCGGATCAGCTCGGCACCGTCCGGGAGCGTATTGGGTTTCGGGCCCGCGGGCTCGGTGTACCAATGGGTGCGCCATCCGGAAGTGTCGGCGGTTCGCTCATGCATGAACGCCGCGAGACGTTTGAGCTCCTCGGGAGATTGCAGAACGATCCGGTAGCCCTGAGCCCTCAGATGATCCATGGCGGGGCCGAAGTACATTTCCTGCTTTTCCGCCACTTCCCGCGATATGCGTTGACCGTCCGGCGCGACGATATGATTGTACATTACCGCGTCCTGCTCGTTCCACACACCGTAGAAGACCTGGGTATTGGCCATCGCGGTCGGCGTTCCGAAGCAACTGCCGCAAATGCCCGGCCCACTTGCGCCCGCGAGCATGAACCGGGCTCTCGAAATCGCGAACATCTGCTGTTTGAAATCGGCGTTGCCGAGCGCGGCCAGATCGACAAAGCCCGCGCGAGGGGAAAACCGGGCCATTTCCGGGTGCCCGATCCTTACGACCTGGCCTCCCAAGCCGTCGATGATCCAGTTCGAAACCGCCTCGAATGTCGCGGGGTCCGTGTCGCGCAGTGGCTGGGCGGTGCGGTTGTTGTAGTTCGGCTCCCGGTAGTGAATGACGGCAAACCAGGACTTGGGATCGACTCCCGCGGCGCACAATCTGGCCGCCTGATTTTCGGCTTCGGTACCTGAGAAGCGGAAGCGGGCGGTCCGCTCGAAGGATCCGAAGGTCTGATAGCCGGTCATGCCTGGCGTCAGGAGCAGGTGCGGGCTGTTCCAGCCGCGCGAGTACCAATGGTTTGGAGGCGGGATCGGCGCTCCAAAGCCGATATCCATGACATCGAGCGGGAGGCTTTCGCCGTCGCGCATTTCGATGATCTCGTCGATGTCGGGACAAACGCTCAATATGTCCGACTTGTAGGGACGGTCGTTGCGGAAATAGACCGCAAGCTTGGCATGATCGAAGCGCGCCTTCACCGATGCCGCATGGCAGACCATGCTTGCGAAATCTCCCAAGGCTCTGTGGAGCGCCAGGGTGAAGATACGAAACGGGTTCTGGCGGCGGATACCCGGCGGGCGGCCGACCGGGTCGGCGAATGTGGGGATCTGCGACAGCTCGAAATTGTCAGATGGACCGGACGACGTCACAAACCTGTTCCCATGTTTTTATGCTGGACAAGGGGCTTTTCAGCGACTGATAAAATGATCTCGGCGGAAGCGCGGCGCATGCTGAAGCGGTCGCGCGGGCCGCATCGATCGCCACGCTTCCATACTGCCTCAACTCGCGGAATGGGTTCAAGAAATGACAGCTTATCTGATCGTGCGCGCCCAGGTTGATCCATCGGTTCGAGACAGGTTCAACACCTGGTACGAGAAAGAGCATCTTCCCGACGCATTCAAGGCTTTTGCGCCGCTCAGCGCCAAGCGGGGCTGGAGCGAGCTCGAGGAAAACGTCCACATCGCGTTTTACGAGTTTCCGTCGCTGGCGGCCGCGAACAAGGTGATGGGAAGCGACAAGATCGCTGCGCTGATCGAGGAGTTTGACCGGCATTGGGCGGGCAAGGTCACCCGGACCCGCGAGGTGGTGGAATTCATCCAAAAGCTTTGAGACGCCGGTCTATTTCAGCTCGTAGCCACGCGCGAGAAGGTCATCCCCGCAGATTGAGGCGGCAAGCGCGATCTGATCCCGGCTCAAGGTTGCGCGCCAATCTCCGGCGACGCCTTTTCGGAAGTAGCTCGCCGAGTCGGTCTCACCCGGCGAACGGCCGCCTGAAAGCCGCTTGAAGTCGGTTTCCCGTCGCAGCGCCTCAATGGTCGCGGAGCTCGCCTCGACGCCGAAAAATTCCAGCAGCCGTTTCAGCGTCGGCTCAAAGTTCGTTAGCAGATCCTCATAGCGGATATCATGGGTCTTGCCTGGGTGTTCGGTGCGCGCCCGGTCGATCAGCCGCAACTGTTTCACCCAGTAGGTACAGGAGTCGGAAACCGTCCTATCACCGATACCGGTGATTGCCGGGCCGGTGTCCTCACCGATCCTGCGGGCATGAGCGATCGCCGAAATCGCCACGTCACGGGGATCGCGGATGACGTTGATGACCCGGGCGTCCGGGATGAAACGCAGAAAGCCCTTGGCGCTCAGGGTGAGGTCCTTGATCCCCGACCAGACCAATGCCTCAGGTGCCTTGTCGAGAGCCATCCGGACCATCGCATAGAACAAATGCGTGGCATCGTTCTTGGTGAAGGCCTCCACGCCCTGTCTGTCGCGCTCGCCGTCACGCAGTTCGATGAGGTCATTGTAATCCTTCGTCAAGCTCTCGACCCGCCCCCAGAATTTGGTGAACTGATCCTCCGTCCGGCAATGCATTTCCGGATGCGCCCGGCAGATCCTCTGCACCCAGGTGGTGCCGCTTTTGGCCATGCCGGTGATCAGGAAATACTTCATGACGATATCGACGTCCTTGTTCATCGCCGCGCGGTTGCCGCTTTGGCGTTGCGCGCGTCCGCTGTATTGTCGCCGCGAGTGACTATGCGGGAAGGCCACCATGGCGGACGATCTGCGGGAAGCCGCGTTGTATTATCATCGGGTTCCCAAACCCGGCAAGCTGGCGATTGAACCGACCAAGCCCTTGGTCACCCAGCGCGATCTGTCGCTGGCCTATTCGCCGGGCGTGGCCTTTGCCTGTAACGCGATCGCCGACGATCCCGGCCAGGCGTCCAATCTGACGGCCCGCGGCAACCTTGTCGGCGTGGTCACCAACGGGACCGCCGTGCTCGGTCTTGGTAATATCGGGCCCCTTGCCTCCAAACCGGTGATGGAGGGCAAGGCGGTCCTGTTCAAGAAATTCGCCGATATCGACGTGTTCGACATCGAGTTGAACGAAAGCGATCCCGAAAAGCTGGTCAATATCATCGCCGCGCTGGAGCCGACCTTCGGCGGCATCAATCTCGAGGATATCAAGGCGCCGGAATGCTTCATCATCGAGCGCGCGTTGCGCGAACGCATGAACATCCCGGTCTTTCACGATGATCAGCACGGCACCGCGATCACCGTGGCGGCAGCGGTGGTCAATGGCTTGGAGCTGGTCGGCAAGCAATTGTCCGATATCAGCCTGGTCGCGTCGGGCGCCGGCGCGGCGGCGCTGGCATGCCTGGATCTGCTGGTGCGCATGGGCCTGCCCCGGGGGAATATCATCGTGACCGACATCGCGGGCGTCGTGCATGTCGGCAGGAACGAACTGATGGACCCCTTCAAGGAACGCTATGCGGTGGAAACCGAGGCGCGGACCCTGGGCGAAGTGATCGGCGGCGCCGATGTGTTCCTCGGACTATCCGCCCCCGGCGTGCTGAAACCCGACATGGTCGAGCGGATGGCCGAGGCGCCGCTGGTCCTGGCGCTTGCCAATCCGACCCCGGAAATCATGCCCGAGGAAGTCAAGGCGGTGAGGCCCGATGCGGTGGTGGCGACGGGGCGCACGGACTATCCGAACCAGGTCAACAACGTGCTGTGTTTTCCCTATATCTTCCGGGGCGCTCTCGATGTCGGCGCGACCACCATCAACGAGGAGATGAAGATCGCCGCCGTGGAGGCGATTGCCCGCCTTGCCCGTCAGGAAAGCTCGGACGTGGTTGCCCAGGCATATGGAGGCGAGGCGCTGGTCTTCGGTCCTGAATATCTGATCCCCAAGCCCTTCGACCCTCGTCTGATCCTGGAAATCGCACCGGCGGTGGCCCGCGCCGCGGTGAAGAGCGGGGTCGCGACCCGTAAGATTGAGGATTTCGACGTCTATCGCCAGCGGCTGGCGCAATTCGCCGACCGGTCGGTTCCGGTGATGCGCCCGGTGTTCCTGCACGCCAAGAATGATCCCAAGCGCGTCGTCTATGCCGAGGGGGAGGAGGTCCGGGTTTTGCGGGCGACCCAGACAGTTGTCGACGAGAATCTGGCTCGGCCCATCCTGATCGGCCGGCCGGAGGTGATCGACAAGCGGATTCACGATCTCGGATTGCGTCTGAAACCGGGGGTGGATGTGGAGATCGTCGATCCGGCCAACGACTCACGGTACGAGGACTATTGGCGGACCTATCACAGGCTCATGGAGCGGCGTGGCGTCTCGCCCGATCGGGCTCGCGAAGTGATGCGGACCCGGACCACCTCGATCGCGGCGATGATGGTGCGCAAGCGCGACGCGGATGCCGGGATCTGCGGCACCATCGGACGTTACACCGACCATCTCGACAAGGTTATGCAGGTGATCGGCAAGCGCCCCGGCGTCGGGGTCATCGCGGCGGTGAACCTTCTCATCCTGCCGCAGGGCCTGTTCTTCATGGTCGATACCTTCGTCAACCCGGAGCCGGATATCGAGCAGATCGCGGAAATGGTGGTGCTGGCGGCGCACGAGGTGCGCAGTTTCGGCTTGGAACCCAAGGTCGCGCTGCTGTCATCGTCGAATTTCGGCACTCGCGACATTGCCGACGCGAAGAAAATGCGAGAGGCGGCTGCCCTGCTGAAGGAGCGTCACCCCGAACTTGAAGTCGAAGGAGAGATGCACGCGGACGTGGCGGTAAGCGAGGCGGTCCGCAAACGGGTGTTCCCGAGTTCCAGACTCTCCGGCACCGCCAATCTTTTGGTCATGCCGAATCTCGACGCCGCCAACATCAGCTACAATCTTCTCAAATCATTGGGACGCGGATTGTCGCTCGGGCCGATGCTTGTGGGAACCGCCCGCCCCATGCATATTCTAACAGCCTCGGAAACGGCGCGAGGAATCATCAACATGACCGCGGTCGCGACCGTCGATGCTCAGGAACACGAGAAAGCGCGTCGGAAAGCAGGATAGATCTTGGCAAACACTCCCGAAGAACGAAATGCGTTGGGAGACGGCATCGAGTCGGACGACATTCTCGACATGCCGCAAAGCGGCAAGAAAGCCCGCAAGGCCAAGCGGCGCGAAAAGGAAAACCAGCTTGTACAGAGAATTCGCGACCTCGAAGCCGAGGTTGAGGAGTTCAAGGCGAACGAGGATATCAAGCTCTACGGACTGACGCCCGCGATCGAGCAGGCGGTGGCGCGGGCCTTGGAGGAGGGCAACGGCAGGCGCCTCTACCGGTTGATCCGGCCGCTGCACCCCGCCGACTTCGCGGATCTGATCGAGCGCTATTCCGGCGAAAACCGGAAACTGATGGTCACGGTCGTCGGCCGGTTCTTTGACCCCGAAATCCTGACCGAGTTGGATGAAACGGTCCGTGAGGAGGTGATCTCCTATCTGGATCAGGAGATCCTCGCCAAGGCGGTCGCGGCCTTGCCGTCGGACGACGCGGTCGAGGTCTTGCGGGAACTCGACGAAGCCGACCAGGCGCGGGTGCTGCAGTCCATACCGGAGCGGGAGCGGACCCTGGTCGAAGAGGGCCTCGCCTATGCAGACGAGTCGGCCGGCCGTCTGATGCAGCGGGAAATCGTTTCGGTGCCGAGGCACTGGACGGTGGGCCAGACCATAGATTTCCTGCGCACCGTGCGCGATCTGCCCGACGACTTCTACGACATATTCGTGACCGATACGGAACGCCGTCCGCTCGGCAAGCTGGCGCTCAGCCACCTCTTGCGCTCCAAGCGTCCGGTGCTGGTCGCCGACATCATGGAGGAGCGGTTTCACAACGTGCTGGTCCATATGGATCAGGAAGACGTCGCCATGCTGTTCCGGCAATACGGGCTGGTCTCGGCGCCGGTGGTGGACGAGCAGGGGATCCTGGTCGGCATGATAACCGTCGATGACGTGGTAGACGTGATCGACGAGGAAGCCGAGGAGGATCTGATGCGTCTCGGCGGCGTCGCCGAGGATGACCTGCATGGCGGTCTGGTGGAAACCACCAGGTCGAGATTCGCGTGGCTGGCGGTCAATCTGCTGACCGCGATCGTCGCCTCGGCCGTCATCGGGGCCTTTGGGGCCACGATCGAGAAAATGGTGGCGCTGGCGATCCTGATGCCGATCGTGGCTTCGATGGGCGGCAATGCCGGCACCCAAAGCCTCACGGTCGCGGTCCGGGCGCTGGCGATGCGGGAACTGACCGCGACCAATGCGATGAAATTCGTGCTTAAGGAAACCTCCGTCGGCTCGCTGAACGGCATCGCCTTCGCGATTCTCGCGGGCGCGGCGAGCTGGGCATGGTTCGGGGACGCCCAGATCGCCGTCCTGCTTGCGGTCGCCATGGTGATCAATCTCGTGGTGGCGGGATTCTTCGGCACCATGATCCCGATCGGGCTTGAGCGGCTCAAGCTCGATCCGGCGATCGCCTCGACGGTGTTCCTGACCACCGTCACCGATGTGGTTGGTTTCTTCGCCTTTCTCGGACTGGCGGCGGTATTTCTGGTTTAGAGCGGCTGCCCGTGGCTGAATGAGGTGTCTGGGCAGGACATGCCGCGCGGGGTTACAATGCGGAGTTGCCGTCCGACCCCCATCCGGCCGAGGAGATGAGCCATGCCCGACCCGTTGCTGTCAAACTCGCAGATCGTCAGCGCCTATCGCGAGAAAACACCGGGCTCCGAGGCGCTCGCCGGCGAGGCGGGCTCGGTTCTGCCGAGCGGGATCACCCATGATTCGCGGTATCTGAAACCCTACGCGCTCTATATCGAGCGGGCGGCTGGTCCGCACAAATGGGATGTCGACGGCAACCGCTATATCGACTATTTCGGCGGGCACGGCGCGCTGTTGCTCGGCCACGGCCATCCGGAGGTGATGGCGGCGGTTGCCGAGGCGGCGGCGGCGGGAACCCATTTCGGCGCCAATCATCCGCGCGAGGTGACCTGGGCCAAGCAGGTCATCAAGATGGTTCCCTCGGCCGAGAAGGTACGCTTCACCTCGTCTGGAACCGAAGCCACGCTCATGGCCCTTCGCCTGGCGCGCGCCTATACCGGGCGGACCAAGTTCGTGCGTTTCAAGACCCATTTTCATGGCTGGCACGACCATATGGCCAACGGCTATGCCAATCATTTCGACGGCACGCCGACCACGGGCGTGATTTCCGGAATCGCCAGCAACGTCGTCCTGTGCTCGCCTCAGGACATCTCGGAAGTCCGCTCGGTTCTGGAAAACGACAAGGATATCGCCGCGGTGATTTGCGAGCCGACCGGCGCGTCCTTCGGTCTGGTGCCGATGTCGGCGGAATTCACCGCCGAGTTGCGTGAACTCACCTCGAAAAATGGTGCGCTGCTGATATTTGACGAGGTGGTGACGGGCTTCCGCTGTTCGCCCGGCGGGGCACAGCAGGCCTATGGCGTGACGCCGGACCTGACCACATTAGCGAAGATTCTCGCCGGCGGACTGCCGGGCGGCGCGGTGGCGGGCAGGTTGGATATCCTTGAATATCTGGACTTCGAACGCTCCGCCGAACTCGGCCGCGAGAAGATCCAGCACCCCGGCACCTATAACGCCAACCCGGTCTCGGCGGCGGCGGGGATCACCGCGCTCAAGATCATCGAGACCTCCGATGCCTGCGACAAAGCGAATGCGTCCGGCGCCTGGCTGCGGGGCAAATTCAACGAAATTCTGGAGGCCGAGGATGTTCCCTGGGCGGCCTATGGCAGTTTTTCAGGCGTGCATCTGTTCATGAATCCGAATGGCGAGAAAATCCGTCCCTCGGCATTCAAGGCG
This sequence comes from Alphaproteobacteria bacterium, assembly GCA_038116915.1. Taxonomy (GTDB): domain Bacteria; phylum Pseudomonadota; class Alphaproteobacteria; order Thalassobaculales; family Thalassobaculaceae; genus JADHLJ01. The sequence goes on from JAYOEU010000031.1 coordinate 26,127, forward strand.
GAAACCGTGGACTTCCAGACCTTGAAGACGAAACGGCAGGATCTGGTGATGAAGCTGCGCCTCGCGACCGCGGTGAACGGGGTTGATTTCAACAACTCGCCCGGCGGTCAGGCCTCGGCCATGCATACCGCCGAAGATCTCGAGCTGACCGCCGATGCTTTTCGCGAGGCCCTGCGGATGCTGAAACGCGACGGTGAACTCTAGGCTCGATGACCGACCGATCCTTCGAGGAAATTTTCCGCGCGCATGCCGGCCGGCCTTCGATGAAATGGGGCCATTATTTCGAGATTTACGACACCCATTTTCAGCGGTTCCGAGGGGCGGCGCCGGTCGTCTTGGAAATCGGGATTCGCAAAGGCGGCTCGCTGCAGATCTGGCGGGATTATTTCGGCGACGGCGCGCGGATCGTCGGCATCGATATTGATCCGGCATGTCGCGCCTTGGAAGCGGACGGTTTTGACGTTTTCATCGGCGACCAGGGCGATCCGGCGTTGCTTGCACGGATCGTCGAGCGGTTTGGCCCCTTCGATATCGTAATCGATGACGGCAGCCACCGCATGGAGGATCTGAAAGCGTCCTTCGCGGCACTGTTCCCGGCGCTCCAATCCGGCGGTCTGTATATGGTTGAGGACACCCACACCTGCTACATGGCCGAGTATGATGGCGGTTACCGCCGGTCCGGAACCTTCGTCGAGAATGCCAAGCATATCGTCGATCAGATGCACGCCTTTCATTCCGAGGACCGGGCGGTGTTGGCGCCCAACGGTCTCACGGTGACGGTCAATGCCGTGCATTTCTATGACAGCATCATTGTCATCGAAAAGCGTAACCGGTTCGATGAGGCGACCGGTGCGGTGCCTCGACGCGAAGGCCTGCGCTCGGGAACCGGATAGCGGTCCGGCCTAGCGGCGCGGGCCGGCGAGGCGGCGACCGGAAAAGACCGGTTTCGGCACCTCCGCTACGCCGTCATCATGACCGGGGTCGGTTTTTTCGATCACCGCGATGCTGTCATGGAAGTGCATCGCCTTGACCGTCAGGGTGAAGGAGGTGACCCAGAAGTTGTCGCGGTCGCGCGAGTGAAAGGCATGCATGTGGTCGATCACGCCTTTGAGTTCTTCCAGAAAAGTCCCGGGCACCCGGTGTCCGCCGCCGTAATTCGGCCAATAGCAGGTATGAAGGTCTTCGGCCATATAAAGGCCATCGGGTTTGACTGAGCCGAACAGCGTCAGGAACGACGATTTCAGATCCTCCATGCGGTGGCTGCCATCATCCAGGATGATGTCGAACGGTCCGGTCCTGGCTGCGACGTCGCGCATGAAATCCGGATCTCGCTGATCGCCGATGAAGATCTCTATTCCCTCGCCACCGAATTCCCGGCACTCGGGATTGATATCGACGCCGATCAGTTTCGCCTTGGGGCCGAGATATTCCCGCCAGATTTCCAAGGAGCCGCCGAGCCCGACGCCGATCTCCATCATCGTGACCTCGCGGCCCCGAAAGCGGCCGAGATAGCGGTCATAAATCGAGAAATAGTGTTCCCACTTGGTCACTTCCCGCCCGGTGTGGGTTTCGAAGATTTCGCGATAGTTCCGCTTCTTGCCTTGTGAGGGCGTCATGCGGTCTGGCGCTTTTCGGCGGAGCGATGAACCTTCGGCAATCCCTTGGCGCTGAGCCGCCAGAGCAGACGGGCGTTGTCCGCTTCGGCCGAGGCCGCCGTGCCGATCTCGGCCTTGGCCCGGTGCAGGGTCGACAGGGTATCGAAAATCAGAATGTCGCCGACCTCGTAGCGGTGCTCGTAAACGAAAGTCTCCTGGGTGGCATGCGCCTTCAGACGGGCCAGGATCGCGGCGCCCTCGGCCTCGCTCTTGCCCTCGATCCGGAACGGGGTTTGCGCCATCGCGTAGAGCGCCCGGCGTCCGGTGACCGGATGCGCCAGAACCACGGGCTTGGCGACGTCTCTCGCGGCCCGCCGCGCCTCCGGCGTCATGGGTGACGCCGGCCGCTCGTCGTCGTCCACGGCGCCGCCGCCATAGAGATGGTATGCCACCAGGCGATCCGCCTCGATCCGGTCGGGTGCTTCCAGCGCGTCATAGGCGGCCGCCATGTCGGCGACCAGCGTCTCGCCTCCGGCTTTCGGGACCCGCACCGCGTACAGCATGGTGACCGTCGTCGGGTCCTCGATATAGCCGCCATCGGTATGCCAGGCGACGGCGCCGTTCCGTACCGTCGGATCCCGGTCCTTGGCCTCGGTATTGCCGATGGTCATCATCTCCGGATAGCCGGGAGTCCGTAGGCGTTCGACGACATGGCGGATCAGGTCTCCCCATTCACCGGCGAAACGGTAATAGGCATCCTGGGTCAGCTTCTGATTCTTGATGATGAGGCATCGGTGCTCGTACAGCGCATTGCTCAACCGGAGCATCATGGCGTCGTCAACGCCGCGCGACAGATCAATGCCGCGCACGACAGCCCCGCAGGCGCCTCCGGTCGGTTGAATATCCATCATCGCCCCGTCAGTCCGCTCAGGCGGCCAAATGCTCGTAGACCCGGGGCAGGCCGCGCACGCTGATCCGCCAGAGCAGGCGCCTGGTATCCTCGGCACTCGGATCGGCGGCGTCGATCGGCGTTGCGGCATGCATGGTCGAGAAGGTATCGAAGATGGCGATGTCGCCGATCTCGTAGGTATGGGCATAGACGAAACGATCCTGGATCGCGTGCATCTTGAGATCCCAGAGCAGCTCGACCGCTTCCTTGTCATCCATGCCCTTGATGCCGAAGGAAGACTGACCGGTGGCATAGAGCGCCTTGCGGCCGGTGACCGGGTGACGCATCACCAGCGGATGATGGCAGGTCGGAACGCGGTCGATCTGATCGTCCGTGGCCAGCGGATTGGCCTTGAACTCGCCGTCCAGCAACTTGCCGGCGCCATAGAGATGGGCGACCTCGAGCCCATCGATGCGCTCCTTGGTGGCCTCATCCAGGGCGTCATAGGCGGCAACCATGTTGGCGAAGCGGGTCTGACCGCCGATCTTCGGGGTCAGAATCGAATAGAGCATCGTCGCGCTGGCCGGGACCTTTTCGTAGGATTGATCGGTGTGCCAGAGAGCGGCGCCGTTGCGGATCTCGGTTTTCTTGTCCTTTTCCTCGGTATTGCCGACCGCCAGCAGTTCCGGATAGCCGGGCATGCGCATGTGATCCAGGACATGCGGGATCGGCTTGCCCCACCAAGTGCCGAAATTCAGATAGGTGTCCTTGTCGAGGGTCTGGTTCTTGATCACCAGCACCCGGTGCTCGTAGAGGGCGTCCGCCAGGGTCTTCATCAGGCCTGCGTCCAGCGGCTTGTTGAGATCCACGCCCCAGGCATTGGCGCCGTGCGGCGCGCCGTCGATCGGTGCGATGTCGACCATGATCCGTCTCCTCCAAAAGCCCCGCATTGTCCCGCGAATGGGGGTTTCTCTCAAGACTTTCGCGCGTCCGTCCTCCTTTGATCGCAAGGGCGTTGGCGAACGTGGTTGCCAAGAGGCGTGGTCCGGCGCAGAAAGCACGACCGCTCATCGATAATCCAGCCACGACAGGCCCCCGCGCATGCCCGATCGTTCGACCCAGGCCGCCGGCATCCTTCGGGACCGGAACTTTCTGTTCTTCATTCTGGCGCGGACCGGTAACGGGATGGGGGTGCATATCCTGACGGTCGCGGTCGCCTGGAATGTCTATCAGCTGACACGAGACCCGCTTGATCTGGGCTATATCGGACTGGCGCAGTTCGCGCCGCATTTCGTGTTGTTCCTGATCGCGGGGATGGCCGCGGACCGGCTTGACCGGCGGGCGATCCTGGCCGCCTGCAACGTCATCCACCTCGTGGTCGTAGGACTGCTGATGCTGGTGCTCTGGCGCGACATGGGCGGCGTCGGGATGGTGTTGGCCATTCTGGTCGTGCACGGCATCGCCCGGGCGTTTTTCCACACCGCTGGGCAGGCGATCCTGCCGAACCTCGTCAGCACGGCGCTGTTTCCCAAGGCCGTGGCCTATTCCTCGTCCGCCAACAAGATGGCGCAGCTCGGCGGGCCGGCATTGGGCGGCGTGCTGGTCGCCTGGGCGGGGGACTGGGCCTACTACACGGCCGCCGCCATGTTCGCGCTGGCTGGGGTCGGCGCGGTGATGATCAGGGGCGCGCTGCATCTGCGTTCTTCCGATCCGATCGGTTTGACCAGCCTGCTTGGAGGCTTCAATTACGTCTGGCGCAACAAGGTGGTGCTCGGGGCGGTTTCCATCGACCTGCTCGGGGTGTTGTTCGGCGGGGTCATGGGGCTGCTGCCGGTCTATGCCGCCGATATCCTGCATGTCGGAGCCGAGGGGTTGGGCGTGATGCGGGCGATGCCGGGCGTCGGCTCGCTGATCATGGGGCTGGCGCTGACCCGGATTACGGCGCCGAATCGGATGGGGCCGGCCTTGTTCATCGCGCTCGGGGTGTTCGGCGTCTCGATCCTGGTTTTCAGCCTGTCCGAGATCTTCTGGCTATCGCTCGCGGCGTTGCTGATCTACGGCGCCTCGGACATGGTCAGCGTCTATATCCGTCTGACCCTGGTGCAGATCGCGACGCCGGATGCCATGCGCGGGCGGGTGAGCGCTGTGAACTCGGTTTCCATCAATGCTTCCAATGAGTTGGGAGATTTTCGCGCCGGCGTGACGGCGTCACTGATCGGGACCGTGCCGGCGGTGCTGGTCGGCGGGATCGCGACTTTGGCGGTCACCCTGCTCTGGGCGAAGCTGTTTCCGGCCATGCGCCGCATCGACCGTCTGGAGGATCTCGAAAAACACTAGGCGACGGGCCTTGAAACAGGCGCTTGGCGCGGATCGTCCTCGTGATTGTGCGAATTTGCGCGCAAGCGGGAAGATATGGTAATCTTGCCAGGACTTAGGAAGATTTTTTTCAGATTCTGGTTCTTGCGAAGAGGGGAACGTCATGGGAATGCGCATTCGCGAGGACTATCGGAACATCACCGGTCCGGAGAAGTCG
>JAYOEU010000032.1:0-17600 GCA_038116915.1 Alphaproteobacteria bacterium
GCCCAAGCCCCCAGCAATCGCCGCCACGCCGCCCGCTCCGGTTCCGGAGCCGCGGAAGCCGATCCGCACCGCCTCCCGCGAACCCGAGGCGCAAGCGGCGCCCAGCGCGCCGGCGCCGAAACCGTCGGAATCCGGCGCGGCGGCCAGCAGCGCGACCGTCCAACTGCTGTTCGAAGCCGGCGGTTCCGATTTCACCCAATCCATGGCGTCCCCGCTCGCGGCCCTGGTCAAGGACCTCAGGAGCAACGAGACAAGCCGTGTCCAATTACTCGCCTACGCCGCCTCGGCTGACGGCAATGCAAGCAAGGCGCGGCGGCTTTCCCTGTCCCGCGCCCTGTCGGTCCGGGCCCATCTCATGGCCGAGGGCATCGCCAGCACGCGGATGGACGTGCGGGCGCTGGGCGACCGAAACAACGGGGGGCCGGCGGATCGTGTGGACGTGGTGCTTCAGGCTTCGCGCTGATCATGAGATGTGACGACGTTCGGTTTTCAAGCACAGCTTCGCCTCCTGGCCCGGAAGGGAATCCCAGGTGACCAGCCCTCGACGGTATCTTGCGCGCATTCTCCTTTTTCTGGCGGTCGTCGCCGGCGTTGCGGGAATGCTGATCGGCCCGTTGCGCGATGCCTTCATGGCCAATGCCGCCCTCAATGGCATGATCATCGCCGGGTTGCTGATCGGGATCGTGTTCATCGTGCGGCAGGTCCTCATGCTCGGCCCGGAAGTCCGGTGGATCGAGACCTACCGGAACAGCCCGCCGGGAATGTCGATGCAGCAGGCGCCGACGCTTCTGGGGCCGATCGCAACGATGCTCGGCGAACGCCGCGACAATCGGATGAGTCTGTCCACCCTGTCGCTGCGCTCGCTTCTCGACAGCCTGGATTCGAGGCTTGCCGAGTCCCGGGATATCTCGCGCTATCTGATCGGTCTGCTGATCTTTCTCGGACTGCTCGGCACCTTCTGGGGGCTGTTGACGACGGTGGGCGCGGTCGGAAAGGTGATCGGCGGGCTGACCATTGAAAGCGGTGACCTCAGCGAGGTGTTTTCCAGCCTCAAATCCGGTCTGGAATCGCCGCTCGCCGGCATGGCGACCGCCTTCAGCTCGTCGCTGTTCGGGCTCGCCGGCTCACTGGTGCTCGGTTTCCTCGACCTGCAGCTCGGACAGGCGCAGAACCGCTTCTACAACGATCTCGAGGAATGGCTGTCCAGCCTCACCCGGCTGACCAGCGGCGCCGCGGTCGCGATCGGCGAGGGTGAAGGCTCGGCGAGCGCGTATCAGGCGGCGCTGTTCGAGCAGACCGCCGAAAGCCTGGACCGGCTGCAACGGGTGATCTCCCGCAGCGAGGACGAGCGGCGCCAGTCGAACACCAATCTCCTGGGGCTCAACGAAAAACTGTCGACGCTGATCGAACAGATGCAGGTCGAGCAGGATCTGATGCTGCGGATCGGCGAGGCGCAACTCGAGATCAAGCCGATCCTCGCCAAGCTCGCGGATCAGCAACACGGCGGGCGCGATGAAATAGCCCGCTCGCATCTGCGCAATATCGAGGCGTACATGGCGCGCCTGCTTGAGGAAAGCGAACAGGGCCGCAATCAGACCACCGAGGAAATCCGTCAGGAAATCCGGCTTCTGGCGCGGACCATCGCCGCGCTCGCCGAGGATGGGCGCTGAACCGGCGGGGGTGAACCAGCATGGCGGCGACCTCGCGACGGTCACGCACACGCGATACAAATATCTGGCCCGGCTTCGTCGACGCGCTGGCGACGTTGCTGATGGTGATCATCTTCGTGCTGATGATCTTCATCGTCGCGCAGTTCTATCTGACGCAACTGCTTTCGGGCCGCGATGAAGCACTCGGCCGTCTGCAACGGCAGATCGCCGAGCTTGGCGAACTGCTCTCGCTCGAACGAGAATCCAGCGCCGAACTGCGCCTGAACGTCGCGCAGCTTTCCTCCGAATTGCAGGCCTCGATCGCGGCGCGGGACGCGCTGTCGGCCCAGATGGGACAACTCACCAGCCAACGCGACCAGATGGAGGACCGTCTCGCGGCGGCGGTTTCGAGCCAGGCGGCCCTGCGCCAGCGCATCGCCGAGATCGAGAGCAGCCGCGACGGGCTCGACACCCGCATTGCCCAGGTCCTCAGCGAGCGCGACGTGCTTCTCGCCAAGCTGCGCGCCGTCGAGGTGGACGCTAATCTGATCAAGGCGGAGCGCGACGAGTTGAAGGTGGCCGTGGACGACGCGGTGAAGGTCATCGAAGCCGACCGCGAGACCATAAAGCTCCGCCTTGCCGACATTGAATCCCTGCGCCGTGACATTGCCGCGCTGGAAAAGGCACGCGCGGCGCTTGAGACACAGGTGACGGAACTCGCCGCCCTGCGCACCGCGCTGGAGGGTGATCTCCGCGACGCCGTCGCCGGAGCCGAACGCGCCCACCGGGATCTCGAGATCGAGCGGGAATCGGCTCGCCTGTCGAAACAGGAAATGGCGGCGCTTACCGAAAAGCTGAAAACCCTGCGGCAACAGGGCGAGCTGACGGAAAAGGACCTGGCGGAAGCACGCGACCTGCTCGGCGCGATGCTCGCCAAAATCGCCGCGGCGCGCCAGTCCAACGAGGCCCTGCAGCAGGAAAGCGACGCCCGCAAGGCCAGCGTCGCGGAACTGACCGCGCTCTTGAGCCAGTCCCGCGACCAGACGAAAGCGCTGACAGCCGAGGTTGCCGAGGCTGAGCGCAAGACCACGTTCGCCCAGAAGACGCTCAAGGAGCGCGACATCCGGCTCGAGGAATTGCTCTCGAACCACAATCTCACGGCCGAACAACTGACCAAGGAGCAGCGGCTGTCGGCGGCCGCGCGGCGTGAGGTGGATGCGCTTAATCAGCAGCTTCTCGCACTGCGCCAGCAACTCGCCTCGATACAGCAGGCGCTCGAGGCCGCCGAGGCGGACGCGGCGGCGAAGAACGTCAAGATCCTCGATCTCGGCAGCCGCCTGAACAAGGCGCTCGCGTCCAAGGTTCAGGAACTCGCGCGCTTCCGCTCGGAATTCTTCGGCCGGCTGCGCGAGGTGCTCAAGAACCGCCAGGATATCCGGGTGGTCAACGACCGGTTCGTGTTCCAGTCCGAGGTGCTGTTCGAATCCGCCTCAGCGACCATCGCGCGGGACGGTGAGGACGAACTGCGCCGGCTCGCTTCGGCGCTCAAGGAGATCGCGCCAAAGATCCCGGAGAATATCGATTGGATCCTCCAGGTGGAGGGGCACACGGACAGCGTGCCGATCTTCAACGAGCAGTTCCGTAACAACTGGGACCTGTCGGCGGCGCGGGCGATCTCGGTGGTGCAATTCCTGATCCGCCAGGGCGTCCCCGCCCAACGCCTGTCGGCGACCGGCTATGGCGAGTTTCAGCCTCTCGACGAACGCCGGGACGAAACCGGAAACCGGCGCAACCGCCGGATCGAGATGAAACTGACCCAGCGCTAGAGGTCCGGGTTTCGCGGAACTATTGCACCCTGCCGTGGGCATAGTCCCAGTAAAGCCGGCGCGACTTCTGATAGAGCGGGCCCGGCTGCAGATCCCGGCCCTCGATCCGTGTCACTGGGACCACCTTCGCGTGATTGCCGGTCGACCAGATCTCGTCCGCCTCCAGCAGATCTTGGGTAGTGACGGTCATCTCCCGCACTTCCTCGCCGGCATCGCGCAGCAATTGCATGACCCGGCCCCGGGTAATACCGGCAAGAAAGGTTCCGTTCGCCGCCGGCGTGATCGCCACCCCGTCCTTGGCGAGAAAAATATTCGCGGTCGCAAGCTCCGCCACCATCCCGTCGGGGTCCAGCATCACCGCGTTGTCGAAGCCCTTCTGCTGCGCTTCCTTCAGCGCCCGCCCGGCATTCGGGTAATGGCAGGCGGCCTTCGCGTCCGTCGGCGCCTGATCGGGAGCCGGTCTGCGGTAGCTGGAGATGCAGATCCCCATCCCCGATGCCTCGGGCAGCGGCGCGTTGAAAATATGCACCATGAACCGCGTCGACGCCGGGTCCGGATGGATCCAGCCTTCCTCGGCCCAGAGGATCGGCTTGATGTAAAGCTCCGCGTCGGCCGGGAATTGCGCCACGCCTTCCCGGCACAAACGCTCGATCTCCTCGGCGGAGACCGGTGATTTCATCCCCATGGCGGCGGTCGAGGCGACGGCCCGGCGGCAGTGCAGATCCAGATCCGGCATCGTGCCCTCGAAGGCGCGCGCGCCGTCGAAGGCGATCGAACCGAGCCAGGTCGCCAAGGTCGCGGGCCCCAGAACCGGCGGATTTCCCTCGATCCATTGGCCGTCGAGATAAACCAGCGACTCCATTCGCCGTCTCCCAAAATTCGCAAATTTGCGCGCCCGCCGGCGCGGCTATCGCGCAGCTTAGACTTTTAGGACCGGGCTTGCCAACGCGGCCGCCGGACAAACCGCGCCGGCGGGTTAATTCCTTTGATCCCGGCCGGCACCGGACGTAGTGTCCGGACATGAACAAGCGATGGATATATCACCTGTCCCGGCGCCCGGATTGGGCGCGCGCGCGCAAGTCGGGATCCTATCCCGGATCGGCCGAGGATACCGCGGACGGGTTCCTGCATTTCTCGACCGCCGGCCAGGTTGTCGAAAGCGCCCGCAAGCACCGGGCGGGCGAGACGGGTCTCGTTCTGCTGGAAGTGGATGCGAGCCTGCTGGGCGATGCCTTGCGCTGGGAGCCGTCGCGCGGCGGCCAGTTGTTTCCGCATCTCTACGGCCCGCTGCCCGCCGCCGCCGTCAAGGCCGAATTCGATCTCCCGCTCGGCGCCGACGGAGTGCATGTCTTTCCCGAAATGAAGGACGACTAGGACCCGATGCCGCTTGCCGATCTGATGATGCCGCTGGTTCGGTGCCTTGATCCCGAACGCGCCCACCGCCTTGCTATTCACGCGTTGCGGCTCGGACTGGCGCCGCGGGCGCCGCTGCCGGGCGCCGACCCGTCCCTGCGCACCGAGGTTTTCGGTCTGGAATTCCCCAATCCGGTCGGGCTCGCCGCTGGATTCGATAAAAGCGCCGAAGCCTGGGCGCCGCTGCTCGGGCTCGGCTGCGGTTTCATCGAGATCGGGACCCTGACACCGCGCCCCCAGGTCGGAAATCCGAAACCGCGGGTCTTCCGCCTGTCCGAGGATGAGGCGGCGATCAACCGCTACGGTTTCAACAATGACGGCCTTGATGTCGGTCTCGGCCGCTTGCGGAACCGCGACCGGTCCGCCGGGATCGTCGGCATCAATGTCGGCATCAACAAGGATTACGAGGATCAGGCCGGCGACTTCGCATTCGCGATCGGGCGTGCGGCCCCGCTGGCGGACTATCTGACGGTCAATGTGTCGTCTCCGAACACGCCGGGTTTACGGGACCTGCAGGCGGCGGATCAGCTGGCGGCGCTGCTGTCGGGTGTGATCAAGGCGCGCGACGCCGCCTCGGATCCGGAGAACCGGCCGCCGTTGCTTCTGAAAATCGCGCCGGACCTGAGCCGCGACATGGTGCATGACATCGTCGAGATCAGCGCCGGGCACGGCGTTGCCGCGATCATCGTCGCCAACACGACCCTCGGTCGGCCCGAGGGGCTGAAAAGCCGGCACCGGGGCGAAGCCGGCGGCCTCAGCGGCGCGCCGCTGTTTCACCACTCGACCCAGGTGCTCGCCTGGGCCTATCTGGCGGCGGCCAGTCGGATGCCGATCGTCGGCGCCGGCGGTGTCGACGGACCGGATACCGCCTACGCCAAGCTCCGCGCCGGAGCCAGCCTGGTGCAGATCTACACCGCTTTGATATATAAGGGACCGACGCTGTTCCGCGCGGTGACCGAGGGGCTGGCGCGCCGGATCGAGATCGATGGTCATGCCTCGGTCCGGGACGTCGTGGGTCTCGACGCGGAACGCTGGGCCAAGGAGAGTGCCGGCTGACCCGGTGAAAGGAGCGCCTGCGCGTGTATTGGGTCCTGTTGATCGCTGTCGCCGTGCTCGGGATCGCGCTGGGTCTGATCTCCGAGCGGCTCGCACCGGAGCTTGTCGGCGGGCTTCCGGGCTGGGCCGTCGCGGGACTTGCGGCGAGCTTGGGACTGATCTGCGTGATGGCGATTCGCCAGCGGGTCTCGTCCGGTGGCGAGCACCATCTTTCAAGCGAACTGGAAAAGCAGAAGCTTGAGCTGGATGCGGTCCGCGAGGAAATCGCCCTCATCCGGGACCGGCTGGACGATCTGCCCGATTCCGACGCGGTGGTCGCTGAAATCCGCGTGCTTCAGGGTCTGATGACCCAGTTCGGCGAAAAACGCGGAGGCGCGCGCCCGGCCGCGCCGGCCGAGGAACGTGACCTTGCCGCTCCGGCGCAGGCGAAACCGGCCGCCAAGCCACCGGCAAAAGCCGAGAAGGCACAGGATGCCGAGCAGTGGGTGCATCCGGAACCGCTTCGTCACTATGACGACGATGTCATCCTCCACTACATTGAGAAGGCCCTGCGCGAGGACAGCGTCGAGCTGTATCTGCAGCCGACCATGCGGTTGCCGCAGCGCAAAAGGGTGTTCTACGAATGCTTCTCCAGAATCACCGACGATGACGGGCATGTCATTCGCCCGGAGCAGTATCTGTTCGTCGCCGCCGAGGCGGGCCTGATCACGGCGGTCGACAATCTGCTGCTGTTCCGATGCGTGCAGCTTGTGCGCCGGGCCCGGCGGGATCACCTGGATGTGGCCTTCTTCTGCAACATTTCCGATGCGACCCTGACCGATGTCGACTTCTTCACCGACTTCATAGACTTCATGGCCGCCAACCAGTACCTGGCGGAAAGTCTCGTCTTCGAGTTCAGCCATGCAACCGTCAGAGATCCCAGCTACGACGTGCAGACCAGCCTGCAGCGCCTGGCCGCCCTGGGGTTCAAATTCTCGGTCGATCAGGTCGGCGAATATGATCTGGATCTGCCGAAGCTCGCCAGCCAGGGCTTCAAGTTCGTGAAGATCGACGCCCACCTGCTGCATGAGCTAGCGCGCGGCGATCCGCCGCAACTGAATATGCGGGCCTTGAAGGGAGCGCTCGACAGCGAGGCGATGGACCTGATCGTTGAGAAGATCGAGACCGAGGACATGCTGCTCGACCTGCTGGACCTGAATATCGATTTCGGCCAGGGCTATCTCTTCGGCGAACCCCGCCCGACCTCTGGCGGCGCATGATGGCGGCCACCGCCCGCCCGCCGCTTTCCGGATTGCGGGACATCGCCGAGCGCTATGACGGCTTCATCTTCGATGTCTGGGGCACCGTCTATGACGGCGGGCAGGTATTTCCCGAGGCCCCGCCGGTGTTCGAAAGGCTGCGCGAGCTTGGAAAGCGCATCGTGTTCCTCTCGAATTCCCCGCAGCTGCCCGCCGTGGTGGCGGAACGGCTTGAAAGGATCGGCATCCCCCCGGCGTTGCATGACGGCATCGTCACGTCCGGCGGGGAAACCCACCGCCAACTCACCCACCCGACCCTCGCCGGGATGGAGCGTTTCAACGGGCCGGTCTATCAGACGGGTCCCGACCGCTTTCCCGATACCCTGCCGAAACAGCTTTTCCCGACCGTCGGGACGGTTGCCGAGGCTGGCTGGATCCTGAATGCCGGCCCGAACCTGCCGCCGGATACGCTTGCCCTGTACGAGGAGCGGCTGGCCGAAGGCGCGGCGCGGCATCTGCCGATGCTCTGCGCGAATCCCGACCGGGTGGTGCTGCAGGGCTCCGAACGGCATATCTGCGCCGGCGCGCTTGCCGAGCGGTACGAGGCGCTGGGCGGCACGGTGATCCATATCGGCAAGCCGCACCCGATGGTTTTCGAGCGCTGCGGCGCTGTGCTGGGCATCGCCGAGCCCGCGCAAATCCTCATGGTCGGCGACAATTTCGAGACCGATATACGCGGCGCCAATCGCTTCGGCTGCGGCTCGCTCCTGATCGCATCGGGGGTGCACGGGCTCGCCACGCCGGACGGCGGCATCCGGTCGGACGCTCTGGGGGATCTCGAGGCGTCCCTGCGGGCGCATCCGGATCACCTCATCGACCGGCTGCGCTGGTAGGCATTCCGGTTCTCCCGCCATTCGGGTAGGCTTGTTCTTCATTGTATTGAATCGGGTGCAAGACCATGCCGCCGAGAGAAAGCGGAAACGAGGAGATTCCCGCCGCCGATGCCGCCAACCATCCGGAGTCGCGGGGCGAGATCGCGTATGGCCGGCTGAAGGAGGCGATTCAGGCCGGCGACCTCACGCCGGGTCAGCGGATCCGCGAAAACGAGATGGCCTCATGGCTGGAGATGAGCCGGACCCCGGTCCGTGAAGCGCTCCGGCGGCTCGAGGCGGACGGGCTGCTCACCTTCGCGCCCTACCGGGGCATGGTGATCTCGGAGCTCGACCATCAGGCGGTGATGGAGCTCTATTCCATGCGCGAGGTGCTGGAAGGCACGGCGGCGGGGCTGGCGGCGCGGCACGCCTCGGACGCGGAAATCGCCGTTCTGAAGGACATCGTCGCGACCGAGCTCGACGAAATGGACAATGCCCGCCGCATCGCCAGCCAGAACAGGCACTTTCACGGCGCGCTCTATCGGGCGGCGCATAACCGTTATCTGCTGAAGACCCTCAATGTCCTGAGCGATGCCATGGCCCTGCTCGGCATGACCACGATGGCGATCACCGGACGCTCGGAGACCGCCCATGGCGAGCATCTTGCCGTGGTAGCGGCGATCGAGGCGCAGGACCCCGCCGGCGCCGAGGCCGCGATGCGCGAGCATATCCGCATGGCGCAACGCGCCCGGCTGAGGCTCATGTTCCAGGAAGCCGACGCGCGCGATTGATGCCGGCCGCGCGGACCGGCGGGCGCCGCCGGGCATCTTGTGGGTGAAATATCGCAACCCCGGCGCCGGCGCGCCTGATCCGGCACGGATTCGATGTATACTCCCTCCGGTGACCGGTGCCGGGAGACGCATGCCATGCAGATGACCGTCAAACAGCTTCAGCCGCATTTCGCCGCGGAGATCGGCGGCCTTGACCTCAAACAACCGATGACGCCGGATCAGGCCGCCGCGCTGAACCAGGCGCTGGACACCTACGGCGTGCTGGTGTTCCGGGGCCAGAATATCACCGATGAAGAGCAGCTCGCCTTCACGCTGAATTTCGGAGAGATCGAGCTGGCGGTCGGCGGCAACGTGACCAAGCCATCGGAACGGCGTCTCGACGTCAAGCTCGCCGATGTCAGCAACCTGGATCAGCACGGCAAGGTGATGGCCAAGAACGACCGGCGCCGGATGTTCAATCTCGGCAACCGGCTGTGGCATTCCGACAGCTCCTACCGGGCGGTCCCGGCCAAATGTTCGCTGCTGTCCTGCCGCTCGAAGCCATCCAAGGGCGGCAACACGGAATTCGCCTTCATGCCGGCGGCCTATGACGCGCTGGACGAGCAAACCAAGGCCGAGATCGAGGATCTGGTGACCGAGCATTCGCTGATCTATTCGCGCGGCCAGCTCGGATTCGGCGATTTCTCGCCGGAGGAACTGAAGACCTTCGCGCCGGTCCGCCAGGCGCTGGTGCGGCGCAACGCGTTTACCGGCCGCAAGGCGGTCTTCCTGTCGGCGCATATCGGCGCCATCGTCGGCTGGGAGCGGCCCGAGGCGCTCGACTTCATCCGCGAGCTGACCGAGCATGCGACGCGCCCGGACTTCGTCTATGCCCACGAATGGACGGTCGGGGACCTGGTGATCTGGGACAACCGGCAATGCATGCACCGGGTGCGTCCCTTCAACGATACCGGCGAGCCGCGCGACATGCGCCGCACCACCGTCGCGGGAACCGCGCAGACCGCCGAACAGGCTCCGGACCGCGCCGCCTGACGGGCGGCGGCGGCCCGATCCCGTCCGTTACGCCCGCGCGCCGGTGATGATCTGGGTCTGGTCGTCCGGCACGTAGAAGTACGAGCCCGGCCGGAAGTCGTAGCCGAGATCGCCGAGCAACCGGCGCTGGCGCGGCGTCGCGCGCTGGGCGATGTCGGGGGTTCCGCCGAAATCGTAGCAGCGCATGAACATCTGGCAGTAATTGTAGAGCAGGGTCTTGCGTCCCTTGCCGGAATTGTTCGGCGACGGCCCGTGCCACAGCGCATGCGGGAAGATATAGCAATCGCCCGCCTTGCCGTTGAGCGGCACCGCCCCCGGCGTATGCGGGTCGACCGGAGGGTCGCGGTCGAACTGGATCGGCCGCATATGGCTGCCGGGGAAGACGGTGAAGTTGCCGGAATCCGGCCCATCGACATCGGAGAGCAGATACATCGCCTTGACCGCGAGCGGGCGGCTGGTCTCGGTCACCCGGACCTCGCGCTGGCCCTCGCCGCCATCGGTATGGATGTAGCCGGGGAAGCCATCGCCGGAGCCGCGGACGATCGCCTGGGACATGCTGAACAGGATGTTCGGGCCCATGATGTCGACGATCAGGTCGAACACGTTGGGCCGGTCGATCAGGTCCATGAAGGCCTGGTGGTAGGAGAGAATGTCGCGCCGGTCCATGAAGGCGTCGGGGTTCAGATCCGGGCACTTGTCGACCCAGCCGTAATGCCCGCGCGGCAGCATCCCCGACACCGGCTCCCAGCCGGGACGCGCCCGCATCTTGTCGATCTCCTCGGAGAACAGCGCGACCTCGTCGGGAGAAAGCGCGTTTTCGATCACGATATAGCCGTCAACGGCCCAATCGGTACGTTGCCGTTCCGTCAGTTTCTGCATCGGCCTGTCTCCTTCACCCGCGATCCCGCCCGCCCGGTGGCGGGGGATGCCATTGCCGCTGGCCCAATCGTGTGCGAAACCGCCGCCGCACGCAATCAGCGGGCTGATAAGGCGCGGGACGGCGCCCTTGAATTTGCCCCTTTGGCGCCAGGTTGCAGTCGTGAAGATTCTGACCCTGACTTCGGTTCAACGTCGCCCTGGCGTAAGGCAGGGCCCGGTCTCGATGTTTCCGCCTGTCTTGTTCTGTTCGCCGTCGGGCTTTTTCACGCTGACCGTCCCGTTTCTCGGCCCTGCCTTGCGCCAGGGCGACGATGGGATTTTGATGGATAAAACCAATAGAGGATCAAATCATTGCAAGCCGGTATAACACTTAATCTGCACTGCTATGGCGCCACTCACCTCATGGCCGGCGGCAAGCTCCGGAAAGGCAGACCGAGATGACCCCCGAAGACATTCTCTCGCACCCCGCCCGGGTGCTCTCCTCCGCCCAGCGCGAAGCGTATTTCGCCGACGGGTTCCTCGCCACCGGGCCGGTGATCCCGCAAGCCTGGATGGACCGGCTGTGCGAGACCTCGGAGCGCCTGCTGGAGGAAAGCCGGCGAGTCACCGCCTCGAACGAGGCCTATGACATCGGCCCCGAACATTCCGCCGGGAAGCCGCATGTCCGGCGCCTGCGCAAGCTGGTCGACCGCGATCCGGTGTTCTGGGATTTCGCGTCGGCGGAGGACTCGCCGCTGCCCGACATCGCCGCCGATCTGGTCGGCCCCAACGTCATGTTCCACAGCGCGAAGCTGAACTACAAATGGCCCGGCGGCGGCGAGGTGGTGAAGTGGCATCAGGACATCACCGCCTGGCCGCACACCAACTACAGCCTGGTCACCCTCGGCATCAATCTCGGCGAGGTGACGCCGGAGCACGGGCCGCTGATCTGCATCCCCGGCAGCCATGACGGGCCGCTCTACTTCCACACCGATTCCGCCGGCACCTGGACCGGCGCGGTGGCGGACGATGACTTGCGGGATGTCGATCTTTCCGCCGGCGTCGAGGCGCTTGGCGGGCCGGGCAGCCTGGTCGCGATCAACTGCCGGACCCTGCACGGCTCGCGCGCCAACAGCTCGCCGGAGGTGCGCCCGCTCGCGCTCTATGTCTACGGCTCCGCCGACGCCTTCGCCTGGATGCCGGCGCCCTCGCCGACCAGCAGAACCGGCGATCTGGTACGCGGCGCCCCGCCCCGCTTCGCCCATGTCGACCCCCGCCCCTGCCCGGTCCCGCCGAACTGGGAGGAATTCGGCTACGGCTCGATCTACACCGCCCAGGCGGAGAAGATGTAGGGGGAAGGGAACCAGACTAGACAAGACCCTTCGAGATCCTGGATCCAGTCCCGGACAGGCGCTGCTTCGCATCTCCTCAGGGTGAGATTCATCGGCGCAAAATCTGACTCACCCTGAGGAGATGCGAAGCATCGTCTCGAAGGGGCTTGTTGGATCTCAACAACGCGCCTGCGTTCACCCGATCCGCGCCGTCATGCCGCCGTCCACCGGCAGGTTCACGCCGGTGATGAAGCGTGCCTCGTCGGAGGCGAGGAACAGGGCCGCGTGGGCGGTGTCCCAGCCGGTGCCCATCTTCTTGTTCAGTGGTACCTTGGCGTCGCGGACCGCGCGGACCTCGTCGGGCGAGACACCATCCTTGATCGCCCGGTAGCCGATGGCGATGGGCGTGTCCATCAGACCCGGCATGATGACGTTGCAGCGGATGCCGTAATCCCAGTTGGTGCTGGCCAGCATGTGGCAGAAGGCATTCATGCCGGCCTTCGAGGCCTTGTAGATCACCCGGTCGACGCTGCAGATCGAGAAGATCGAGGAAATTCCGATGATCACGCCGGAACGCTGTCCCCGCATGATCGGCACGACAAGGCGCGCGGTGCGGTAGAGGCCTTTCAGGTTCACGTCCATCACCCGGTCCCAGACCTCCTCGGGGAGCTGCATCGGGCTCTCGTCCTTGCCCTCGCCGGTGATGCCGACATTGTATTGCAGGATGTCGATGCGCCCGTGCCGGTCGACGCAGCCTTCAACGAAAGCCGCGCAATCCTCGTTGCTGGTCACATCACCGCGCACCGCCACACAGTCGCCGCCCTCGGCATGGATCATCCGGGCGGTCTCCTCGGCGCTGGCGAGATCCCGGTCGACGGCGACCACCTTGGCGCCCTCGCGCGCGAACAGGATCGAGGTCGCGCGCCCGTTGCCGATCGTATCGCCTGGCGCCTGGCCAGCGCCCACCACCAGTGTCACCTTGTCCTTCAGTCTCATGATCCTTGCCTCCAACCGGTTAAGAAAACCGCGCTTGCATCTTGCCGAGTGGGCCGAACCGCCTCAACCTCGCCCACGAAACACTGGAAGTGATCCCAACCGTGCTTGGCACGGTGGGATCGACGCGGGAGAAGGACATGCAGCTTACCGTCGCCGAGGCCCGGAGCCTGGTCGAGAGCGTCATGAAGGCGCTGGGGCACGATGCGGAAGATTCCCGGATCATTACCGACCACATCATCGACTGCGAATTGCGCGGCCTCTCTTATGGCGGGCTGCCCCGGGTGGTCAGCATCATCGAGCGGATCGGGCGCACCGGCAAGGCGGCAAGGCCGGTCGAGACGATGCACGAGACCCCGGTATCGGCCCGGCTCGCGGGCAACGACAATCTCGGCTATGTGGTCGCCTACCGGGCGACCGAGATCGCCATCGCCAAGGCCAAGGCCAGCGGCCTCTCGATGGTCGGCGCCGACGGCACCTGGTACACCGGCATGCTGTCCTATTTCGCCGAAATGGCGGCGGCCGAGGGGCTGCTGACCATGATCGCGTCCAATGCCTCGCCCTGGGTGGCGCCGCACGGCTCGGTCGACGGGCGGTTCGGCACCAACCCGATCTGCTTCGGCTTTCCCAGCACCGGCGACCCGGTGATCTGGGATATCGGCACCTCCTCGATCATGCATGCCGAGGTGATGCTGGCGCGGCGCCTGGGCGAACGGATCCCCGAGGGCCGCGCCTTCAACGCGGCGGGCGAGCCGACCACCGATCCCGACGCGGCGCTCGCCGGCGCCTTCACCCCCTGGGGCGGGCATAAGGGCGCCGGGCTCGGCATGGTGGTGCAGATGCTCGGTATCCTCGCCGGCTCCCCGGTCGACGTACCGGAAATGGCTGATTTCGGCTATCTGATGATCGCCATGAAGCCGGACCTGATGATGCCCGAGGCGGAATACCGCCAGAAGGTCACGGACTATGCGGAGTCGGTCCGTGCCGCCCGTCCGGTCGCCGGCGGCGGGCCGGTCCGCATGCCCTTCGACCGCTCCGCCGCCGACCGCCGCGCGGCGCTGAAGCGGGACCGGATCGAGGTCTCGGACATGGTGCTGGCACGGCTGCGCGAGGTTGCAGGGTGACCGAGGGATATATGGCCGACAAGACCCTTCGAGACAGCGCTTCGCGCTTCCTCAGGGTGAGTCGGTGCATTTTAGGGACTCACCCTGAGGAGCGGTGAAACCGCGTCTCGAAGGGTCTTGTCGGCTCTACGCCCGTCCCGTCTGCCGCAGCAGTTCCTCCTCGACCTCGACCAGCCGGTCCTTGCCGAAGAACATCTCGTCGCCGACGAAGAAGGTGGGGCTGCCGAAGGCGCCGCGGTCGACGCTGGCCTGGGTGTTGGCGATCAGCTTGTCCTTGATCGGCTGCTCGGTGATCCGGGAGAGGATATGCCCGCCGTCCAGCCCTGCCGCGTCGAGGGTGGCGCGGATCACCTCCGGGTCGTCCATCTTGAGCTGGTTCTCCCACATCGCGGCGTAAACCGCCTCGATATAGTCCTTGTAGTAACCCTCCTCCTCGGCCACCAGCGCGCCGCGGATGACCTGCACCGTGATCACCGGAAAGTGCGGGTTCCGCTTGTACTTGTCGAAACCGTGCTTGGCTATGAAGCGCTGCATCTCGAGTTGCAGGTATTCCGGCTTGTTCTTGATTTCGCCGAACTGCTCCATCGGCGAGCGGTTGTTGGTGAGCTTGAAGATCCCGCCCAGCAGCACCGGCACATAGGTGCAGGCAACGCCGGTGCGCGCCTCGATCCCGGGGATGAGCCGGTGGCTCATATAGGTGTTCGGGCTGCCGAAATCGAAATGGAACTCAAAGGACACCATGCCCATATTCTCCCCATGCGTGGACCGAACAGACTTTAATCGGGAAATCCGAGGCGAGTCACGGTACAACTGAGGCTACGGTCGGCGCCGCATGGACGCCGGCGGCAACAAACGGGATGTCGGATCGTGGATGCCATCACCCAGGAAAGCGTGAACCAGACCGGCTGGGACGCCGTTCCCTTCGACAACAGCTACGCCCGGCTGCCGGAGGCTTTCTTCACGCGCCTTAACCCGACACAGGTCGCGGCCCCGCGCCTGGTCAAGGCCAATGCGGCGCTGGCGCGGCAGATCGGCATCGATCCCGAAATCCTGTCCGCCCCGGAGACGGCCCAAGTGCTGGCCGGCAACCGGATCCCCGCCGGCGCGGAACCGCTGGCCCAGGTCTATGCCGGTCACCAGTTCGGAAACTGGGTGCCGAGGCTCGGCGACGGGCGCGCCATCCTGCTCGGCGAGATTGTCGGGCCCGACGGCATCCGCCGGGATATTCAGCTCAAGGGCTCCGGCCCGACGCCTTATTCCCGAATGGGCGACGGACGCGCGGTGCTCGGCCCGGTCTTGCGGGAATACGTTGTCAGCGAGGCGATGGCGGGCCTCGGCATCCGGACCTCGCGCGCGCTGGCGATGGTGAGCACCGGCGAGATCGTCCGACGCGAGGCTCCCGAGCCGGGCGCCATCCTGACCCGCGTCGCCGCCAGCCACATCCGGGTCGGCACCTTCCAGTATTTCCACGGCCAGCGCGACGAAGCCTCGATCAAGATTCTCGCGGATCACGTCATCGCGCGGCATTACCCGGATCTGAAAGACGCCGCCGATCCCTATCTGGCGCTGCTCGAGGCGGTGGCGGTCAATACCGCCGATCTCATCGCCTCATGGATGATGATGGGCTTCATCCACGGGGTCATGAACACCGACAACTGCACGATCTCGGGCGAGACCATCGACTACGGGCCCTGCGCCTTCATCGATACCTTCCACCCCGAGACCGTTTACAGCTCGATCGATACCGGCGGCCGCTACGCCTATGACCAGCAGCCCTCGATCGGGTTGTGGAACATGACCCGGCTGGCCGAGACCCTGCTGCCGCTGTTCGACGCGAACCAGGAGGCGGCGATCGAAAAGGCCAAGCAGGCGCTTGCCGCCTACTGGCCCCGTTTCGAGAAGGCCTTCCACGGCGGGCTGGCCGCCAAGATCGGCCTGCCGGCGGCGGAACAGCCGGATGTCGAGCTTGCTCTCGACCTGTTGGGCCGCATGGCGGGCCAGCAAGCCGACTTCACCCTCACCTTCCGGCGGCTCTCGGACGCGCCGGCCGGCGATATCGGCGCCAAGGCGATGGTCCGCATGCTGTTCGACGACCCCGGCGCCTATGACGACTGGGACGCCAGATGGCGCGACCGCCTTGCCGCCTACGGAATGGACACCGCCGGGCGCCGCCGGGCCATGCGGGCGGTGAACCCGGCCTTCATCCCCCGCAACCATCAGGTCCAGAGGGCCATCGACTACGCCACCCAGGCTGAGGATTTCGGCCCCATGGAAGAACTGCTGGGCGTGGTGACCACACCCTTCGACGACCATCGCGGCCACGAGGAGCTGATGCAGCCGCCGGCCCCCGACCAGGCGGTGACGCAAACCTTCTGCGGAACCTAGAACGTCGTATTGTCCCGAGCCTCGCCCGAACATCGCCGTGGGAGCCGTCAGGCGGCGCCGCGAATTCGCCGCCCGGCGCTAAGTGTTTTACCGGGTGGATTTTCCGCGCTTGAAAGCATATCGTATGTGCTCATCACGGAATTGGAATTTAGTTCGAATTTACAAGAAAAATTAATACGGATTTGACTTTTTCACCGTTTGTTGTCTTGCGGAGATGGCCGGTGGATAATGACGCGCAACGGCGATCGGCGGTCACCGGCCGGCGGGAAGACGAAACGGTGTCCGGCATGGACTCCTCCGACATTTCTCCGGTTTCGGGATAGGGCAGTAAAATGACCGAGAACAAGGGAGAGACCTCCCCGCCAAGACGGTCCGCCAGTCTTCAGCTGACCTGGATGATCACCACGGGCTTTTCCACCCTCGCGGCCCTGATCATCATCGTCAACATCGTGGTCGTCGCGGCCAACGGGCTTGGCAAGATCGTCGGCTGGCCGCCGCTTTTTCACGGTTTCGACCACATGCTCTGGCTGCTGATGGCGGGCCTGTGCGCGATCATCGCCATTGCCGCGCATCTGGTGAAGCTTCGCGCCGGGCAGCTTGCCACTCTGGTGTATCCGGTGGAACTGGAGGAACCGGTCGTCGCCGAGACCCGGGGCGGCAGCGCGTCGGAACAGTTCCGCTCGCGGGCCGATATCACGATCGAGCTTACCACGCCGGACCTGGTCGAGCCGTTCCGCAGTGATATGGCGGTGATCCGCAAGCTGCTGGAAAAAGGCTTGTCGATCGCCACCTCCGATCCGGTCGACCGCTACTCCAAGAGCCGGATCGAAGAGGTGCTGAAGATCTGCCTCGCCGAGCGTTACAAGCTATCCCATATCCACCGGGTCGTGCTGACATCGATGCGGCAGGAACGCATGGTGCCGAACTTCGCGTCGGTGAAAGGCAAGGCCCCGCAGGACCCGACCGCGGCGGCAATGGCGGAAATCACCGCCAGCGCCCAAGCCAGTACCCAAGCCAGCGCCGGTCCCGCCG
>JAYOEU010000032.1:17700-30840 GCA_038116915.1 Alphaproteobacteria bacterium
GCGGAAATCACCGCCAGCGCCCAAGCCAGTACCCAAGCCAGCGCCGGTCCCGCCGGAAGAGCCGCAAGCCGAGGACAAAGGGAAGCCGCAGGCCTGAGGCGGGCCGGCACGCGCTAGGCCGAAGAGACGCTCCGGAACCAGTCCATCACCTCCTCGCCGCGCCAGAGGGCGACATCGTCGTGGCTCCGGATATGCTTGAGCAGCTGCTCCAGATAGCCGATGCGGTGCGGCACGCCGGTGATATAGGGATGGACGCTGATCGACATCACCCGGGTGATCTCGGCGCTTTCCCGGTACAGTTGGTCGAACTGGTCGCGGCCGCGCCGGAACATTTCCTCGGACGGATGATGCTGCAGCAGCATCATCGGAATGTCGTTGGTCTCGACGGTATAGGGAACCGAGATCAGTGGGCCGTTCGCCGTCATGATTTCGACCGGTTGGTCGTCCAGCACCCAGTCCGCGACATATTCGATCCCGGCCGCGGTCAAAAGGTCGGCGGTCTCCATGGTCTCGGTCAGGCCCGGACTTTCCCAGCCGCGTGGCGGCTTTCCGGCAAAGCGGGCGATGCTGTCGATGGTGCGGGCGATGGCGGCCGGCTGATCCTCGACATTGTGCATCGGCATCTGCTCGAAGCCATGGCCCATGAACTCCCAGCCCGCTTCCAGCGCCGCCTCGGCAACCCGGGGATAGGTCTCGCAAACGAGGCCGTTGATCGCCAGGGTGACCCCCACCTCATAGCGCTTCAGCACCTCCAGGAGACGCCAGAAGCCGACCCGCATGCCGTATTCGTGCCAGGCCCAGTTCGGCAGGTCCGGTTGCAGCGGCTGGCCCATCGGCGGCGAGAGCACGCCGCGCGGCATCGGCCTGGTGATGCTCCAGTCCTCGACATTGACGATCGTCCAGACCGCCATCCGCTTGCCGTCCGGCAGCGGATAGCGCGGCCGGTCGATGATCGCCGAATAGGGCAGCCGGTCCCTGGGCAGCATGGCCGTTCTCCCGAAATCCGTGACTTATGCCGCGCGCCGGTCAGGCACCGAGATAGTAGTGCTTCACCAGATCGTTGTTCTTCAACGCATCGGCGCTTTCACCCTCGAAGGCGATCTCGCCATGCACGATGATGTAGCCGCGGTCGGCGATCTTGATCGCCTGGTTGAAGTTCTGTTCCGCCATCAACACGGTCAGGCCGCGTTGGTCATGCAGTTCCTTGATCTTGGCGATCATCCGGCTCACCAGGATCGGAGCGAGCCCGACCGAGGGCTCGTCGACCAGCAGGACCGAGGGTTCGGACATCATCGCCCGGGCCAGGGCCACCATCTGCTGCTCACCGCCGCTCATTGAGCCTGCGAGCTGGTTGCGCCGCTCGGCCAGTCTCGGAAACGCCTCGAAGCAGAACTCCAGGTTCGCCGCGATGTTCCGGCGGGCTGCGTCCCGGTAGGCGCCGAGTTCGAGATTCTCGGCGACCGTCAGCTTCGGGAACAACCGCCGTCCCTCAGGCACCAGCGCCACGCCGAGATTGACGATTTCCTGCGGCGTGCGCCCGGCGAGATCAATGCGCTCGCCGTCGCGCTCCAGATAGACCGCGCCGCCGCTGGGCCCGAGCATGCCCATCAGACATTTGATCAGGGTGCTTTTGCCGTTACCGTTGGTTCCCAACAGCACGACGGTCTCGCCCGCCTCGACCCGCATCGAGACACCGTGCAGGACCCGAACCGACCCGTAGCCGGCGCTGAGATTGTCGACGACAATTCTACTCGCCAAGATATGCTCGCTCCACGTCCGGGTTGTTCATGATGGCGCCGGGTTCACCGTCGGCGATCTTGCGCCCGGCGTCCAGCACCGCGATCCGCTCCGAAAATCCCATGACCGCGCGCATGATATGCTCGATCATGATGATGGCGACGCCGCGATCGTTCACCCGGAGCAGGATCTCGAGAATTTCGTCTACCTCGTTGCCGGAAAGCCCCGCCATCGCCTCATCGGAAATCAGCAGTTTCGGGTGGCAGGCCATGGCGCGCGCCAGTTCGAGCTTGCGCAGCTCGATCTGGGTGAGGGCGCCGGCGGCGGTCGCGGCAAGGCTCTCCAATCCTATGAGGGTCAGGATCTCATGCGCCTCCTCGGCCAGATCCCGGTCGGCAACGGCCCGGCGTTCAGTGTATTCCAAGGGGATCGAGACATTCTCGGCGACGGTCATGCTGGCGAAGGGGCGGGGAATCTGAAAGCTCCGCGCGATGCCCGACTTGGTTCTCTGATGCGCGGCGAGAGCGGTAATGTCGGCGCCCTCGAACAGCACCGCCCCGCCATCGGCGATCAGCGCCCCGGAAATGCAGTTGATCAGCGTGGTCTTGCCCGACCCGTTCGGCCCGATCAGCCCGAGTCGCTCTCCCGGAGCGACTTCGAGATCGATGCCGTCCAGCGCCGTGAAGCCGCCGAACCGCTTGACCACCGCGTTGATGCGCAGAATGGGGGCCGCCGCCGTCATTTCGGGCTCCGCTTGACCAGCTTGCGCACCAGACCGACGATCCCCTGCGGCGCCAGGATGACGAAGGCGACCAGCATCACGCCGACGATCAGCAGGTTGAGCTCCGAGGAGATCGTCACCGTCGCCCATTGCTGCATGACACCGAGCAGCAGGGCGCCGATGACCGGCCCGAACCAGGTCGTCGTGCCGCCGATCATCGGCATGGCGATCGAGTTCACCGCATAGGTAAGATTGAAGGCCGACGCGGGTTCGACATAAGTCACGTAAAACGGATACGGCGCCCCCGCGATCCCCATCAGCGCGCCGCTGAGGGTCGTCGAGATCAGCTTCAGCTTCAGGGTCGGCACGCCCATGCACTCGGCGGCGACCTCGTCGTCGCGGATGGCGGCCAGGCCCCGGCCGATCTTTGAAATCGACACGTACCGTGCGATCGCCACCGCCAGAACCGCCAGCAGCAGCATCAGGCTGAACAGCGCCTCGATGATGTCGTCGAAGAACATCACCTCGGTCGGCGGAATGATGATCGAGCCGGACGCGCCGCCGACATAGTCCCAGTTGGTGATCAGGGTCTCCAGCACGACCGCGAGGGCAAGCGTCGCGATGGCGAAGAACACGCCGCGCAGCCTGAGGGTCAGATACCCGGCCCCCAACCCGATCAGGCCGCCGATCATTCCGGCCACCAGGATCAGCGCCGGCAGCGGAAGCCCGAAGGCCTTGTCCAGGGCGATCGAGGTATAGGCGCCGACCGCGAAGAAGGCGGCGCTGCCGAAATTCACATAGCCGGTAAAACCGCCGAGAATATTCCAGGCGGTCGCCAGCACGACGAATTGCAGGACCACGTAGCTCGCATAGAAAATGAACCGGTTGTCCACGACCTTGGTCACCAGGACCCCGGCGGCCAGAATGGCGAGAGCGATGATCCAGAACCAGCTGATCCGCACGGCCTATCTCCCGAACAGGCCGGAGGGCCGGACCGCCAATGTGATCAGCAGGAAGCCGAATGCCACCGCCGGGGCCCAGGACGGTCCGTAAAAGGTCGCCACCATGCTCTCGACCACGCCGAGGATCAGCGCCGCGACCATGGTGCCGCCGATGCTGGTCATGCCGCCGAGGACCACGATCGCGAACACCCGGCCGATATAGAGCCGGCCGACCGAGGGCTCTACCGGGCCGAGCATGATCAGCAAGGCACCGGCCACGGCGGTCGAGGCAAGCCCGAGCCCGAAGGCGATCTGCTTGATGCGCACCGGGTCCGCCCCCATAAGCTGCAGGGCCAACCGGTCCTGCGCCACCGCCAGGATGGCGCGCCCGGTGAAGGTGCGGGAGAGATAGAGGTAGATCCCGCCCGCCATCGCCAGCGAGACCAGGAACGGCACCAGCAGGCGGTAGGGCAAACCCACCACGCCGATGTTCAGGCTTTGCCCGATATAGCTGGTTTCCACCAGCCGGTAGTCGACGCCGAAGGTCATGATCAGCAGGACCTCGACGATGAACATGATGCCGAAGAAGAAGGCTAGGCCGCGCAGGGACTCATCACCCCGCTTCTCGAAGCTTGCGTAGTAGATGCTGTAGAGCGCCATGCCGATGGCGAAAAAGACGGGCGTCATGACGACGCCCGCCAGCACCGGGTCGAAACCCAGTTTCTCGTACAGCATGAAGGTACAGAACGAGCCCAGCACGATGAAGGCCGGGTGCGCGATATTCACGATGTCGAGCTGACCGAAACAGATGGTCAGCCCGATCGATACGGCCGCGTAAAACCCGCCAAGCAGGATTCCCGCGGCGACGGCGTTCAGTAAAAGATCCATGGACAGTTCCGCCGCCGCGGATTCCCGACGTTGACGACGCTACTTCGCGTACGGGTAGTTGATGCTGCCCGACTTCCAGTCGGCCGGGCTCAGCACGACGCGTTTGCCAGCCTTGGTGAACTGATCAAGGCCGCTGTCGTCGATACCCTGGAACTGCACCATCAACGCGCGTCCGCTCGCCCACTCGCCATTGGCGCCGAACTTGACCTTGCCGACCACCGTGTCGTGGGAATTCGAGCGGATATAGTCACCGATCTTCGCCTGATCCAGCGAGCCGACCGCGTTCACCGCGTTGCCGAGGACCTGGAGATACGCATAGGCGTAGGGCGGCAGATAATAGCCGAGCGGATCGACACCGGCTCCCGCGGCTTTCGCCTGATACTTCTTCAGGAACTCCTCGACGCCGGTGAACTTCAGCGTCGGCTCCGGAACCCAGAAGTCGTAGTTGACGATGCCGTTCAGCATCGGGCCGAGCTTGCCGAGCAGGGCCGCGAATTGCAGGCCGACCATGCCGCCGCCGAACATCTTCGCCTTCAACCCGACCTCGTTCGCGGCGCGGACCATACCAGCCGAATCCGGCGGATATGAGGCCACATAGACGATGTCCGGGTTGGTTGCCTGAACCGCGCGGACGATCGGCGTGAAGTCGGCCGTCGCCGGCGGATAAGTCTTGTCGTAGACGATCTTCAGGCCACGCTTTTCGGCATTGATCCGCGCGCCGTCAAGCGCGTTGCGCGCGAACTCGGCATCCGCGCCGACCAGGGCGATCGTCGCCGGCTTCGGATTCTGCGCTTCGGCGATATCGAAGAAGCCGCCGGACCAGTCGGTCTTGGGCTCGGGGCCCGCCGGCATGATCTGGAAGTAGTTCGGATAATTGAACTTCTCGTTCGCGGCCAGGCCGAACAGGCTCATGAAGACCATCTTGCGGCCCATCACGATCGGCATCGCCGGCACGATCATGTTGGTCGCATAGCCGGAGACCACCAGATCGACATTGTCCAGATTGAGCAGCTTGGTGTAGATGCCCGGCACGGTCGAGGGATTGGTCTGGTCGTCATAGTAGACGAATTCAACCGGGCGCCCGAGCAGGCCGCCGGCCTTGTTGATATCGTCGCGCCAGATCTCCATTGCGATCAGGGCCGCCTTGCCGGCCGCCGCGAGACCACCGGTCAGCGCCATCGAGAAGCCGATCTTAACCGGCTTTTGCGCCTGTGCCGGCGGGGCCGCGATCACCGACGCGAAAACACCGAACACGAGCGCGGCGCCGAGCAGAACCGCCCGAAACCTCATTCCAAACAGTCTGGACATCACTTGTTTCCCCCTGCAAAGCAGAATTTTTTGTCCTCCGCCTATCGGGCGGCGGTTTGATGAAATCCATTAAAGCATGTCTTCGTGATCTCGCGAAAGCGTGATTAACTCGACTTTCCCGCCCCGGCCCCGCCCCGGCGCGAAGCAAGTGGATCTGGAGCCCTATATGAAACCGGCGTCATTCGAATATCTGCGCGCGGGTAGCGTCGAGGAGACCTTGGCATTGCTCGGAAAGCACCGGGACGCGGCGATCCTGGCCGGCGGCCAAAGCCTGCTCGCGATGATGAACATGCGGGCCGCGACGCCGAGCCATCTGATCGATATTTCGGGCGTCGGGGCCCTGCGTGAGATCCGCCTCGAGGGGGATACCCTGGTTCTCGGCGCGTTGACGCGGCACGTGGATCTCGAAGGCAGCGATACCGTCGAAACGGCGGCGCCGCTGTTGCGCGAGGCCGCAGGCCAGCTTGCGCATCCGGCGATCCGCAACAAGGGAACAATCGGGGGAAGCCTTGCCCTGGCGGATCCGGCCGCCGAACTGCCGGCCTGCATTCTCGCGTTGGGAGCCACGCTTCGGGCAACCGGACCGTCCGGCATCCGGGACATCGCGGCCGAGGACTTCTTTGAAGGCGCGTTCACGACGGCGCTCGGGGAAAACGAGGTGCTGACGGAGATCCGGTGTCCGGCCGCCGCCGGCACGCGCACCTCATATGAAAAGCTGGCGCGCCGGCATGGCGACTACGGGCTGGTGGGCCTTGCCGCGCGGGCGGAGGTTCGGGACGGCAGGCTGCACGCCCCCCGCCTCGCGTTCTTCGCGATCACCGACCGCGCGACGCTGGCGCACTCCGCCGCGGCGTGCCTGGATGGAAAAGACCTTGGCGATGCGGTGCTGGAAAAAGCCTGCGCGGCCCTGGCGGATGATCTGGACGCGGTCGGACAGCCCGGCTGCTCGGCGCCGGCCAAGCTTCATCTCGCCCGCGTGTTGCTGCGCCGGGCCGTCGCGCGGTTGCTCGGTTGAGGAGAGTGGAATGGCATCCGAAATCGAAATCAAGCTCAAGGTCAACGGCGAGCCGGTATCGGCGCGGGTCGAGGCGCGTCTTTCGCTGGTCGATTTTCTGCGCGAGAAGCTCCACCTGACGGGCAGCCATGTGGGCTGCGAGCATGGGGTTTGCGGCGCCTGCACGGTCCGGCTGGACGGCGAGATCGTGCGTGGGTGCCTCACCCTCGCGGCGCAGGCGGACGGCGCCGAGGTCACCAGCATCGAAGGCGCGTCCGACAGCGGCGAGATCGCCGATCTCCAGGCCGCGTTTCACGAACGCAACGCCTTGCAATGCGGCTTCTGCACCCCGGCCATGCTGCTTTCGGCGGATGCGTTGCTCAAACGCCAGCCGGCGCCGTCGCGCGAGGAGATCCGGCTCTGGCTGTCCGGCAACTACTGCCGCTGCACCGGCTACCACGCCATCGTCGACGCGGTGGCCTCCGTCGCCGAGGCGCGGCGGAACAACAGCGTCTGAGCGGGAGAGCGATCATGAACGACAAGCCCGCGCTTTCCGTCCTCGACCGGCCCAACAGCTATATCGGCCGCAGCGTTCCCCGGCCCGACGCGAAACGCCTGCTGCAGGGTCGCGGCACCTTCATCGACGACAAGAAACTGCCGCGCATGGCGCATGTCGCCTTCGCCCGCTCGCCGCACGCCCATGCCGAGATCCTGTCGATCGGAACCGACGCGGCCAAGGCGTCCGCCGGCGTGATCGCCGTCGTCACCGGCGAGGAGATGAAGGCGGTCTGCACCCCCTGGGTCGGGGTTCTGAGCCATCTGCAGGGCCTCAAATCGCAGCCGCAGTACCCGCTCGCCGTCGGCAAGGCCTGCTGGCAGGGCGAGCCGGTGGTGGCCGTGGTCGCCGCCAGCCGCGCCGAGGCCGAGGATGCCGCCGACAAGCTGGTCATCGAATGGCGCGAGCTTGAGCCGGTCACCGACATGGAGACGGCGCTTGCCCCGGAGACGCCGGTGATCCACGCGGATCTCGGCGACAACCTCGCCTGGAAGCGGGAATTCAGCGCCGGTGACGTCGACGAGGGTTTCGCCGCGCCGGATGCCGCCGTCGTCGAGGAAACCTTCCTGTTCGGTCGGCACACCGGCGTGACCCTGGAGCCGCGCGCCATTCTCTCGGATTACGACCCGGCGGAGGAGCAGCTCACCGTCTATCACGCGCATCAGGCGCCGCACATGATGCAGGGCATCTTCGCCAGCCATTTCGGAATCGAGGAACACAAGGTCCGGGTGATCTGCGAGGATGTCGGCGGGTCCTTCGGGATCAAGGTTCACACCTATCCGGACGAGATGGCCACGGTCGCCCTCTCGATCATGCTGCGCCGTCCGGTGAAATTCATCGCCGACCGCCTGGAATCCTTCACCACCGACATCCATGCCCGCGATCACAAGATCACGGCGCGGATGGCGGTCGCGCGCGACGGCCGGATTCTCGCCATCGAGATGGATGATCTGACCGGGATCGGTCCGTTCTCGGTCTATCCGAGGACCAGCGGCATCGAGGCGAACCAGATCGTCAACCTGACCGGCGCGCAATACACCAACCAGAACTATCGCGCCCGGGCGACGGTGGTGTTCCAGAACAAGACGCCGATGTGCCAATACCGGGCGGTCGGCCATCCGATCGCGACGGCGGTCACCGAGGGCCTGCTCGACAGCGCGGCGGCGGCGATCGGCATGGACGCGATCGAGATCCGGCGCCGCAATCTGGTCCCGGACGACGCCTATCCCTGCAAGGCGCCGACGGGCCTGTCTTTCGAGAAGCTCTCGCACCACGCGTCGCTCAACCGTCTGGTCGAGATGATGGATTATGACGGGCTGCGGCGCGAGCAGGCGCGGCTCCGGGCGGCGGGCGTGCATCGCGGCATCGGCATCGCCACCTTCGTCGAGCTGACCAACCCGAGCGCCATGTTCTACGGCGTCGGCGGCGCGCGGATTTCCGCCCAGGACGGCTGCACCCTGCGGCTGGACGCGCGCGGCAACGTGTTCTGCTCCACCGGCGTCACCGAGCAGGGACAGGGCGCCGAGGCGGTGATCGCCCAGGTCGCGGCAACCGCCGTCGGCGTGCCGCTGGAGCGGATCAAGATGATCACCGGCGACACGGACAACGTCCCCTATGGCGGCGGCACCTGGGCCTCGCGCGGCGCCGGCATCGGCGGCGAGGCGGCGGCCCAGGCCGGTCATGCCCTGCGCCGGAACATTCTCGAGGTCGCCGGCGTGATCCTGCAGGCGCGCCCGGAAAGCCTCGACGTCCGGGGCGGCGCGGTGGTCGACATGGCGGATGGGCGCGAGCGGATCGGTCTCGACGAGATCGGCCGCATCGCCTATTTCCGGGCCGACACCCTGCCGAAGGATTTCCAGAGCGAGCTCATGGTGACCCGCCATTATGTGCCGAAGGAATTTCCCTTCGCCTTCACCAACGGTGTCCAGGCCTCCCTGGTCGAGGTCGATACCGACACCGGCTTCGTCACCCTGCTCCGGCACTGGGCGGTCGAGGATTGCGGCACGGTGATCAACCCGCAGCTGGTGGACGAGCAGATCCGGGGCGGCATCGTCCAGGGTATCGGCGCCGCCCTGTTCGAGCATTGCCTCTATGACGAACGCGGCCAGCTGCTGAACGGGACCATGGCGGACTATCTGGTGCCGATGTCCGCCGAGATGCCGGATATCGAGGTGGCGCACATGGAAAGCCCGACCAAGGACAGCGAGCTCGGCGCCAAGGGTGCCGGCGAGGCGGGAACCGCGGGCGCTCCGGCGGCCGTCCTGAACGCCATCAACGACGCCCTGCGGCCGCTCGGCGCCACCGTCAACGCGCACCCGGCGACCCCGGAGGCCATTCTGCGGGCGCTGGGCAAGGTTTGAGAGCGGAGCGGCTCGACCGGCGATCTCATCCGTTGGACAGGACCCTTCGAGACGGGCGCTCCCGCACCCTCCCCAGGGTGAGGGGAACAGGGATGGACTTACCCTGAGGAGGCGCTTTGCGGCTCGACCGGCGATCTTATCCGTTGGACAGGACCCTTCGAGACGGGTGTTCCCGCTCCCTCCTCAGGGTGAGGAGAACAGGGATGGACTCACCCTGAGGAGGCGCTTTAGCGCCGTCTCGAAGGGTCCTGCATGCCGGAAGGGATCGGCTGGTACCCCCATCCTCGCGTCGCCGTGGCGCGGGTCAGGGCGACGAGGCGCCTATCTCCCGATCGCCGCGTTGACCCTTGGCATCACCTCGTTCGCCATCAGCTCCATGGAGCGGCGGGCCAGCGCGGGGTCCTTCCAGTCGTGGCCGGCATAGAGCAGGGTGCCGAAATCGCCGATCGTCTCGCGGAAGGCGAGGATCCGGTCGACAACCTGTTCGACCGTGCCGCGAATGACGAGCTGGTCGACGATGGTCTCAACGTTCAGGCTGTCGTCGGGCTGATCCCGGTCGGTCTTGAAGAGCGCCGCGCGGCCGTTCGCCTTAAGCTTGGTGAACAGCGAGTTGTAGTAGAAATGATACGGCCCGTCGGACCCGGTGGCGTAGCGCTCGGCGACGTCGGCGTCATCCGCCACGAAGACCGATTTCGCCACCCGCCAGTTCGCCGGATCCGCCGGCCGGCCCACCGCCTCGCATCCCTCGACATATTTCGGCCAGTGCGAGCGCACCCATTGCGGTTGCAGGAAATTGGCCGAGATCGGATCCCAGCCGCGCTTCGCCGCCTCGGCGACCCCGTTGGAAAACGGCGCGACCGCCGTCACCACGATCGGCGGGTGCGGGCGGCGGAAGGGTTTCGCGATCACGCCCTGGGCCAGCTCCGGCATGTAGGTGCGTTCGGTGGTGACGTTCCAATACTCGCCCTTGATGTTGTAGGGCGGCTCGCCCTCCCAGATCGCCAGCACCTGGTTGATCCCTTCCAGGAACATGGCGGCCCGGTCCCGGTCCAGATTGCCGATCACCTCGGCGTCCGAGCGCAGCCCGCCGGGACTGATCCCGAAGATGAAGCGGCCCTCGGCCATGTGATCGACCATCGCGACCTCGGCCGCGACCACCGCCGGATGATGGTTCGGCAGGTTCACCGTGCCGGTGCCGAGCTTGATGGTCCGGGTCTCGCGCAGCAGCCAGGCGATGAAGATCAGCCCCGAGGTGATGGTCTCGGCGCCATCGGTCAAATGCTCGCCGACATAGCCCTCGGTGAACCCCAGCCGGTCGGCGAGCAGGAACAATTCCCTGTCTTCCTTCAGGGTCTCGGTGAAATTCCGGCTCGGCGGGTGAATCGGCATGGTGAAGAGGCCGAGTTCCATGCTTGGGCTCCGGTCGCGGATGGTTGCGGAAGGCTGGAACGCGCGGCTCAGCCGGCGCGGGCGAGCACGAAATCCATATCGATCACGTTGTACGGCTTTCTGATCTTCGGAAACCGTGCCTCTTCCTCGGCCGTCGGCTCGCGGTCGAAGGCGATCGCGAGGTCGGAGCGCACGCCGAACACCGCGTCCTCGTCGATATAGGGGTCGGCCTCGTTGAAGATCTGGCTGATGTGCCGCTTATGGTCGTCGGCGGTGATCATCAGGTGGATATGCGCCGGCCGCCAGCAATGCCGGCCCGCCGCGCGCACCAGCTCGCCGCCGGCGCCGTCCTCGGGGATCGTGTAGGGGATCGGCTTCACGGTCGCGAAGCAATAGCGTCCGTCCTGGTCCGCATGCAGTGTGCAGCGCAGATTGTCGTCCGGCTGCCCCGGGTCCTGCACCGTGTAGAGCCCGTTCGGCCCGTTCTGCCAGACCTCGATGGTCGCGCCCGGAAGCGGGCCGCCGTTGGCGCTGCGGATCTGACCCTGAACGACCACCCGCTCGCCGGCATTGTCCTGGATCAGGTCGGCGCCGAACTCGCGCTCCGGCTGACCCGGCACATAGAACGGGCCCATCAGCGTCGTGATCGACGCGCCCTCGTCCTCGTGCCCGTCCAGCAGATCCACCAGCGCCGAGACGCCGAGCAGATCCGAGAGCAGGATGAATTCGTTGCGCTGCTCGTTCGTCGTCTTGGTGGCGCGGAGCAGAAACTCCATCGCCGCTTCCCATTCGGCCGGCGTCAGCTTGATGTCGCGCACGAAGTCATGCAGGCGCGGGATCAGAAGATTGAGGATTTCCCGCAATCGCTCATCCGAGGTGCCGGCATAGGCCTTGACCACAGTGTCGGTGATATTATCGAAGTTGATATTCCGCATCCCATCCTCCCAGGCTCGACCGCGCCGCTCGCCACTATAGCAATGCGACCGGCTCGGGAAATAGGGGTCTCGGCCGTTCCGCCGGAAAGCCGCGCGGCCAGGCCCGAGATTGAGCCGTGTCCTCAGCTTGAGAAACCGCGCCCTCGGAAGACGTATGGCTCTGACGGCGGCGATCGGTGCCAAACGGAAGGTCACGGCGCCAGCCTCTTGCCTCATTTCGAGGTCAGGGGGCCTTCTTGACCAGCGCGCCCAATTGTTTGATGAGCACATCCTGGTGTCCGAGGACCGCGTCCACGAGGACACCGATCTGCTGTTCGCCATCGCTCAGAACAACAAGAGAGAGCTCGGGGGTGACACGCACCGTAGGGACACGCCACCCCCCGCGTCGGACGGTCCGACGGCATCGCGGGAGCCGGAATCATCCCGCCCGTGGGCGGCCCGGACTGAATTTCTCCGCGATATGAGAAGCCATCTCGGGGACCGACCACCAGGAGAGCAGCGCGGTGGGCTTGGCGGCCGCTATGGTGACGTTCATTCCCACTTGGCAGGCCGTAGGATGAAATTTCGCCACATCCGTGACTGTCGCCAACGGCAATTCCTTGGTGTTCTGTTCAACAGCCGCAAGATGGGCGGCCAGACAGGCCTCGAACCACAACACGGACGGGCAGTGATCGGGCCGCTCGGCGCCGGCGCGCGCAAGCACGGCTTCGAGTATCGACCGGTCAAGCAAGACGAATCTCGCCGATACCGGCGACAGGGACGCGCATTTTTCGGCCAGCGCGGGTCCCGCCGCTTCCACGAGGATTTTATGGCGTTCCGTCCCCGGCCTCCACGGCGCGCCGGTACCGGCGTGATGCACTCCACGGGATATGTCCAATTGCTCGGGCGCGAATTGAAAACAGGTGCGGTCCGCCGCGCACAGCAGCACGCGACGATCCAGACCTGGCAGGATCCGCCTGATAAACCGCGTCAGGTCCGTGCGATTATCCGGCGGGTTGAGCAGGACCAGATCGAGGTCCACATCCCGGAACAACCCGGACGGAGCCTCCAGAAACACCCGCCCGGTGAAACCCGCCGCTTCAAGAGACCCAAGAAACAAACGCGCCCTCTCGACATGCGCCGAAATCGACCAGTCCTCCCCGAAGGCCACGATGTCGAAACCAAAACGCGGGTTGATACCGCTTCTCGGCGTAATCCCGGCATTCGAGAAATGCGCGCGCACGCGGTCAGCGATATCGGGTTTCCGGTTCCATTGGTGGACCACCGCACGTGGCCCAAAGAACGCCACCATGGAAAAATGTGACTTGGGTA
>JAYOEU010000033.1:0-30638 GCA_038116915.1 Alphaproteobacteria bacterium
AAAACTACTTCGCTGCCGCAGGGTATGACCGCGACTAAATTGAATCTGCTCTAGACTTCGTTGATTTGGCAGTTTCGCTCCTCGGGCGATTGAGTGTGATGTACATTCGGGAGACGCTAAGAGTACATCCACAGACCGGGACAATGCCAATTCTGAGCAATCGATGTTTTCAATCTCATCGCAAATTACCTCTGCTTCCGGAAAGTTCAATTTGTAGTTCGCAGCCGCTATATTCCAAGAGTCTACTGCCACCAAGGGCTTCCAACCCGCGTTGCGGGCCCCCCAAGCTCCAAAACCTCCCCCACAAAACAGGTCGACAAACGATAAATCTAATCGTTCAGACCGTTTGCTTATTGATCGAGTAGAGCTATACATGTCATCGTAGCTGGAGGGTCTTATCGAAGGCAATGGAAGATCCGGTCATCTGGTTTTCAGAAAATCAAATTCTTATGGTCGTGGCAACATAACCTACGTTCCTTGTGATTCGGGTTGTTTTGTTAGTTAGTTCCGGTAACCTATTCTTGCCGATCTTTTTAGGTAAATTGTAGAATCAAAAACACCCGTTCGCCTCCTGCCCAATCCCCCCCTACTCCGCCGCCTCGCCCGCCAGGTCGGCTTGGTCCTTGGCGTCGTAGTTCGAGCGGTACCACCAGGTCATGTAGTCGCCGTAGGTGATCGGCGGGAATTGTGGGGGGTTGTCCGGGCCCTGGCAGGTCGGCAGGCAGTCGATCATTGTGTCGAAATGCGGGCCGAAGAAGTAGGGGATGGCGTAGCGGTCGCGGCCGACCGGCGGCAGGGCGCGGTGCGGGGTGGATTTGTAGCGGCCGTTGGTCCAGCGGTGCATCATGTCGCCGCTGTTCACCACGAAAGAGTTCGGCACATAGGGCACGTCCAGCCAATCCTCCTCGCCGACGCGGATCTGCAGGCCCGGCACGCCGGATTGGGCGAGGAAGGTCATGAAGCTCGAATCCGTGTGCGGCGCGATGCCGTATAGCCGGGCCTCCCGCGCCTCGACCGGCGGATAGTGGGAGAGGCGGAGCGAGAACTGGGTCTGCTGGAAACCGGCATCGAAGGTGTCGCCGGGGAGATCGAGGGAGACGGCCAGCGGGCGCAACAGGCGCTTGGCCATCGTATCGACCGCGTCGGTGTACTCCAGCAGGGTCTCGCGGAAACCCGGGAGATTTTCCGGCCAGACATTATCACCGCAAAACCGCCTTCCTGACTTCAAGAGTGGATCGTCGGCGTCCCGCTCGCGTTTCATGAAGAAGGCTTCGTTGCGGTCGGGCTTCGCCTCCTCGCTGACGCGGGAGGTGCGCACATTGTAACGGTCCATCGCCATGTAGCCGTTATTGTGCTCGTTCATCATGACCCGGAGCTTGGCCTTCATGGGCTGGGCGTGGAAGCGTTCGGCCTCGGCGAAGGTCCGCCGGATCAGCGCCGGATCGATGCCGTGATTGACGAGGATGAAGAAGCCGACCCGCTCAAACACCGCGCGCAACGCGCCCGCGACCTGGCGGACACCGGCCTCGCTGCCGTCATCAAGCGGCGCCATGTCGATGGTCGCGATACGGTCCAGGGCCAGATCGTCGGATACGGCACTCATCGCTTACCCCCGGATAAAGGTTCGGTCGGTCATCATAGCCCCATGCCCGGTTTGCGGCCAGAACGCTCAGAGATCCTCATAGGTGATCGGGAACAGGGTCTTGAGTTCCGCCGGGTCCGGCACCTGCATGACATGGTGAAGCGAGAACCGCCAGGCCGGCCCGACTTCAAGCTCCGGCGGCGTGAAGGGAAAGGCGAGATTACCGGCGGTCGAGAGGCGTCCGGGGAAGCCGTGATGCAGGAAATACTGCTTGGTGACCGTGATTACCGACTTGGCGACCTCCCTTGTCGGCGCCACGCATTCCACCAGGATGCCGATCTCGCGCGGCGGCACCGCCGGTCCCGTCGGCCAGTTCACCACGCCGTTGAGGCCATAGAACCGGGCCCGCAGCAGGTTCTCCGCGTCCTGGCCGGTGAGGCCGGCGACGACTTTCCTGACCTCGGCCCAGATCTCCTCGATCCGCTCGATCACCCGGGGATCGCTGGTGCCGGCGAAAAACGCGCAGCGGAAGCCCGCCGGCGCGGCGGCCTCCAGTTTGAGACTGGGTTTCATGTCACGCCATGTGGCGCCGGACACCCGCACCCGGTGCTGATCCAGCGCGTCGTACTTGGCGTGAGACAGATCAAGCTCGCCGGCCGGCTCGCGCACCGTGAAAGGGTCGCCCTGCTCGTAGAGGGCATGCGCCGCGACCGAGGTCGGCGAGGCATGCCGGTCCGGGTTCATGCAATCCAGGGTGAAGCCTTCGCCGTCCAGGGTGGCGATGATTGAATCCCGCCCGCCCGGATCACAGCAGAGCGAGGCGCATTCGATGATCTTGGCCATATGGGTCGCCAGCGCCCGGTCATGGCCGCGCATCAGGGCCACGGTCGTGTAGATCGCGGTGTCGCAGGCCCGTCCGGCGATCACCACATCGGCGCCGCCCTCCAGCGCCGCGACGAACGGCGCCTCGTCCATCTGCGCGACGATATGCGGGCTATCGAGGATGTCGGCTTCCGTTGCCTCGGGGAATGCACCCAAGGGTGACAACTCGCCCGCCCGAAGCGCCGTCAGCACCCGCTCCTTGGGGATGTCGGCGCGGATCGAGGCGAGCTTGAAGGACAGACCCCGGTCGCGCGCGATGGCACGCACGATGTCCAACACCTGGTCAAGATGCGGGGCCGCGCCGGCAGTGCCGGCGGTGCCGATGATCAGCGGCACGCCGAGGCCCCGCGCGCCCTCCAGCAGCATTGTCAGATCCCGCCGCGTGATCTCCGGATCGGTCGCGATCTTGCCCATGCCGAGATAGGCCGGCCCCGGATCGACGGAGCCCATGTCCGCTCCGATCATGTGCGGCTCGTGGGTGAGGCCGCGCTCAAAGGCGGGCTTCAGGACCCCGTATCCGAGCTGGCCGGAGGCGGACATCAGACGGACCGGTTCAAGCTTGCTCATGACGGGCCTCCTATCGGGTTTCGGTGTCCGGGATCTCGACATCAAGCAACAGGGCATGCTGCTGCGCGCCGTAAACATCGCCGTCGCCGGGAGAACCGGCGGTCACCGGACGGTCCATGGTGATCTTGATCGCATTCGCCAGCGGATAGGGGATGCGCCGCACCCGGTTGGCCGAGATGCCGTAGCGCGCGGCCACGGATTCCGCTCCCAGCCCCTCGGCGGCGACCGCGGCCTTGAAGTCGGCTTCCGAGTTGAAGAACAGGTCGATGGTCAGCAGGCCCGGCCCGGCGTTCTTGGACCGCACGATCCGCGCGACATCGGCAAGCCTGCGGGAGACGCTCTTTTCGCTCACGCGGCTCATCCCTTCTCGGCAAGCGACCGATAAACGGCCGTCTCGAAATCGAGATAGAGCGGCAAAGACTTTTTGTCGACGAACGGCAGGATCTGCGTCGCATAGACCCCGGCGATGCCGTTCCTCGGATCGATCCAGAAATAGGAGTTAGCCAAACCGGCCCAGGCAAGGCTTCCCGCCGGACGCCCGGTGGGCGCGTCCTCCTCGTTGATCATGAAGGTGAGGCCCCAGGTCTTGGGGATGCCGGGAAAGAACTCCGCGTCACGCGAGCGTTTCGGGTCATAGGTCTTTAACTCGACGACCCGGCAATCACCCATCTGGTTCACCGACATCATTTCCACCGTCTCCTTGCGGAGCAGCCGGTTGCCGTTGCCCTCTCCCTTGTTGAGGATCATCCGGGTGAACGCGCCATAGTCGCCGACCGTCGAGTAGAGTCCGCCACCGCCACCATGCACCTCGGGGTTCTGCACGATCCGGAAGCCCGGCAGCGGGACCAGGCCGTCACCCTCGCGCTGATGAACGGTCGCCCGGCGCGTCTCCATGTCGTCGGTGATCCTGAAACCGGTACTGCTCATGCCGAGCGGTGCGAAGATGTTCTCGGCGAAATAGACATCCAGCGTCTTGCCGGACACAGCCTCGACCATCATGCCCGCCCAGTCGATGTTTATGCCGTACTCCCAGCGCGTCCCTGGATCGAACATCAGCGGCAGGTTGTAGGCCTCCCGCTTGCCGGTGCTGCGCGAGATGATGCCGGTGGTTTCGGCATACCACTTCATCGGCCGGTGCCAGGTGTCATACCCGAATCCCGCGGTGTGGGTCAGCAGATGCCGCAAGGTCACCGGCGTGGCGGGGTCCCGGAACAGCGGCCTGCACCTGTCGTCGAAGCCGGCCAGCACCTGGATCTTGCCAAGCTCGGGAAGAACCTGGCTTGCCGGCGCGTCGAGCGACAGCTTGCCCTGTTCGACAAGCTGCATCGCCGCGACGCCGGTGATCGCCTTGGTCATCGAGGCGATGAAGAACACCGTGTCGGGGCTGAACGGAATGCCGCCGCCCAGAACCCGCTCGCCGAACGAAGCCTGGTGGATCACCCGGTCCCGGTTGGTCACAAGTGCCGCCACGCCCGGAACATCACCGCGCGCGACCGCGCCGCCCAGCAGGGCGTCAATTTTTTCAGCCATGGACATCTGTCGGCTCCAAACAGGATAAATCGGGTATCGAAATCAGGCAGCGCCCGATGCTACGGCGGGAAGACCCGGCGCGCAAAGCACCCATGCGATTTCCTTTCAATCATGGCATGGACAGCGGGCCCCGGCTCCCGTCTAATGCGCTCAAACAAGCCACGTGGACGAGGCCACAGCTTCAGGGGAGAGACCGACATGGATATCGGCGTTTTCATTTTCGATACGGACTACAGCATCCCGATCGACGAATTGGCGCGCGAGCTGGAGGCGCGGGGATTTGAATCTCTCTTCGTGCCGGAACACACCCACATTCCGACGAGCCGCAAGTCGCCCTTCCCGGGCGGCGGCGAATTGCCGAAGCACTATTCCCACACACTCGATCCGTTCGTATCCCTGACCTACGCCGCCGCGGTAACCACCAAGCTGAAGGTCGGAACCGGGATCTGTCTGGTTCCCCAGCATGATCCGATCGTGACCGCCAAGGCGATCGCGAGCCTGGATCTGATGTCCAAGGGCCGGTTCGTGTTCGGAATGGGTGGCGGCTGGAATGTCGAGGAGATGGAAAACCACGGCGCCACCTACAAGACCCGCTTCGCGATCATGAAGGAACATGTCCTGGCGATGAAGGCGCTGTGGACGGAAGAGGAAGCCGAGTTCCACGGAAAATACGTGAATTTCGACAAAACCTGGTCCTACCCGAAACCCCACCGGACCCCGCACCCGCCGGTGCTGATGGGCGGTGAGACCGATCACACCCTGCGCCGCGTGGTGGAATATTGCGACGGCTGGTTCCCGCGCGGGCGCGGCGGCTTCGACCCCGCCGCGAACATGGCTCGGCTGAAGAATATGGCCGACTCGGTCGGACGCGACATGTCGACCCTGCAGGTCAGTGTCTTCGCCGCCCCGGCGGATGCTCAGCAGCTGGAAAGATATGCGCAGGCGGGCATCAATCGGGCGATATTGGCCTTGCCGTCCGAAGGCCGGGACTCGGTGCTGAAACTGCTCGACGATTACGCGCCGCTGCTTGGATAGACCTGCATCAATGCTCATCTCTGTGCTTTGAACGGTAACATTTTCCGGGTTAGGTTGCGGTCATGCGACGCTACAGAAGCACCAAGATCGTGGCCACGCTGGGGCCGGCGAGTGCCACCGAAGCAAAAATCGGCGAGTTGTACAGCGCCGGAGTCGATGTCTTTCGGCTGAATTTCAGTCATGGCACCCACGCCGACCATCGGGCGACTTTTCGGATCATCCGGAAGCTGGAGAAAAAGTTCGGCCAGCCGATCGCCGTCATGGCCGACCTGCAGGGTCCGAAACTGCGGATCGGCACCTTCAAGACGGACTCGATCGAGCTTGAAACAGGTGACAAGTTCCGGCTCGACCTTAAGGATCAGCCCGGCACCAAATCCCGCGTCCAGTTGCCCCATCCGGAGATCTTCGAGGCTGCCAAGCCCGGCACGGATCTGTTGCTGGACGACGGACGGATCCGGCTACGGGTCGAGAAAGTAACGAAAAGCACAATCGATACCGAGGTGCTGACCGCCGGAACGCTTTCCAACCGCAAGGGCGTGAATGTGCCCGGGGTCCTGCTCAGGCTCTCGGCGCTGAGCGAGAAGGACCGTGCCGACCTCAGTTTCGCGCTTGATCTCGGTGTCGATTGGATCGCGCTTTCCTTCGTGCAGCGTCCGGCGGACGTCGCCGAGGCCCGGCGCCTGATCAACGATCGGGCGGCGGTCCTGATCAAACTGGAAAAGCCGGCGGCGA
The DNA here is from genome assembly GCA_038116915.1 of Alphaproteobacteria bacterium. Taxonomy (GTDB): domain Bacteria; phylum Pseudomonadota; class Alphaproteobacteria; order Thalassobaculales; family Thalassobaculaceae; genus JADHLJ01. Next base: position 6,329 of record JAYOEU010000033.1, read on the forward strand.
TCGAGCATCTGGACGAGCTGATCGAAATGACCGACGCGGTGATGGTCGCGCGCGGGGATCTCGGCGTCGAATTGCCGCCCGAGAAGGTTCCGGGCCTGCAGAAGCGCATCGTCAAGCTGGCACGCCAGCTCGGCAAGCCGGTGGTGGTCGCCACCCAGATGCTCGACTCGATGGTGCATTCCCCGGCGCCGACGCGCGCCGAGGCGTCCGATGTCGCGACCGCGGTCTACGATTCCGCCGATGCGGTGATGCTGTCGGCGGAAACCGCCGCCGGCGACTATCCGATCGAGGCGGTCGAAATGATGAACCGGATCATCCGCGAGGTCGAAGGCCACGAGACCTATCATGCGATCGCCGCGGTGAGCCACGAGGCACCGGAGCCTACCACCTCCGATGCCATCACCCTCGCCGCCCGTCAGGTCGCCCAGACCATCAGCGCGAAATGCATCATCACCTACACCACGTCCGGGTCGACGACCCTGCGGGCGTCGCGGGAGCGCCCGAATGTTCCGGTACTCTGCGTGACATCCAGCGAGCGCACCGCTCGGCGGCTGGCCATGGCCTGGGGGGTCCACGCGGTTCATATCGACAACGAGGAGCGGTTCTCCGCCGTGGTGAAGCGCGCGGTCGAAACGGCGAAAACCCATGAATTCGCGGAGTCCGGCGACAAGATCGTGATCACCGCCGGCGTCCCCATGGGCACGCCCGGATCAACCAACGTGCTGCGGATCGAGCGCGTGCCTTGATCCCGACCGAGCTGACATTCGCCCACCCGCCGGAGCACGCCCATGCCGTCCGTCACCGAAATAGAGGTTCAGGACCGGATCGCCGTCCTTCGCCTCAACCGGCCGGATAACCTGAACGCCCTTACGGTCGAGCTTGCGCGCGCGATTGCTGACGGCCTGATCGCCTTGGACGCGGACGGCGCCGTGGACGGCATCGTGCTCACCGGCGCCGGAGACCGGGCATTTTGCGCCGGTGTTGATCTTGCCGAGGCGCATGGCGTTCAAGTGCATCAGATCGAGAGCTGGTTCGGCGCCGTCTGCAACATCTATAAGCAGATCCTGCTGACCGACAAGCCGGTGGTCGCCGCCCTCAACGGCGTGGCGGCCGGCGGCGGTTTTCAGATGGCGCTGGTCTCGGACCAACGCGTCGCCCATCCCGGCACCCGCATGGGCCAGCCCGAAATCAACGCCGGCATCCCCTCGATCATGGGCTCCTATTGGATGAGCCTGCATCTCGGCTGGTCACGCAACCAAGATCTCTCGATGACCGGCCGCCTGCTCGGCGCGGAGGAGGCGCGCGAGTGGGGTCTGATCAATCACCTTGTCGAACGCGAAGAGCTGCTTCCCAAGGCGTGCGAGATCGCCAGAAGTTTTGCCGCCAAACCTTCGGTCGCCTGGGCCCGGACCAAGGCCCGGTTCCGGGAAATCGCGCTTGCCGGCTTCGATGAGGCGTTCCGTGCCGGCGTGCTTGGCCAGCAGGAAGCCTACGCCAAGGGCCAGCCGCAAGAGGTGATGGCGGCGTTTCTGAAGAAAAGAGGGTAGCAGGCGAACCCGCCCGATCACCGAGACGATCTTTTCTTGTTCTTAGCGGCCATCGTTATGCGGTTGCCGCATTCACCTATAGACTGCGCGTACCGTGCATTGAGCAGAATTGAGGTCCCGTCATGAAGTTCGGCATCTTCTACGAATTGCAGTTGCCCCGCCCCTGGACCCATGAGAGCGAGCGGACACTGCTCAAGAACGCGCTCGGCCAGATCGAATTGGCGGACAAGCTCGGCTACGACTATGCCTGGGCGGTGGAGCATCACTTTCTCGAGGAATACTCCCACTGCGCCTCCCCGGAAGTGTTTTTGGGCGCCGCCAGTCAGCGGACTGAAAATATCCGGCTCGGACACGGGGTGATCCAGACCACCACCAACCAACCGCACCGGGTGGCCGAGAAGGTCGCGACCCTGGACCTGCTCTCCGACGGCCGGGTGGAGCTGGGCATGGGCGAAGGCGCCGGACCGGCGGAGCTTCATCCCTTCGGCGTCCAGGTTCGCAGCAAGCGCGACCGCTGGGAGGAAGCCGTCAAGGCGATCATTCCGATGTTCACCAAGACGAATTGGGAATTCCACGGCGAGTTTCACGATTTCCCCGCCCGCAACGTGATCCCGAAACCCTACCAGAAGCCGCATCCGCCGCTCTGGGTCGCCTGCTCGAATATCCAGACCATCGCCAATGCCGGCGAGTGGGGCATGGGCGCGCTCGGCTTCACCTTCGTCTCTCCCGAGGCGGCCCGCGCCTGGGTACATCGCTATTACAACGCCCTGCTGAACCATCCGAACCGGCTCTGCGAGTATCCGGAGAACCCGAATATCGCCATGGTCAACGGCTTCATGTGCGCCGAAACCGATGAGGAGGCGCGCGAGAAGGCGTCGGGCTGGACCTTCTTCGTCTTCGCGCTCGGCTATTACGGCCGCAAGGGCATCGAGGCACCGGGCACCGGCGATCTCTGGGCGGCGTATCAGGATTGGAAAGGCAGCGAGCAGGAGGCAAAAGCGCTCGAAAGCGGCCTCATCGGCTCACCCGAAACCATCCGCAAGCGCCTTCGGATGTTCGAGGAGGCGCATGTCGACCAGATCATTCTGTTGAACCAGGCCGGCAAGACCAGCCACCAGGATATCTGCGATAGTCTGGAACTTTTCGCCAAGGAGGTCATGCCGGAATTTCATGAGCGCCAGCACCTGCAAGACAGCTGGAAGGAAGATGTTCTTAGCCGACGTCTGGTGCTCGAGGATCTGGACACCCAGGCCTACAACATCTTCAGCCACCAGAACAAAGACATCGTCCGGCTGACCCCGGAGGAACTAAAGGCCATGATGGCAGCCAAGGAGGCTGCGGCGGCCGGCACCAAAGCGGCATCGGGGGATTGAAGCAACGGACGGAACCTGGCAATCCCGCACTGACACGCCAACCTTCTGGCCGTCATCCCGCCGGAAGGCGGGGCCCATTCCACCGGCTTTCGAGTTCTCGGCGATGTCTCAAATTCATAATCGAGGCCGTACCTGGAACACCGTCCTAGCGGGCAGTTCTGCGGCATGGGTCCCGCCTTCCGGCGGGATGACAGAGGATCTGGGTTTAGCAACGAATGGTAATGCATTCGCGTTACCCATCCTCTCCCGATCCGGCGTGCGGTGATGTCGACGACGGTCGTGTTGATCGTGCTCGCCTCGGCGCTGATCCACGCAAGCTGGAACGCGCTGCTGAAAGCCGGAAGCGACAAGCTGTTGAATACCGTCATGGTTGCCGGCGGTTGCGGCCTGATTGCCGCCGTGAAACTGCCGTTCCTGCCATCTCCGGCCGAGGCAAGCTGGCCTTATCTCGCGGCCTCCGCCGTGCTGCAGATCATCTATTTCCTGCTTCTGGCCGCCGCCTATCGAAGCGGCGACATGAGCCAGGCCTATCCGATCATGCGCGGCACCGCGCCGCTGCTGGTCGCGATCGCCAGCGGCCCTTTGATCGGAGAAGCCCTGCCGGCGGCGCGGTGGGCGGGAATATTGCTGATCTCGGGCGGGGTGATCAGTCTTTCTTTCGAGCGGTCCGACCTTCTGCTGCGCCATCGCTCCGGAGTTTGGTTCGCTCTCGCCAATGCGGCGGTGATCTGCGCCTACACCCTGGTCGACGGGATCGGCGTCAGGGCTTCGGGATCACCGGTTGCCTATACCCTGTGGATCTTCGTCCTTGCATCGGCGCCTCTGGTGATCTGGGCGATGGCGGCACGGGGCGCAGCGTTCAGACAATTGATCCGCCGGCGGTATCGCATCGCCCTGATCGGCGGGCTCGGCACCGGCGGCTCTTACGTTCTGGCGCTTTGGGCGATGACCCTGGCACCGGTCGCGGCGGTCGCCGCGCTGCGCGAGACATCGATCGTCTTCGTGCTGATCATCTCGGTTGTGGTTCTGAAGGAACAGCTCACCGCGCGGCGCATGACCTCGGCCCTGATCATCGCCATCGGCGCGGTCGCAATCCGGCTGAGCTGACGGCGAACGCCTCGCCTCCGGCCCGTCCTCCAGGCCGAGCGCCCCGATCATCCTCCGTGCCGCAACGCCCTTCCGGGCCGAGCACCGGTTTCGGCGCCGGACTGCCAGACCGGCCGGCCATTGACCAGGACCATGTCGATGCCGATGGCGGGTGTCTTCGGCGCATCGAAAGTGGCGCCGTCGAGAATCTTGTCCTCGTCGAAAATCGTGATGTCGGCAAAGGCGCCGGGCCGGATCACCCCGCGGTCCACCAGCCCGAAGGTCTCGGCGGAATAACCGGTCATCCGGCGCACCGCCTCCTCCAGGGAAAACAGTTTCAACTCGCGGCAATAGTGCCCGAGAATACGCGGAAAGGTCCCCCAAAGCCGCGGGTGCGGATGCTCGTCATGGGGCAACCCGTCCGAGCCGAACATGGCATTGGGATGCGAGAGGATGCGCTGCACATCCTCTTCGTCCATCGCGAAATAAACCGCGCCCGCCGGTTGCAGCCGCTCCGCCGCCTCATAGATGTCACAGCCGAGTTCCTCGGCGATATCCGACAGCTCGCGCCCGGCCAGTTCCGGACGGGTCTTTGACCATGTCACCAGCACTTTCTTGGACACCTTGATGGAATCGGCTTTCAGCACCGTCGATGACGCCATGTAGGGATAGACGTCGAAGGCGATGCCGTGATGGTCATGCCCGCCGATATGCTTGTCGAAATGCGCCAGAGTCTCACGGCTGCGCCCGACATTGTGCTTGCCCTGAACCTTGTGGTGCGACACCACGACCGGCGAACGCGATTCCCGGCCGATGCGGAAAGTTTCGTCCAGCGAGCGGATCACGTGATCGGACTCGTCGCGCATATGGGTGACATAGCGCGCGCCATGCGCTTTCAGCGCTTGGGCAATGGCGATGACTTCCTCGGTCGGGGCCATTGCGGCGGGCTTGTAGAATAGCCCGGTGGAAAGACCTATCGCGCCGGCGGACAGACCTTCCTCAAGCTTGCCCCGCATTGCCGTGATTTCGCGGGCCGTGGCCGCCCGATCAAGCGAATCCATGGTGGCGACACGCAGGGTCGAATGCCCGACGAGAAATGCCGCGTTCACCGTCGCCGGCGCCGCTTCGACCTCGCGCAGGAACGCATCGAAAGTGTCATACCGGTAGGCCCCCTCGGCACCGATCAGATCAAGCGGCGGCGGCGGCGCCTCGGCGATCAACGGCGCCAGACTGATTCCGCAGTTGCCGACCACCACCGACGTCACACCCTGGCTGACTTTCATGTCCATCGACGGGTTCGCCAGGAGCGCGCGGTCGTCATGGGTGTGTACATCAATGAAGCCCGGGGCGACGATGCGCCGGGATGCGTCGATTTCCCGGCCTGCTGAAACCCTGTTCAGAGCGCCGACTGCGACGATCCGGTCATCCTTGATGGCGACATCGGCGCGCACGCGGTCGGCGCCTGTCCCGTCGACGACAAGACCGTTCCTGATGACAATATCGGCATCCTTGATGACGTCCGGCATGCTCGAAACCTTTTTCTGACTAAAAAGACCTGGCGGCGGGTTTGACTTGCGAACCGTGGCCCTCGCTTGCCGGTCCGGTCAAGGCCGGAAATCGTCGGGATGAACCCCCTGCCTGACGACTTGGACCCGCAGACCGAAGTCCGGATCGGCCTGAACCGTCCTGGCGAGCGTTGCCTCGGCCTTGGCGAATCCGCCAAGACGCCGCTCCACCCGGCCAAGCCAGAACATCGCCGCGGCATTTTTTTCATTCAACGCGAAGGCACGCCGCGCATGGATTTCGGCCTCGGCGAAGCGCTCGGACTGAAACAGACCGTCGGTCGCCTGCATCTGGGCCTCGACATCGTCCGGCTTCAGGGCCGCGGCCTGCTTCAAATGCCGGGCCCGGGTCTCCAGATCCTCCTGGTGGAACGCCAGTACCGCCAGATGACGCTCCGAGACGAGCGTTCCGGGCCGGACGACGGCGACGATCCGCGCCAGCTTTATCGCACGAGCGAGCCAACCCCGGTTGATCAGTTCCCGATAGGGATCGGCGCCGGCATCGCATCCGGCCGCCGCAACCGCGTGCCAGGCCAGGACCGCTTGCGGGCGTAAATCCGCAAGATCGGTCAATGCCGGCACAAGCTCGGGCTCGATCAGCAAGGCGATCCGAAAATTCCACTCTCTTAGGGAATCACCCGCGCCGGGTCTCGCCAAACGGCCGAGGCTCAGGCGCGCCGCCGCCGCCGTTTCGATAAATCCCGCCGCCCGGTTGAAGGCGTCGAACGCCTCGCGCGCCTTGACGCGGTCCAAACGAATGCGGGCGAGCTCCAACCACGCCTCCGCGAAATCGGGCATCGCTGCGACCAACGTGTCGAGGCGTTCCTCCGCCTCGCTCAATTTGCCGGCACGCTTCAAATCGAGCGCCTGGCGCAACCGTTTTCGATGCAGCGCGCCGGTCATGTCACCACCTGAGCGACAACGGCGGTATCGCCGCCGATTTGGAATACCGAGGGAGCGATCTCGGTTACGCGGGGGACCATCCCGGTTCCGATCGCGGCCGCCGCCAGATCGAGACGGCGACGGGTTTCATCAAGCGAGATGAACGCCTTGTCGACCATGCGCCTGGATGCCGAAGATCCCACGATGGCAGATGCAGCGTGCGGTCGGTCCTCCATATTTTTCGACAATTCAGATAGAAGCCCGGCAATACGGGTGGCCGCGGGCGGATCGGACAGGCGGAAGAGATAGTCGTCAAGATTGGAAGCGGCCCCCGAATTCTCCTCCGTCGCGGCGGAGGCTGGCCGTTGCAGCAATTCCTCGGCTTGCTCCACCGTCGCCGCCACCGGATTGACGATGTTCGAAAGCGCCGGCGTCGGCCACCACTTGTCTCCGGGCGTCAGGCTGATCGCCGGGCGCCCGAGCAGATACGCTTCCAGGCCCGTCGAACAGCCCGAATGCACGAGAATATCGGCCCGGTCGATCCAGGCGAGGTGGTCCCCCTCCGCGCGCACATCGACACCGGGAATGCCGCTCATCTGCTCGGCCCAGACATCGGCTCGCTCGGATGGATGCGGGCGAATGACGATACGCCGGTCCCGATCTTGTTCGGATAGGCGTCGGATCAGTTTCGTCATCGCCCTCAGATTCTCCCGCTCCCATCGGCACCAGGTCATGAAGCGCTTGAATGGCGGCATTTCCGGATCATCCAGCACGCCGACCCGAAGGCAGGTCTGATAGTAGCTGTAGGCGTCCCCCAGTTTCGGGTTGATGGAGGTGAAGTTGGTATTGAGCAATAGGTAGGGGCCGGCCGCCGCCCTGTACTCTTCGACAATCGGGTCGACGGGTCTGAACCTGGCGTCCCGCAAGAGGTCGGCCCGGGGGTTACCGGTGACAACGATCCGATCAGCCGCGGTCGGGAAGCGCTGAAGCACCACGCGCCGCTGAAACGCGCCTTGGGTCAGAAAGAGATCGCAGTGTGCCTCGGCGAGCGCATGATATTGCGCGCCGATTTCCGTGGCGCTTGAAGAGACGAACGATTCCTCGTCGATCGAAGCCGTCCTATGCCCACCTCTTTGCGCCTGCTGCATGAACAGCGCCTGGATACGGTTGTTCCCCTTGAACAGAACCACTCCCGGAGGCAAGGCCGCAAAGTTTGCCACCAGCCACCATTGCTGACCGATCACGATGGGATGGCCGAGTGCCGCCGCCGCCCGTGCGATCAGCAGGCGCGAGAGCAACTCGCGGTTCACCTCTTCGATAAGCAGATAGATCGGGCGCATGCCCGCATGGATGCCAGATCACCGGGGAATTGCCCAGGATCATTTGTCCCGGAACCTCGCGCCGCTCGCTGACGCTCCTTGAGACCGTGAGACTTGAGTCACCGGAGCCGCGCACATAGGGTCTCGCAAACCCAGCCCGTAAGGACCATGGAGATGGTGGAGACTTGTGATTTTCTGGTGATCGGGGCAGGCATGGCCGGCGCCTCGGCGGCCTATGAGCTGTCGCGTATCGGCAAGGTCGTGATTCTGGAACGGGAAAGCCAGCCCGGTTATCACACCACCGGTCGTTCGGCGGCACTGTTCGTCGAGACCTATGGCAACGGTGTGATTCGCGCCATCAACAAGGCCAGCCGGAAATTCCTCGAGACGCCGCCGGACGGCTTTACCGATGTACCGATCCTGTCTCCACGCGGAACCATGTTCGTTGCGACCGAGGAAACGATGGCGCCGCTCCACGCTGAATACGAGGATGTCAGCCGGCTGACCGCCAGCGTTCGGCTGCTCGATGCCAAGGAGGTGCACGCGCTGCACCCCGCCCTCAACCGCGATCTCATCGTTGCCGGACTATATTCTCCGGACGACACGGATATCGATGTCACGGCACTGCATTGGGGATATTTGCGCGGCGCACGATCGAGAGGGGGAAGCTTGGTCGGCGATGCCGAGCTTGTCGCGTTGGAGCGAAAGGACGGGGCATGGCGGGCCGCGACCCGGAATGCCGTCTATTCGGCGCCCGTCGTCGTCAACGCCGCCGGCGCCTGGGCCGACGCGATCGGCGCGCTTGCCGGCGCCGGGCCGATCGGCCTGATACCCAAGCGGCGCACCGCTTTCACCTTCAACACACCGCCCGAACTCGATCTCCGGCGCCTCCCTGGCGTGATCGCGGCGGACGAATCCTGGTACATCAAGCCCGAGGCGGGGCATATGCTTGGCAGCCCGGCGGATGAGACCCCATCGGTGCCCTGCGATGCACAACCGGAGGAACTGGACCTCGCGATCGCCATCGACCGTATCGAAACCCATACGACACTGAAGGTCGGCCGGCTGGTCAGCAAGCGGGCGGGACTGCGTTCCTTCGTCGCCGACAAGTCGCCGGTGGTCGGAATGGAACCGGGTCTCGACGGGTTCTGCTGGTGCGCGGGCCAGGGCGGCTATGGTATTCAGACGGCGCCCGGCATGGGCCGCGCGACGGCGGCGCTGGCGACGGGATCCGCGTTCCCGGACGATCTCTCGGCCTTGGGGATTTCGGCGGCCGATCTTGCTCCCGGACGCCCTGGATTGGCCGGAGCGTCGCGGTTTACGTTGGGACACGACGTTTGAGAAGCGACTACCGGTTCTGTCCCGGCACCCAGAGCACATCACCGGCACCCTTGCCATTCACATGCCGCGCCAGCACGAAGAGATGGTCGGACAGTCGATTGATGTATTTCAGGGCCAGCGGGTTGATCGCCTCGGCCTCGCCCAATCGGGTGACATCGCGTTCGGCCCGGCGGACGACGGTACGGGCGTGATGCAGGTGCGCAGCGAGGCCGGAGCCTCCCGGCAGGATGAAGGATGACAAGGGATCAAGCTCGCTGTTCAGCGCGTCGATCTCCGCTTCCAACCGGTCGATCTGCCCTTGGACGATCCGAAGCGGGGGGTATTTCGGATTTTCCTCTTCCGGCGTGCAGAGATCGGCGCCGAGATCGAACAGATCGTTCTGGATTCGGGCGAGCATCGCATCCACCTCGCCCTCGCAGTGTTGTCGGGCGATACCGATGACGGCATTCGCTTCGTCGACGGTCCCATAGGCCGTCGGCCGATCGGAATGCTTGCTTACACGGGCGCCGTTTCCGAGCGAGGTTTGCCCCGCATCTCCTCCCCTGGTGTAGATTTTCGTAAGCTTGACCACGGCTCAACCTTTGGCCAGGGCCATCAGGATCACCACCAGCAGGATCGCGATGCCCTGGAACAGGACCCGGTACCGCATGAAGATATTGGACCGCTTGGGTCCGTCCTCTCCGCCGCGCGCGAAGGAAATCAGGCCGGTCGCAAGCGTTCCGAAGACCAGAACCAGGGCGACGATGAGAAGAGCGACGATGTATCCGTTCATCCCGGGGATATAGTACCGGCGGACCGCCCCCGCAATCGGAACCGTTCGATCACCCCCGCGCCGGTGTTCCCTGGTAGTGTCGCTTTGCAGTTCTTCCTACATCTGGTATTTCTTTTGATTCGTATCCCTATTTGTTGATGCCGGATGCCAGACGATCCAACCGCAAATTTTCCGCGGGACAATGCTCCCAATGCCGAAGCCAAGGGTTCGGAGCCGCGCGGCAGGGCCTATGTCGTGCCCTGTCCGTCAGGGTTTCGCGACCGGGTGACCGCATTGGCGGAACGGCGTGGTGTCAGCGCCGGCGATCTGGCGCGGGCGGTTCTGTTGCTTTTGCCCGGCGCGGCGTTGGCGAAGGTCGCCGATCCGGGCGAGCCGGCACCCGATGACCGTGAGATCGTGACGCTGCGCTCAGGTCCGTCAAAGGGGCGCGTGCTGCGCCGCAAGCCCCGATTGCAGGTGCGGCTTCCGGCGGGCCATACCATGGCCGATCTTAGGCGGGCCCTGTCCCTGGCGCTGGATTTGTCAGAGGGTGATCAGGAGATTGCCGTCGAGACCGACCGTGACCGGGCCGCGCGGGCCGAGGCCGGCCGCACCGCGGACAAACTGTCGGACGAGATCGGGACCCTGCGCCGAACCATCGAGACGATCCGCTTGCGTCCCCTGGAAAAAGGCGTCAATTCCCGGGGCGACGCCCTCCATGCCCTGGGCTTTTCCCCCTACGCCATGCCCGACCGCACGGCAATCCGCTCGCGCTATCGGCAATTGGCGAGGATCTATCACCCCGATGCGCCGTTCGGCGATCACGTCCTGATGAGCCAGCTCAACCAGGCACTGGAGCGGTTGATTCCGTTCTAGGAGCCGTCTTACGGCCAGATCATGCGTCCGTGGCTTCGCTCGACCTCCAAGGACGGATGCGTATCCTGGTCACAGAAGACGACGAGATTTTGTGACCCGTGCCGCGCGCTCGGCACGACAATGCCGTCGGCGCCAAGGAAGAAGCATGCTTCCGCTATCTCTTGAGAGCGCGGATATTCAGTATCCTTGTCGGCGTATGACGCACCGCCAAAACCTTGGCCATGCATTCCGACCGTTCTCAAATCCTCCAGAGCGCCGAATGTGATCACCGACGAAAGCGTGATCTTCAGTTCAAACATCTCGTAGTGAATTTTCGACGGCGGCACGGGCTGGCCCCGATAGAGATGAAACCGCCTTTCCTCGACCGCGCCTTCACGGGCGAGCGAGGTGTAAAGAACATCGAACGACCGGTCGTCCCAACGGCCCCCCGCCCGTGAACATTCCAGCGGGTCACGACCCTTCCTGACGGACCGCCAAACGGGTCCATCGAACGGCAACTGTTTCAATCGCTCCAGGGCATCAAGGAGCGCGTTGTCCCGGATATGAGACGGCATGCTTAAATATAAACATCCGCATCGAGACGATCGAGAATGTTCAGGACCTCTTCCGAACGGTCCTGATGAATCAGGTCAATCGCCCGCTCGCCGTTCAACTGTGGATGCTTGGCATAGAGCCAAGTCCGGATCTCTTCCGCGCTGTAATATTCGCTCAAGCGCATGACAACGTAATGCAGATCAGATATTGCGAGTTGCGTCTTCGGATGCGGCGATTTCTGGCCGCTTGTCCAGCGGGACACGGTTGCTTTTGAGACATCCGAAAAATTTGCGATGTCGACGCCCTTGAGACCGCCCGCGACGGCGAGATCGGCGAGGAAGCGGGCAACAGGTTTTTCTGCCGTCATGTGGCTTGACCTTTGCGTTTCACGCATTGTGCTTTGTGAAACGCGAAGGTCAAGAATTTTGACAGCAGATCATGTGGTTCGAATGTCGTTTGGCGACGCTCTTCCCGCGCCACTCTAAGAAATTAATACGAGAAGGGCCCCGTTCCGGTCTTCTTGGCCTGGGTCACGTGGTCGACCGCGGCGGTCACGCCGCCGCTGGCATAGGGGATGTTCAAGTATCCCAAGGTCGATTCCACCGCGCCCAGCGCGCCATAGAGCATCGGGGCGTTGGTGTCCCCCATATGGGCGATCCGGAAGGCCTTGCCGTCGAAGTCGCCTAGCCCCCCGCCGAGGCCCGCCATCATTTCGTCCCGGCAGACAACGCGGATTTCATTGGCGTCGATTCCGTCCGCGGTACGGATCGTGGTCACACCGACCGAGCGCTCCCTCGGCTCCAGGGCATTGAGGTAGAGCGAGCCCGCCTGGGCCCAAACCTCGACCGCCGCGTGCGTGGCGCCGGCCAGAACCCGGTGACGTTCAAAGACGGACTCGAGCCCCTCCTCAAACAACATGTCCAGGGCCTCGCGCATGCCGAACACCATCAGCTGGGGCGCGGTGCCGCAGAATTTGCGATAATGAGCGGCCTCCATCCGGGTCTTCCAGTCCCAATAGTGCCGCGGCATCTTGGCCTTCTTCGTCACCTCCAGCGCCTTGTCATTGGCGGCGACGATGCCCAGACCCGGAGGCATCATCATTCCCTTTTGCGAGGCGCTGACGGTGACATCGATGCCCCAATCGTCCATCCGGAAATCGCAGGTGCCGAGCGCCGCGACGGTATCGACGAGAAGCAGGGCCGGATGCCCGGCCGCATCGATCGCGGCCCGTACCGCCGGGATATCGCAAGTGATTCCGGTCGCGGTATCGGTATGGATCAGCAGTATCCCCTTGATTTCGCCCTTGGTGTCCTTCTTGAGGCGCGCCTCGACGGCCTCCGGACGAAGTGCACGGCGCCAGTCGCCGGGGATTTTCTCGACCTTGAGATGCATCGCTTCCGCCATCACCGACCAGGAATTCGAGAAATTACCGCTCTCCGGGACCAGGACCAGATCGCCGGGCGTGAAGACATTGGAGAGCGCGGCTTCCCAGGCGCCATGTCCGTTCGAGGCGTAGAGAAAGATCTCTCCCTTGGTCTGAATGACCTTACGCATATCCAGAAAACAGGATTTGGACACTTCCAGGAAGTCCGGATCCGAAAGATCCAGCGTCTGCCGGTGCATGGCGTTCAGCACGCGTTCCGGCACATTGGTCGGGCCAGGGGTATTCAGAAACTTACGGCCTCGTTTGAGAGACATTCGGATCTCCGGGATTTTCGGACCTGAGGATGGTCGACAAGCGGTGCGAAGAGGGCGGGACATTACTCCCAGAGGGCGACAAAGAAAAGGCAGAGTTTGGCCAATTTCGTGGTGTTGTTCACCACCGGGTCTTTTCCCGGCGCCCGGCAGGTCTTACAGTACTTCCAAGTCGGCGGTTTCCGGCGGAACTCACCAGGGGTTGGATGTCATGGCGGTTGAAATGGTGGATGCGGGCCAGACGGGCCCGGCGAAGCTCTCGCGGGCGCAATTGGCGTGGCGGGCGGCCCGGGATATCCCTGACGGAAGCTATGTCAATCTCGGGATCGGAATCCCGACACAATGCGCCGATCATCTGCCCGAGGACCGGGAAATTGTCCTGCACAGCGAGAACGGTATTCTCGGTTTCGGACCGCGTCCGCCGGAGGGCGAGGAGGACCCGGATCTGGTGAATGCCGGCAAGCAGCCGATCACCATGTCGCCCGGCGGCGCCTATTTCGTGCATTCCGAAGCCTTCGCGATGATCCGGGGCGGCCATATCGATATCGCGATGCTCGGGGCCTTCCAGGTATCGGGCTCGGGAGATCTGGCGAACTGGACGACTGACAACCCGACCTTCCCGCCGGGAGTCGGCGGCGCCATGGACTTGGCGGCGGGCGCCAAGCAGGTGTGGGTGATGACGGACCACGTGACCCGGAAGGGCGAGCCCAAGATCGTCAATAAATGCAGCTATCCGCTGACCTCGGCGGGTTGCGTGAAACGGATCTTCACCGATCTGGCGGTTATCGACGTGACCGCGAAGGGTCTCGTGGTGCGCGAAATGGTGCCGGGCATGACTCTGGAGGCGCTGCAGGCGATGACCGAACCCAAACTCACCGCCGCCCCGGATTGCAAGGAACTGGTGACGCCGGATCTCTAGGGCGCCCGCCGGTTCTATCGATTGGCTATTTGTCGCCTTCCTTTTTGCCCGTCGCGTAGGGTTCGATGAAGGCGACAAGATTCCCGACATCCGCCGGATTTTTCAGGCCCGGAAAAGCCATCTTGGTTTTCCCGCTATCCTTGCCGATCTTAGCTCCGATATAGGGTTTCGGGTCGGCTATGTAGCCGGCGAAGGTCTCGGCGTTCCAGATCAATCCTCTTTTGCCGGCTTCGGTCATATCCTGCGAGTGTTTGAAGTCCTTGCCCTTGGCGTCGACGAAGGTGCCCGCCGTGCGCCCAAAAAGCCCATGGAGCGACGGGCCGACCTTCTTCATGCCGGCCTTCAGCGAATGACAACCCGCACATTTCTTGAATATCTTGGCGCCGGCCTCGGGATCCGCGGCAGACGCCGATCCCGCACCAGCGCAGAAAAGCCCCACAATGACCGCCGCGGCGGCGAAAGTAGGCCGCAAACCCATTCCCGTATTCGCCATCCCCACGCTCCCTCATTGAGATGATAGCCCGATACAATTTGTGGGGCCGCCTCACATCCGTTGCAACGTGTTGAACATCACGTTACCTCGCGATCCGTCACAAATGCTTGAGATGGCTACGCGGGGAATAGATCCTTTTCCCGTCCGGCTCCAACGCCTGTTGTCTTTTCGTCCCTTCCCGCCAGTGGTAACTAGACACGGACGGTTCGTCTTCGCATGCTCCAGGGCTGCGTGCGCAAGGTGCAATGGGGGTGTTCACGTGAATGGCCGACATTTTCGTACGACCGGCGGATGAAAACGACAGCGATGTCCTCATCGAGATGCTGGGGAGGCGGCAGGATCACGAACGCTACCTGCATCCGAGCCGCCGGCCGGGCTTCGAGGTTGCGGAGTTCCAGTACAACCGGATCGTTGAAGCCGCCAAGAACTTCGGCGGCGCGATCCTGGTGGCGGTGTTCGAAGAGGAACTGGTCGGAATGATCGCCGGCTGGATGATCGTCGACGAAGACCAATTGCAGCACATGGAATACCGCGAGCACGGTTATATCTCGGACCTGTTCGTTCACCCGGAGCGCCGGGGCAAGGACATTGCCCAGCATCTGCTCTACGCCATGGAACAGCACCTGATCGCCAGCGGCGCACGGCGCCTCTCGATCGGTTCGCTGGCCCGCAATGGTCAGGCGATTGCCGCGTACCGGACGTTCGGCTTTGAGCCCTTCGAAATCACGCTTGAAAAATATATCGGCAAACCAACGGGTTGAATTTGCTTCCCCTTCCGCCCGCTGTTGGTATGAAGTCCGAGCAACGCCGCGCCGGCGGCCAATCCGCCGATCAGGGAGATCAACAATGCACCGCAAGAAGCCAGAAGACCTCCGCAGCCATCTTTGGTACGGCGTCGATGATCTCCGTTCCTTCGGCCACCGCTCGCGCGCAAAGCAGATGGGCTACGGCCGCGAGGACTGGGCCGGCAAGCCGGTGATCGGCATCATCAACACCTGGTCCGACATTAACCCCTGCCACACCCATTTCCGCCAGCGCGCCGAGGAAGTGAAGCGCGGTGTCTGGCAGGCCGGCGGCTTTCCGGTGGAGATGCCGGCGATGTCGCTGTCCGAGCCGTTCCAGAAACCATCGACCATGATGTACCGTAACCTTCTGGCGATGGAGACAGAGGAACTGCTGCGCTCCTACCCTTGCGACGGGGTGGTGCTGATGGGCGGCTGCGACAAGACCACCCCGGCATTGTTCATGGGCGCAGCAAGCATGGGGCTGCCGGCGATGTTCGTGCCGGCGGGCCCGATGCTGCGCGGTAACTGGCGGGGCAATACACTCGGCTCTGGCAGCGACAGCTGGAAGTATTGGGACGAGCTGCGGGCCGGAAACATCACCGAGAACGACTGGGAAGAGATCGAGGACGGCATCGCTCGCGCGCCCGGCACCTGCATGACCATGGGCACCGCCGCGACGATGATGTCGACCGCCGACGCGCTGGGCCTCACTTTGCCGGGCGTAAGTTCGATCCCGGCCGCGGATTCCAACCACGCGCGCATGGCGACCCGCACCGGCCGGCGCATCGTCGAGATGGTCTGGGAGGACCTGAAGCCCTCGGACATCTTCACCGAAAAGGCCTTCGAGAACGCGATCACCTGCGTCATGGCTCTCGGCGGGTCGACCAATGCCATCGTGCATCTGGTCGCGATGGCGGGGCGGCTCGGCATCAAGCTTAATCTTGAACGCTTCGACGAGATCTCGCGGCGCACACCCTGGCTGGCCAATGTACGGCCGTCCGGCAAATACCTGATGGAGGACTTCTTTTATGCCGGCGGCGTGCGCGGCATGCTGGCGGAACTGAAAGACCTGCTGCATCTCGACTGCATGACCGTCAACGGCAAAACGCTTGGAGAGAACCTGGAGGGCGCGGACATCTACGACACCGACGTCATCCACCGACGCTCGAACCCGCTCTCGAAGGAGGGCGGTCTGGCGGTTCTGCGTGGCAACCTGGCGCCGAGCGGCGCGGTGATCAAACAAACCGCCGCCGACCCGTCCCTTCACAAGCACAAAGGTCCCGCCGTGGTCTTCTCCGACTACAACGACATGGCGGCACGCCTGGACAGTGATGCTCTGGAGGTGACCAAGGATTCTGTCCTGGTGCTGCAAAACGCCGGACCGCAGGGCGGTCCGGGCATGCCGGAATGGGGCATGCTGCCGATCCCGAAGAAAATCCTGAAACAAGGGGTGCGCGACATGGTGCGGATTTCCGACGCCCGGATGAGTGGCACCAGCTATGGCACCTGCGTTCTACACATCGCACCGGAAAGCTTTGTCGGCGGGCCGCTAGCCCTGGTCCGGTCCGGCGACATGATTGAGCTTGATATCGAAAAGCGGCGCCTGCATCTCGACGTTTCCGACGCCGAATTGGCCCGGCGGAAGGCGGAGTGGCGGCAGCCGGAGCGCAAGTTCCAGCGCGGATTCGGCGCCATCTATGCCAATCACATCACCCAGGCCGACGCGGGCTGTGACTTCGACATTCTCGAAGGCAACGCGCCGACCCCGGACCCGGAAATCCACTGACAGGCGAGCCAGGCGGCCAAAGCACAAACTCCAGGGATACCCAAATGATCGAAATAGGACCCAACCTGTTCAAGCGTGCGCTCGCCGAGAGGCGCCAGCAGATCGGCATCTGGTCCAGCATCGGCACCGCGATGGTGGCCGACCTTCTGGCCGACAGCAATTTCGACTGGATTCTGCTGGACTGCGAACACTCGCCGACCGATGTCGCCGATGTCCTGCCGCAACTGATGGCCGTCGACCGGTCGACGGTGACGACGCCGGTCGTGCGCCCTCCATGGAATGATCAGGTGATCTTCAAGAAGCTGCTGGATATCGGCGCCCGCTCGCTCCTGGTGCCGATGGTCAGCACCCCCGAAGAGGCGAGAGCGGCGGTAACAGCGACCCGCTATCCGCTGTCCGGAACCCGCGGCGTCGCGGGCGGCATCCGCGCCAACCGTTATGGCCGGATGACGGACTATCACGCCAAGGCGTCCGACGACATCTGCCTCCTGGTCCAGGTTGAGACCCAGCAAGGTTTGGACAATATCGAGAAGATCGCCGAGGTCGACGGCATCGACGGCGTGTTTATCGGACCCGCTGATCTCGGCGCGGCGCTGGGGCATCTCTCCAACCGCAACCATCCGGACGTGATCGAGACCATCAAGCAAGGCCGCCGGCGGGTTGCGGGGACCGGCAAGGCCTCGGGCATCCTGACCACCGATGCGGACCAGGCCCAGATGTGGGTGGACGAGGGTTTCACCTTCGTTGCCTGCGGCGTCGACGCCAACCTGCTGGCCCGCGAGGCCGACAAACTGGCCAAGCGATTCAAGGGCTGACATGACCGATGACGATTTCCAGGCCCGCGACCGCGCCTCCTACCGGCGCTGGACCCGCGAGATCCTGCGCTACGGTGATCTCGACCCGGTGGGACATGTGAACAACAACGCCTACGGCCTGTTCATCGAAAACGCCCGGACCATGCTGTTCGTCCATGTCGACGATGCGGCTCGGGAGGCCGGGCTCACGCTGCCGCGCTTCGACTGGGTGATCCGCCGCTTGGAATTCGACTACCTCTCCGAGATGCGCTATCCGGGCGAGGTCGAGGTCGGCCTCGCGATCACCCGCATGGGCAACAGCTCGATGATCATGCGCCACGGAGTGTTCCAAGGTGATCGGCTCGCCTGCGCGACGCTCGGGGTCAGTGTCTGCTTCGACCTCGACGCCCGCGCTTCAATGCCGATCCCAGCGGAAATCCGAGAAATCTTCTGGGCCGCGGCTGGGGTGAAGTAAACTCACTATCCGCCGTCATCCCGCCGAAGGGCGGGATCACCCATAGATGGTGTCTCCGTCAATTCACCGACGTCAGCAGGGGCTTGCCCTCGATCATCGCCTTCAGGTTGTCGTACAGTACCATTCCCATGGCATTGCGGGTGTAATGGGTGCCGCTCGCCATGTGCGGGGTCAGGGTGAGGTTCTCGGTGATCTCCAGCAGAGCCGGCGGAATGTTTGGCTCGTTCGGATAGACATCCACCGCCGCCGCGCCGAGGCGGCCATCCTTCAGGCATCGGGCGAGCGCGTCATTGTCCACCACGGTTCCGCGTGCGACATTGACCAGGAGGCCCTGAGGTCCAAGCGCCTCGATCACCTTCTCGCTGACCAGGCCGCGGGTCGCGTCGCCACCTGGAATGATGGCGATCAGGATGTCCACGTCCCGCGCCATGGCGACGAGATCGCCATAGTAGGTATAGGGCACGTCGTCCCGCTTGTGCCGTTGATGGTAGGAGATATCCATCTTGAAGGCGCGGCAACGGTCGGCGATCTCCATGCCGATGCGGCCCATGCCGAGAATACCAACCTTGGTCGAATGCACATTCAGGGTATAGGGATAGTCGCCCTCGACCGGCCAACGTCCGGCCCTGGCATATCGGTCGGCCTGAACCAGATGCCGCCTGGCGCCGAGAGTCAGCGCCAGCGCCATATCGGCGACACAGTCGTTCAGGACCGCCGGCGTGTTCACCACCTTGACGCCGCGCCTGGTCGCCTCGGCCACGTCGACTCCGTCATATCCGACGCCGAAATTCAGGATCAGCTTCAGGTCAGGAACCGCATCCATGAGCGAGGCCGGGCAATAGTGCATGGTGCCGATCACCGTGCATTTGGGCGCGACCTCGGCGAGGAACGCGGCCTTATCGTCGGCTTCGTAGAGGTGATGGGTGACGGCAAGCTCGTCGAGGCGCCGCATGGCCGGCTCGTACCAGGCGGAATGGATCAGAACGTGGGGTTTGTCGGTCACGGGGCCGGCCTTTCAAATCTGTTCACGGACACGGGTTTCAGAACGATGAGTTCGGCTGCTTCAGGAATTCAATCTCCTCGGCGGTGCTCTGCCGCCCGAGGATGGCGTTGCGGTGCGGGAACCTTCCGAAACGTTCGATGATCACCAGATGGTTGTGGGCATATTCCAGAAGCTTCTTGTCATCCAGGGTATCCATTAGCGTCATGCAGGTCCGCTGGTCCTCCAAATCCTCGCTGTGCTCGAAAGGCAAGAATAGGAACCGCTGGCCGTCCTGCGGCAGTGTCTTGTAGCCGCCGTCCTCGATCGCGCGTTTTGCAATGGCCAGAACCTTGTGGTCGGATTCGTACATCCGGGGCGTATCCCGGAACATATTGCGCGAAAATTGATCGAGCAAAATAACCAGGGCAAGACAGGTTCGAGGTTCTGATTCCCAACGGTCAAGAGCCCCGGACGCTGCGGCTTCGTATGTTTCGCCAAAGCGATCCCGGATCAGGGCATCGAAATCGGGATCCTTCTTGAAACGTTGTTCGGGCGCGACCTCCTCGAACCAGAAACTCAAGACCTCTTCCGCCGTGACCATGCGTCTGCTCCCCCTGCCCCGGTCCGACAATATCGCGGGGCCGGCGAAGCGTAAATGCGCCGAGGCCGGCTACGCATGCGAAACGGGCACGCCGCAAACCCAATGGCATATCCGCGACGCGTGGCAAAATTCGGCGGTTTCGGCTGGAAAATGTGACCCGGCTTCCCATCTAATGGCAAAGCGTGGCATGACGTATTTTCGATACCCGAGGGAGGTTCCGATGATTCGCACGGCTTTCATGGCCACCGGGCTGTCGGCCCTGGTTTTGCTCGCGGGATGCGTGACCGTCAATGAATCCTATACCGGCGTCGGTAATGCGTCGAAGCGGGACTATCTGACCTATGCCGGCGGTCAGTCGCCGGTTCTGGTGCGCGCCGTCAACTCCCCGTTCCGCGAGGGCGAACTCGAGACCGCCGCCGTCGCCGCCAGATATGCCAAGAACGCGGTCAGTCACAGCCCGGTCGAGTTCACCGAAAATGACAGCGCGGCGAAACAACCGCATTTCAGGGTGGTCATGCTTTTCGACCCAGCAATCAACGTGTCTGTCTATGACGTCTGCAAGGCCGACAGCGCAGCGCCCAAACCCAGCCGCGTGCCGGGCGCCCTTCGCATTCACAGCGCGTTCTGCGCCCGTGAGGAACCGCTCGCCGGAACCGTGGTGGAAGGCCCGGCGCCGAAAAACCTCGGCGATCGGGATTATGAGAAAATGGTCCGCATGGCGTTCGAGAACATGTTCCCGACCAATGATCCGGACGGTCCGAACGAGCGCCGTTTTCTCACCGCGTTCCGCCTTTCACCGACACCCGGCTTCCGGTTGAACCCGTTCCTGGGTGTCTTTAAGTAGCCCCCGGTTCAATTCAGCGTGCACACCGATCAGGCCACCGCCTGGGCAACCCGCGCCGGCGGGTCCTTGGCGGATTCCGCGTCCTTCGCCGCCTTCTGCTGTTCGCGCCACATGCCGGCATAGATGCCATCACGATCCAACAGGTCATGGTGACGGCCACGTTCGGCGATGACGCCGTCGCGCAGCACGATGATCTCGTCGGCATCGACAATCGTCGACAGCCGGTGCGCGATGGTCAACGTCGTGCGGTCGGCGGAAACCTCGGCCAAACTGCGCTGGATGGCCTTTTCAGTGTGTGAATCCAGCGCCGATGTCGCCTCATCGAACAGGAATATCGACGGGCGTTTCAAAATGGTCCGCGCGATCGCAACGCGTTGCTTCTCGCCGCCGGACAGTTTCAGCCCGCGTTCACCGACCGACGTGTTGTAGCCATCGGGCAGGCTCATCACGAAATCATGGATGCTGGCGAGCTTCGCCGCCGCCTCGACCTCGGCCGGGCTCGCCTTCGGCCTGCCGTAGGCGATGTTGTAGAAGATGGTGTCATTGAACAAAACCGTATCCTGCGGAACGATACCGATAGCGCGGCGCAGGCTCGCCTGGGTGACCGACCGGATGTCCTGTCCGTCGATTTCGATCGAGCCGGACGTCACGTCGTAGAAGCGGAACAGCAGCCGGGAAATCGTCGATTTTCCCGCGCCTGACGGCCCGACGATGGCGACGGTCCTGCCCTCGGGCACCTCGAAGGACAGGCCCTTCAGGATTTCCCGGTCGGGTCCGTAGCCGAACCGCACATCGCGGAAGGCGATGGCGCCGCCCCGAGTCTCGAGATCTGGAGCCCCCTCGGCATCGGTGATTTCGCGCTGCTCATCCGTCAACTGGAACATCGCTTCCATGTCGGTCAGCGACTGTTTGATCTCGCGATAGACGAAGCCGAGAAAATTCAGCGGCTGATAGAGCTGCATGAGATAGGTATTGACCATGACGAAGCCGCCGACGGTCATTGCGCCGGACTGGATATCGAATCCGGCCATGGTCATCACCAGGGTGAGACCGACGGCGATGATGAAGCCCTGACCGATATTAACCAGCGCCAGGGTGGTCTTGCTGCGTACCGCCGCATCCTCGTAGCGCCGGAGCGAGCGGTCGAAGCGGTTTGCCTCATGCTCCTCGTTGCCGAAATATTTGACCGTCTCATAGTTCAGCAGGCTGTCGATGGCACGGGTGTTGGCCTTGGAATCCATCTCGTTCATCTGGCGGCGGAATTTCATCCGCCATTCCGTCACAGAGAAGGTGAAGGCGACATAGAGGCTGACCGTGACGAAGGTGACCAGCGCATACCAGACGTCGAACACCGCCCACAGAATGCCGCAGACCATGGTGATTTCCAGCAGGGTCGGCATGATGTTGAACAGCATGAAGGTCAGCAGAAACTCTATCCCCTTCACCCCGCGCTCGATCGCCCGGGAGAGCCCGCCGGTTTGCCGGTCCAGGTGAAAGCGCATCGACAGGGAATGCAGGTGCCGAAATGTCCTGAGCGCGACCGCCCGGATCGCCCGTTGGCCGACGCGGGCGAAGAAGAAATCCCGGAGCTCCGCAAAACCCTGCTGAGCGACACGGGAGATGCCGTATCCGATCAAGATTCCGATAAGCGCCGTGACCAGGAAAGCGCCGTCGGCGGAGATCAGATCGACCGCTTCCTTATACAGAACCGGAACCATGACCGTCGCGAGTTTGGCGGTCACCAGGCACGCGATCGCCAGGATGACGCGCGCGCGCAACGTCCATTCGCCGCTCGGCCAAAGGTAGGGCAGCAAGGTTCGTATCGTGTTCCAATCGGCCTCGGCGGTCGGCTTGTAGCTCATGTCCCGGGCGTGACGCGGCGGCATGTGGGTTCCAATTCAAAACGCGCGACCGTTGAGATCTAAATTAGGCCGACGGGCGGATCAATTCGATTGTTCTATAATATTGGAACTTTTTTCATGGGGGCAAGAGCCTCGCTCGTCGCATTCAATACCAATTCGCCGTGGTTGGAACTTATCACGGATTGGTCATCTCTGTTCTTCACGTCGCCCTGGCGAAGGCCAGGGCTGGTGGCGAGAACGGCGAAACAACCAAAATACTAAATTATTTCATATAGTTATGTGAAACAACCCGAATTGGCATAAGCCCAGGCCTTCGCCAGGGCGACGGTGTCTTGGACACCTTAACAATCCGGACCGCGAAGTATCGGCCGCGCCTCTCTGTCTAACCGTACAATTTCGATCCGTCGCTTAGAGCCCGAGGACGCCCTTGGCGATGATGTTGCGTTGAATCTCGTTCGATCCACCATAAATCGTCGCGGCCCGGGAATTAAAGTAATGCGGGATGATCCCGAGCGTTTCTTCCAATTCGGTCGGGAAATCGCCCTCATAGGCAGCCTGGATGGCACTGGTCGGAGCGATCATCGGGCCGGCCACGTCGGCAAGCAATTCCGCCGTTGCCTGCTGAATCTCAGCGCCGCGGATCTTCAGCATCGAGGTTGCCGGGTCGGGTGCCGCGTCATTGCGGCGGCGCTGGCGGTCGATCACCCGCATCACGGTGATCTCCAGCGCCTTGAGCTTCATCTCCGCCGTCGCGCATTTGCGCCGGAATTGCGGATCATCCGCGAGCGAGCCCTCAAATCCCGGCAGCTTCTCGGCAAGCTCCCGCGCCCGGTTCAGCCGTTGGCGCGACAATCCGACCCGGGCGATGCCGGTACGCTCGTTGCCGAGCAGGAACTTGGCGTAGTCCCAGCCCTTGTTCTCCTCGCCGATCCGGTTGGCAACCGGCACCCGCACGTTTTCGAAAAACACCTCGTTGACGTGGCTCGCTTCGTCGATGGTCTTGATCCCGCGCACCGTCACGCCCGGGCTCTTCATGTCGATCAGCAGGAAGGAGATGCCCATCTGCCGTTTCGGCGCGTTCGGGTCGGTGCGGACGAGGGCGAAGATCCAGTCCGCGTGATGCGCGGTCGAGGTCCAGATCTTCTGGCCGTTGACGATGTAATCGTCGCCGTCACGCGCGGCGGAGGTTCGCAGCGAGGCGAGGTCGGAGCCGGCGCCCGGCTCGGAAAATCCCTGGCAGAACCAGATATCGATGTTACGGATCTTCGGCAGGAAGAAATCCTTCTGCTCCTTATTGCCGAACTCGCACAACACCGGACCGACCATGTTCACGTTGAAGGACAACGGCTCCGGCGTCGGGGTGCGCAGCAGCTCCTCGATGAAGATGTAGCGCTGCACCGCCGACCAGTTGGTGCCGCCATATTGCTCCGGCCAATGTGGAACCGCCCAGCCCTTGGCGTTCAAAATCCGTTGCCACTCGACGATGTCCTGCTTGCTCCAATGCGGCCAACGTCCGCCATGCCGTCGGGCGGTTTCCGGCAGGTTTTCGGCGATGAAGGCTCGAACCTCGTCGCGAAATCCGAGTTCCTCGGCGGAGAAGGCGAGTTCCATCGTCGATGCTCCCGTTAAATCCAGTCTTTTGATATTGTGGTCGAATGTGTGGCCAAGGCCAAGTTCCAACAAGCTCTTGAGTGGTCCCGACAAGACCCTTCGAGACGCGCGCGACTGCGCACTCCTCAGGGTGAGACTCTTTATAAAGTAATCTATTCAGTGTGTTGCTCACCCTGAGGAGCCACGAAGTGG
>JAYOEU010000034.1:0-10800 GCA_038116915.1 Alphaproteobacteria bacterium
GGTCAACGGGGTCAAGGCCGGCCACGTGGATCACGGGTTGCTGGACAATCCCGCCGTTACCGACGCCGCCCAGGACGGCAAGTTCAAGGTGCCGACGCTCAGGAACGTGGCGGTCACCGGGCCTTATATGCACAACGGCGTTTTCAAGGACCTGCGCACCACGATCCTGTTCTACAACAAATACAATTCCAAAGCCGAGGCCCGCCAGATCAACCCGGAAACCGGCAAGCGCTGGCGCGCGCCGGAGGTGCCGGCGACGCTGTCGGTCAAGGAACTGACGCACGGACCCGCCCTCGACGATGCGCGCATCGACGCCTTGGTGGTGTTCCTGAAAACGCTCACCGACCGGCGCTACGAGCACCTGATGGCTGAGTAAACCGGTCGTCCCGTTCAAACGTGCCCAGGGTTAAACCATTTATGTCTTCTTTTTTGGAACCCGCACCTTAATCGGAAAAGCTCGTTTTCCAAACTGTGAGGCGTAGATTCGACGACCATTTTTCAGCGTGAAATACGGGCGAAAAATGACAATCTCTTCGAAGTCGTCAAAAAGTTCATACTGACTCATTGGTCAGCTCTCCTTGGGGCAGGATATTGCCCTCAACCCCGGGAGACGCTATGTGTATGGTGCGAGCAAACACATGCTGTTTTTCGGGGTAGGCGCCTACGATTAGTGCACCTTCGACTAATAGCAGGTTTGTAACGGGCGGCCCGGGCTTCGGTTCGGGCCGTTCCATTTAGAATGGGATGCTGTCGTCGTCTATAGGACTCCCCCAGTCGCCAGATATTGATCCGTTGCTCCCATCTTGCTGAGGTTCCCCAGGAACCTTGCTGTAGTAGTATTTCCCATCGTGAAACTGAATCGTGTTTGACGATTTTGCTCTACTCAGTTGTGAGCTCACAGTCCGTGCCTTGACCTGAATATTCTTCTTTCGCGCTAAATCCACGATTTCTTTTGAAGTTAAACCTTCTGGTGCTGCCTCTTTTAAAATCGAGAGAATTGATTGCCATTTAGAACCGGTCTGACCCTCTACATCGTGGGGTATTACGCCAAGGTCTTGAAGTTCACTCGGAACTGGTGCGCCAGTATGCTCAAAAAAGAGTTGGGCTGCTTTTTGGATGCCAGACATTTCGCCGGCAATCTGCTCAATTTCTGCTTTCAGCTTTTTCTGCCGAGATGAAAGCCGCTGAAGTTCTTTCTGAACACTTGCGATGTAGCCGTCACTCATATGAGCCCCTCCGAATCACAACATCCCCCATAACAAACTCGTCAACGCTCTGTCAACATCTACATAGAAAAAACATATATGAAACAAAAATCGCATCAACAAAATAACACAATATATAGATTGACGCCCTTGTTTTTTGAATTCTGATCAACATATAGGTTAACAAAATGTGATTTTAATGCCGCTGACAAACGGGCTTATTGCCCTAATGTTCTTGCGATTCGACGAATGTCACAAAAAAACCCGGGAAACCCGGGTTTAGTCAGTCTTTCTGGAAAACCGTATCCTATGGAGCCTTCAATATCAAAGGCGCCCCTACATTGATGTGGAAACCCATCTCAACGTAACCCACTCTGTTTTGCCACTTTTCTAACCGCTTAAAGCAGTGAGACTCAGCGGAGGAACTCGCCGACGAACACGATCCGGTCGTCGAGCGCGGTTTCGGAAAGATGCAGGCGAATGGTGAAGCTGTCGCCATTCCGGTGCCGGGCGGTGACTTGGCGTTCGGTGCCGATGATGCTCTGCTCCCCGGTTTTCAGGTAGGTGTCGACCATGCCGGCGTGCTCGGCCGCGGTCTCGGTCGGCATCAGCATGCGGACGTTCCGGCCAACAAGCTCGGATCCCGCAAAGCCGAACAGTTCGCCGCAGGCGCGGTTGGCGACCAGGATGTCGCCACGGTCGTCGGTGCAGACCACGGCGTTGACCATGGCGTCCAGCAAAGGTTTGAACCGCGCCAGTTCGGACGCGCGGTCGAGCACGTCCTCCATGCGCGCGCGGTTGCGCTCCGCCATCATCCGCACAAGGCTCGCCGTCGCCTTGTGGTTGTCGGTGAAGGCGACGCCGCAGCAATATCCATCGACCCAGGCGCAATGACCCTCGAACGAACCGAAGGCGGGCACCTCCAGATCGACCGCCTCGCCCGGCCTGATCTCGGCCAGCGCCGACGCGTCGGCGTCGAACATCGCGCCCTCGCCGGAAATCGACAGCAGCACCACGTCGAAGTTGCCGCCGGCATGGCGGGCAAGCGCCTTGACCATCAGGGGAAAGCGCTCGGATCGGCGTCGTTCGGACGATTCGTTCGAATGATCCATGGCCTGGAGTCCCATAATACCTGATCAAATCCCTTTGTTTCTGAACCGTAACATTATTGAGAGGTTACGCCATAAAGCCCGGAAATCATGTGATAATGGTCACAGGCGCCAGAGATAGGGTCAAAAAAAACCCGGGTTTGCACCCGGGTTTCAGCGTTTTCGAATGTTGTTCGATTCAGTGGCGGAAATGCCGCATCCCGGTCAGCACCATGGCGATGCCCTTTTCATCGGCGGCGGCGATCACCTCGTCGTCGCGCATCGATCCGCCCGGCTGGATGACGGCCGTGACACCGGCCTCGGCGGCGGCCAACAGCCCGTCGGCGAACGGGAAGAAGGCGTCGGATGCGACGACCGAGCCCCTGGCCCAGCTTTCCTCGTCGCCGGCGACGCGGGCCGCGTCCTCGGCCTTCCACGCCGCGATGCGCGCCGAGTTGACGCGGCTCATCTGGCCGGCGCCGACGCCGACGGTCATGCCGTTCTTGACGTAGATGATGGCATTCGATTTCACGTGTTTGCAGACGGTGAAGGCGAACTTGAGGTCCGCCAATTCGGCTTCCGTCGGCGCGCGCTTGGTCACCACCTTCAATTCCTCCAGCACGCGGTTGTCGCGGCCTTGCAGCAAATACCCGCCGGCCAGCGAACGCACGGTCATGCCGGGGCTGCCCGCGTCGGGCATGGCGCCGGTGGCGAGGACGCGCAGGTTCTTCTTGGCGCCCAGGATCTCGCGCGCGTCGGCGCTGATTTCGGGCGCGATGATCACCTCCGCGAACAGCTTCGCCACCTCTTCCGCCGTCGCCCCGTCGAGCGCCTGGTTGAAGGCGATGATGCCGCCGAAGGCGCTTTCGGTATCGCACGACAATGCGCGCAGGTAGGCGGTCTTGAGGTCGCCCGCTTGCGCGACGCCACAGGGATTGGCGTGCTTGACGATGACGCAGGCCGGGCCGTCGGTGAACTCGGCGGCCAGCTCGAAGGCGGCGTCGGTGTCGTTCAGGTTATTGAAGGAGAGCTCCTTGCCTTGCAGCTGCTCGGCGGTGGCGATGCCGGGCCGCGCCTCGCCGCCGGCGTAGAAGGCGGCTTCCTGGTGCGGGTTCTCGCCGTAGCGCAGCGTTTGGCGAAGCTCGCCGGCTAAGACGGCACGGGCGGGGAAGGTCTCGCCGGTCCGATCGGCGAACCAGGCGGCGATGGCCGCGTCGTAGGCGCCGGTGCGCGCATAGGCCTTGGCCGCGAGGGTGCGGCGGAAATCGTCCGAGGTGGCGCCCGATCCGGATTTCATTTCATCGATGACGCGGCCGTAATCACCGGGGTCGACGACGACGGTAACGAAGGCATGGTTCTTCGACGCGGCGCGGATCAGCGCCGGCCCGCCGATGTCGATGTTCTCGATGCAGGTATCGAAGTCGGCGCCCGCCGCCACGGTGGCCTCGAACGGATAAAGGTTCACCGCCAGCAGGTCGATGGGCTGGATGCCGTGCTCGGCCATGGCCGCTTCGTGCTCGGCGTTTCCACGCACCGCCAAGAGCCCGCCGTGGATGGTCGGCTGCAGGGTCTTGACCCGGCCATCCATGATTTCCGGAAAGCCGGTGAAGTCGGACACCTCGACCACCGGCACGCCGGCGTCGCGAAGCGCCTTGGCGGAACCGCCGGTGGAAAGAATCTCGACCCCGGCGTCGGCCAGGGCGCGGCCGAAATCTACCAGGCCGGTCTTGTCGGAAACGGAGATGAGCGCGCGTTTGATGGGGAGCGACATGGGCAAATTACCTCGGGCTATTCTTTTTTGTTCAGCCGGATGCGGCAGCCTTGCCGTCCGATGCGGGGCGCGCGAATTCCGGCACCAGTTCGTGCAGCACCCGGAGCGCCTGGGACCGGTCGAGACCGCCGCAGACGGCGACGAGCCGGTCGACCGCCTGTTCGACGGCGTTTATATCAGCGGCTCTCGGCGCGGCAAGGAGAATCCCCGGTGACGTGGTCTCCATCAGCGGCTCGGCGCCGTGGAACACTTCCTCGAACAGTTTTTCGCCGGGCCTGAGCCCAACGATTTCGATCTTTACGTCGACATCGGGCTTCAGCCCGGCCAGGCGGATCATCTGCCTGGCCAGGTCGATGATCTTCACCGGCTCGCCCATGTCGAGGACGCAGATGTTGCCGGGCGGCACCTCGCCGCCGGTCTCCCCGGCGCCCAGGGCGGCCGCCTGCAGCACAAGTTCCACGGCTTCGCGGATGGTCATGAAATAACGCCGCATGTCCGGGTGGGTGACGGTCAAGGGGCCGCCGTGCTCGAGCTGGCGGCGGAACAGCGGCACCACGGAACCGGTGGAGCCAAGCACGTTGCCGAACCGTACGGTGACGAAACGGGTTACCGTCTCGGCGCCGGCGCCGGTACGCGCCTCGAGGTCCCGCGCCTGGCAGTAGATCTCCGCCAGGCGTTTGGCGGCGCCCATGACCGAGGTCGGGTTGACCGCCTTGTCGGTGGAGATCAGCACCATCTGCCGGGTGCCGTGCCGGCGGCAGGCATCGGCAACGTTGACGGTGCCTAGCGTATTGGTGGCGATGCCTTCCAGGACGTTGGCTTCAACCATGGGCACGTGCTTCAGTGCCGCGGCGTGAAAGACGACCTCCGGCCGGGTGGTGGTGAACACCTCTTCCAGGCGCGCCTTGTCGCGGACGTCAGCGATCTCGGCGCTGCGCGGGATGGCCGGGAAATTTTCGGAAGCCTCCAGGTCGATGCGGTAGAGCGCGTATTCGGAGTTGTCGAGAAGTGTCAGTGCCGCCGGGCCCAGCGCCGCCACCTGGCGGACCAGCTCCGAGCCGATGGAACCGCCGGCGCCCGTTACCAGCACCCGCTTGCCGCCGATCAGCCGCGCCATGGCGTCCTTGTCCAGCGGCACCTGTGGCCGGCCCAAGAGGTCTTCCACGGCGACCGGCTTGATCTCCATCTTGTCCGAAAGCCCGGCCTTGAGGTCGGTCATCTTCGGCAATCTTGCCAGGGTGAGACCCAGCGCGGCAGCCCTGTCCAACAGCTCGCCGACGCGCTGGCCGTCCATGTCGTCCTTGGTCAGGATCAGCCGTTGCGGTGCCGCGCCATCGCGTTTCAGCCGCGCCACGGCATCATTCAGGTTCTCCAGCGTGTCGACCACCTGGACGCCGTGAATTTCACGGCCGACCCGGCCGGGGCCTTCCGACAGGATGCCGACCACCCGGTAGGGCGCGTCCGAGGACTGGCGCAGCGCGCGCAGGAACATCTCGGCGCCGTCCGCCGCGCCCGCCAGCAATACCGGGATGCGTTCGCCCGGGCGGGCGGCACGCTCGAAGCCGAATTGACGGTCCTTGAGCAGGCGGTAGAAGAACCTGGGCCCGCCCAGCAGCGCCATCAGCACGAACCATTCGATGACCAGCACCGAGCGCGGCAGCGGCTCCAGGCGCACCCATATGAACATGGTGAAGGCGAAGATCACCACCGTCAGCGACACAGCGCGGGTGATCGCCCAGAGATCGTTCAGCGACGCGTAGCGCCAGACCCCGCGATACAGCCCCGACGACCAGAACACGGCGGCCGCGATGGCGGTGAACAGGGCGCCGGCGACCAGCCAGGTGTCGCTCAGGTATTCGAAAATCCAGAAATCCAGGCGCAGGTAGACCGACAGCACGAACGACAGCGCCGCCATGACGATGTCGTGGGCGAAAACGATCAGTCCGCGCGGTTGAATTTTATGCAGCATCGCCGTCCGTTTCCTGCGCCGGTTGGTGCTGCTTAAACCAAGCCGCCGTGCGTTCCAAGCCCTGATCGACCGAATAGGGCGCTTGCCAGCCCAACTCGGTGCCGAGAGCCGAGCCGTCGACCCGGAGCGAGCCGGTCAGCCGTGAAATCGCGGCATCCTTGCCGGTGAGCCTACCGGCAAGTTTCAGCAGCGCTGCCGGTACCGGCAACAGCCGCGCCCGGACGCCGAGAGCGGCGGCGATGCGCCGCACCAGAGATGTCGTGGACAGGTCCTCGCTGTCTGACACCAGGTAGGTGCGGCCCGCGGCGTCGCCCGATTCGAGGCAGCGGATCAACGCCGAGCAGAGGTTCTCCACGTAGATCAGGCTGCGGCGATTGTCGATCCTGCCGAGCGGCAGCCAGGTTCCGGCGGCAACGGCGCGCATCAGTTTCTCGAAGTTGCCTTTGACGCCGGGGCCGTAGACCAGCGGCGAACGCAGGATGGTGAGTTCGGTCGAGGTGCCCTCGGTGGCGATGGCCAGTTCCTTCTCGGCCGAGAGCTTGGTACGCCCGTAGGCGTCCTCCGGCGCCGGGGTGTCGGCGGCGGTGTAGGGCCGATCCTTCGGCGTGGCCTCGCCGTTGACCTTGATCGAGCTCATGAAGACGATGCGCTTGATGCCCAGCAGCGTGCACTCGGTGGCGAGCCGTCGGGTGACCTCGACGTTCATGCGCCGGTAGGCCATTTCGGGATTGCTTGCGGTCTCGTGCATGACGTGGGTACGCGCCGCCAGGTGCACCACCGCGTCCTGGCCGGCGAGCGCGCCCCGCCAAACCGTGCCGGCGGTCAGCTCGCCGACGTCGATGACGGTGGCGCCGTCGAGCGGCGGCGACGGCTCGGCACGCACGGCGGCGGTTACTTCGTGGCCCGCCTCGATCAGCATGCGGCAGAGATGCCGGCCGACGAAACCGGTGGCGCCGGTGACTAGGACCTTCACGTGGTTCCCTCCTGGGCCGATTGCAGGACCGCCATCATATCCCGGGCCTGTGTCTCACGGCTATGACTTGGCGCGGCGGCGAGGCTGGTGGCGGCAAGCGACTGCAACAGCACCTTGTCGTCATGCAGGCGTGCGACCCCGCCGGCAAGGGCATCCGGATCCTCGGCCGGCACGTGCAGCCCGGCGCCGTCGGCGGCCAAGATGGCACTGGCCTCGCCTTCCGGCGCCGCCATCAGGATCGGCAGACCCATGGCCATGGCCTCGAACATCTTTGACGGGATCACTTCCTTGAACACTGGCGAATCCTTCAGATGCACCAGCGCCACGTCGCAGAGGCTCCAGACCGCCGGCATGCGCTCCTTGGGCTGGCGCGCCAGAAAGACGACATTCGAGAGCCCGCGCTGTTCGGCTTCGGCCACCAGCATGTCGCGCTCGGCGCCGCCGCCAGCCAGCAGGAAGGCGATCTCCGGACGGTCGCGCAAGCGCTCGGCGGCGTCCAGCACATTGATCAGCGCATGCGCCATGCCGTGCGTGCCGACGTAACCGACGACGAACTTGTCCGCGAGCCTGGTCTCGCGTGCCAGTTCCGGGTCGCGCGCGCGCGGGCCGTAGCGCCAGGTGTCGACGCCGTTGATGACGACGCTGATCTTGTCGGCGTCGATGCCGCGTCCCACCAGATTGCGCTTGAACGCATGAGTTAGTGCCGCCACGGCGGCCGATCGGCGATAGAGAAAAAGCTCCAGCTTCTCCATCATCCGGAGCCCAAGACTCGGGCGCATGGCGCCGACGGCGACGATGGAGGCCGGCCACAGATCGCCCAACTCGAACACGAAAGGAACGCGGCGCACGAAGCCCAACGCCCAGCCAGCAACCGCGGCGAAAAACTGCGGCGAGGTGGCGGCGATGACATTGGGTCGGCGCTCGAACAGGCCGGCGCCGAATGCAGTGACCATGAAGCTCAGGAAATCCAGCGTGCGCTTCACCGTGCCCCGGTTGGCGGCGACGTAGGTCTTGACTCGCACCACGCGGATGCCCTGCATCTCTTCGACTTGGTGCCAGCGGTTTTTATAGCCCTCATAGACCTGGCCGTCGGGGAAGTTGGGGGCGCAGGTGAGGACCGTCACCTGGTGCCCCCACTCGGCCCAATAGCAGGCCCGCTCGAAGACACGTGTGGCGGCGGCATTGGTTTCCGGCGGAAAGTTTTCGGTCAGGAACAGGATCCGCATGGCCCGCTCATTCGCCCATTCACTCGCCCATTCACTCAGTCGGCCCGCCCTTGGCAAGCAGGAACATCAACAGCGCCGTCGCCGCCACGGCGCCGGAGACCGCGGCCCACGGCAGGCCGCGCATGGCGACCATGGTCAGCGCCACCATGAACAGCCCGGCGACGGCGACGATGCCGGCGACTTGGTCATGACGGAGCCCGCTTTTGACGGCGAGCTGATAGAAATGATCGCGGTGCGCCTCCCAGATGCGCTCGCCGCGCGCGAGGCGCCTGAGCAAAGTCAGCGTCGCATCGCCGACGAAATAGGCCGGCAGGATCAGCGCCGGCGCCGGGTAGCCGGACGCGGCGAGCCCCAGCAACAACCAGCCGAGCAGGAAGCCCAACGGGATGCTGCCGACATCGCCCAGGAAGATCTTCGCTGGGTGCCAGTTCCAGCGCAGGAAACCGACCGCCGCGCCGGCGGTGGAGAGGCCCAACGCCAGCCAGGCGGGATCGAGCTTGCCGATCTTCGCGGCGATGAAAACGCCGAGCCCGATGGCGGCCACCTCAACCCCGGCGATGCCGTCGATGCCGTCCATGAAGTTGAACAGGTTGATGAACCAGAGCCAGATCAGCGCCGTCAGCGCGAGATCGAGGGCCGGCGGCAGATGGCCGCCGAACACCGGCCCCGGCAACGGCGCCAGGTAGAGCACCGCCGCCACGGCCAGGGCCTGCGCGGCGAAGCGTGGCAGCGCGCCGAGGCCGCGTACGTCATCAATCCAGGAGACCGCGGCGAGGATGACGGCGATGAGCGCGATCACCGGCACCGGGCCGGGCCCGCCCGGTAGCCAGGCCCAGGCCGCCAGCCAAACGGGCAGCATCGCCGCCAGCACGGCGATGCCGCCGCCGCGCGGGACGGGCGTGTCGTGGCTGGAGCGGTGGTTCGGGTGGTCGAGAACAGCCCGGCGCGTGAGCAGGCCGATCAATAGCCGGGTGCCGATGTAAGCGACGAAAAAGGCGACGGCGGCCATGAGGGCGGCCACGGGTACGGGAGGGAGGTTCTGGAGCGTCATGGCCGCAGTCTAAACCGGGCCATCGTTTCGCCCAAGCAAAGCAAGGCCGGTATTGAAGAAAAAGTCAGCCGCGGCCGTAGGTGTCTTCCAGCCGGACGATGTCGTCCTCGCCGATATAGCCGCCGGATTGCACTTCGATCAAGTGCAGCGGTTCGTCGCCGGGGTTCTCCAACCGGTGCGGCGCACCGATGGGGATGTAGGTGGACTGGTTGGGGCCGAGATCGATGGTTTCCTCGCCGTTGGTAACGCGCGCCGTGCCGGCGACCACGATCCAATGTTCGGCTCGGTGATGGTGATATTGCAGGCTGAGCTTGGCGCCAGGTTTGACGACGATGCGTTTGACCAGAAAACCGTCACCGCCCTCCAGGTTCTGATAGTGCCCCCAAGGACGGTAGACGCTGGTATGACTGACGGTCTCCTCGAATCCTAATTGATCCAGGTGCGCGAAGATGTCCTTCACTTCCTGGGTACGGTCCTTGGGCAGCACCAGGACGACGTCATCGGTGGCGACGATAACCAGGTTCTCGACACCCATGGTGGCGACCAATGGCTTTTGGCTGCGCACAAACGTATTGCGCGAGTCCAGAACCAGCGCCGGCCCATCGGCGACATTGCCATCGGCGTCCGCATCGCTTAGTTCCCACAGGCTTGCCCAGGATCCGACGTCGCTCCACTTAATTTGCAGCGGCACGACGGCGGCGCGGTCGGTCTTCTCCATGACGGCGTAATCGATGGAGATGGCCGGCGCTGTGGCAAAGGCCTGCTCGTCCAGGCGGGTGAAGTCGAGATCCTGTTTTGCGCCGTCCAGCCCCGCCAGCGTGGCGGTATTGATATCGGGATTGAATTTTTCGATTTCAGCCAGCAGCGTCTTGGCCGAGAACAAGAAGATTCCGGCGTTCCAGTAGTAGTCGCCATGGCGGAGGTACTCTTCGGCCAGGGCCTTGTCGGGCTTTTCGACGAAGCGGTCGACATGATAACCGACCGGTCCCAGCGGCTCGCCCCGGCGAATATAGCCGTAACCGGTTTCGGGGCGGTCCGGTCGGACGCCGAAGGTCACCAATTGCCCTTGCGCGGCGAGCTCGCCGGCCGAAGTCACGGTTTCACGGAAAGAGGCGGCGTCTTCGATCACATGGTCCGAGGACAGGACCAGCATCAGGGCGTCCGGGTTCGTCTTCGCCAACTGGTGCGCGGCAACGGCGATGGCCGGCCCGGTGTTGCGTCCAAGCGGCTCCAGCAGAATGGCCTCGGCCGTCATGTCGTGGGTGCGAAGCTCTTCGGCGACCAAGAAACGATGTTCATGGTTGCAGACGATCAGCGGCGGCTGAAACGGCGCGCCGTCGACCCGGGCCAGGGTCTGAGTGAACATGGTGTCGGCACCATGGATATCGATAAACTGCTTGGGGCGCAGCTTGCGCGATAGGGGCCAAAGGCGGGTGCCCGAACCACCGGAAAGAATAACGGGGACGATCATCTTAGATGGGAAACTTTATTTGAAGCCGGACCGAAGCATTTGATAA
>JAYOEU010000034.1:10810-13050 GCA_038116915.1 Alphaproteobacteria bacterium
TCCTTGAACCAATGCCGATTACTTGAACAGATTATAGCGCAAGATGCAGTAGATCGCCCTGAATCCGTCTTTCCAGGTGATCTTCTTGCCTTCGCCGTACGTCCGCCCGTTATAACTGATACCGACTTCGTAGATACGGGGACGGGGATTGAGCCGGCTGATCTTGGCGGTCATTTCAGGCTCGATGCCGAACCTTCTTTCCCGCAGGTCGAGTTTGGAGATGACCTCGCGACGGAAGACCTTGTAGCAGGTTTCCATGTCCGTGAGGTTCAGGTCCGTCATCATGTTCGAAAACAGGGTGAGAACCTTGTTGCCGACGCTGTGCCAGAAGTAGAGCACGCGGTGGCTGTGCCCGCCGGAAAACCGAGAGCCGTACACGACGTCGGCCTGCTCGTGGAAAATCGGCTGCAGCAGTTTCGGATACTCGCTCGGATCGTACTCCAGGTCCGCATCCTGGATCAGCACGATGTCGCCTTCGGCAAGCTTGAAGCCGGTAACGAGCGCCGCCCCTTTTCCCTGGTTGTACGGGTGCTTCGCAAGCCTGACCGCCGAATGATCGCGCGCCAGGCCTTCGGCGATCTCCACGGACCTGTCTTGCGAGGCATCGTCGACAATCAGGATTTCCAGTTCCAGGCCCTTGATGTCGGCTTTCAGGATTTTGTCGATCATCGTCGCAAGCGTGGCTTCTTCGTTGTAGCAAGGAACAACGACGGACAATTTTTGGTCGCTCATGTGCTCTCTCAAACACCCTGCTGGCGGCGCTGCGCCACGAGGACAATGTTTTTTCCAAGCGGAGGCCGGATGGCGGACTCGAGCCAAGTGCCGAGAGGCACGAAAAACCGATCATAAATCCGGACCAGAGTGGGATTGAAGTCGGTCTTTCCGGCAAGAGTGTTGATGATCCACCACGGAAGCACCCCGATGAAATCCATGTAACTTGCAACGGATATGTGAAAGCCGGCATCGGCCAGCATGGATGTGAGCGATTTCAGGCGGTATCGCCGAAAATGGCCGAGCCGAATATCCATGTTACTGAACAAAAAGGGAAGCGCCGGTACCATGATGTGCAAATGCCCACCGGGTTTCAGCGCGCGGTGCATTTGCGCGATGGCGCCGTTGTCGTCTTCGATATGCTCCAGGACGTTTACCATGACGATACTGTCGACGCTCGCTTCCGGCATCGAAACAAGCTGGGCTTCCAGGGTGTTCTCACAAATCCGGACATGATCGTGACCGTGGAATTTCGACCGTAACATATGCACATGTTTAGAGGATGGTTCGACGAGGATCAATTCAGGGCAGTATTTCGAAAGATGTTCGGAAATCGCGCCCGAGCCGGAGCCGAGTTCCAGCACCGTTCCCCTCAGGGTGTTCCGAAAGTGGGACAGAATCCACTCTTGATACCGAACGAGTTCAGCGAGGCTTTCCAGGTCGAAGCCGTCATACTCGAAGTCGGAACTGGCGGGTGCAGGGCTATCGGGCATCTGACCGGCTAATCATTGCACGCCGGTGTAGACGGTATCCGACCAATCCAGGAAGCGTTTCAGACCGTCGTCGAGATCCACCGCGGGGCTATAG
Source organism: Alphaproteobacteria bacterium (assembly GCA_038116915.1). Taxonomy (GTDB): domain Bacteria; phylum Pseudomonadota; class Alphaproteobacteria; order Thalassobaculales; family Thalassobaculaceae; genus JADHLJ01. Next base: position 12,389 of record JAYOEU010000034.1, read on the forward strand.
TCCAGTTGCAGCCGCGCCTTGCGGATATCCGGCGCACGCCGGTTCGGTTCGTCCGCCGGATAGCTGTCCGGATATTCGACGACGTCATAGGCGACCGTGTTGGATGATACTTTCTCGATGCGCTTGACCAGGTCGACCATGGAAATTTCCGGCTCCGGGTTGCCGATGTTATAGGCCTCGCCGGCGACACCCTTCAGCACCACCAGGAGGAATCCGACGATAGCGTCGGTGATATAGCAGAACGTCCGGGTCTGGTTGCCGGTGCCGTAAACAAGCAGCGGCAGGCTGCCCTTGATGCGGCTGGCGAAGTTCGGCAGCACCCGGTAGTCGGTTTCCTGCATGCCGGGACCGAAAACGTTGAAGGGCCGGATGGTGTTGGTGTGGGTGCCCTTGGCACCATGGAAGATGTAACAGAGCGTTTCGCCGACCCGCTTGCTTTCGTCGTAACAGGCGCGAGGGCCCTGGCACGACACGTTGCCACGGTAGCTCTCCGCCATGGGTACGTGTTTCGGATCGGGGTCGCCGTAGATCTCGCTGGACGAAAAAAAGGTCAGGCGCGCGTCGTGTTGATCGGCCAACTCCAGCATCCGCCTCGTGCCGGTGATGGCGACCTCCAGGGTCTCCAGCGGATAAGCGCGGTAATAGTAGGGGCTGGCGATACC
>JAYOEU010000034.1:13060-30472 GCA_038116915.1 Alphaproteobacteria bacterium
CGGCAGGTTGGGGACCTGCGCGCCTTCCTTGCCGGCGGTGATCATGTTGTCCATGGCGACCAGCGACACCGGCTGTTCAAGCACCCGCCTGTTCAAGGCGCCGAACACTTCCATGAAATAACGGCCGAGAAAGCCGCGGCCACCTGTCAGCAGGACGGTCTTCCCGCCGAAGGCTTTGGCCTCGTCTCCGAGGCGGTCGACGATCTCATCAATATCGGAGGCAAGAAGGAAATCACTCATCGGTCAAATATCTCTACGTTGGGCAGGGGCACGACAAAGCGCCCCCCTTGTTCGAGGTAGCGGGCATGGTTGCGCATGATCGGTTCGGCAAAATTCCAGGCCAGTATGACCACGGCATCCGGCTTTTTGCTAAAGATGGCCTCCGACGGCAAGACCGGAATGTGCATGCCCGGCGAATAGAGGCCTTGTTTCAGGGGGCTGTCGTCGACGATGAAGTCGATAACGTCGGGGCCGATTCCGAAGTGATACATCAAGGTCGTGGCTTTGGCCGGCGCGCCAAAAGCGGCGATGGAACAGCCTTGCGATTTTAGATCCTGCAAGAGCGCGATCAGCTCCGCCTTTACCCGGTCGATCTTATCGCCAAGGGCTTGCAGCGTTTCGGCGCGGTCGAGCCCGAGCTCTTCTTCCCGAGCAATCAGCGCCTGAACCGAGGGCGTCACCCGGTGCGGTCCGCCCTTGAGCTGGGCGACGCCCCTCAGGCTGCCGCCGTGTGATCCCACCCGTTCTGCGGCGATCAGTTCCATGCCCTGGTTCTGGAAAAACCGCTGCAAAGGTTTCACCGAATGGTAGGCCAGGTGCTCATGATAAATCGTGTCGAACAGGGTCTTCTCGAAGACGTCCACCAGGTAGGACACCTCGAAAACGAAAACGCCGCCGTCGGCCAGCAGGGTGTGGATGCCTTCGGTGATGCCGACCAGGTCGTCGGCATGGGCGAAGACATTGTTGGCGGTGATAATCTGTGCGGCGCCGCGTTCCCGCCTCAGGGTCTGGGCCAGGTCATGGGAAAAGAACGCCGGCAGGGTCTCGATCCCCGCCGCCGTCGCCCGCGCCGCGATTTCGCGGGCCGGATCGACGCCGAGCACGGAAAAACCCAAGGCCTTGAACTGGGATAACAAGGTGCCGTCATTGGAGCCGATGTCGAGCACCAGGGCACCGAGAGGTTCCGGTGCGTAGGTATTGGTGACGGCTTCGGCATAGGCACGGAAATGTTCGACGAAGACCGGCGAGGTGCCGGAAACATAGACGTAATCGGCGAACAGGAGTTCCGGATCGACGACGTCCAGCAACTGAACATGAGCGCAGTCTTCGCAGAAAAACACGTCCAGCGGAAAGGCCTGCTGCGGTTCCGAAAGCCGCGCCTCATCGACGAAGGCGTTGGCGGGAGGCGTCGGCGTGAGTTCGAGAACCGGCGTCAGGCGGCGGCTGCCACACAGCCGGCAGGTGTCGCGGCGATGACAAAGCGGTTGGCTCAATTACCGTCGCCCTTGCTGCCTTCTTCGCCGCCATCCCGATCACCGCGGCTTTGTTCGTCTCCGGGCTTCCACGAGGTCAGGCCTTCGGTCGGCACGAATTCGACCCGCACGACATCGGCCTCATAGGTGGCCTGGTCGCGCGGGTTGCGGCCGAGGGTCAGGAAGACCGTATCGACGGGAAAGCGCATGCCGTGATCAACCATCGGCGGGGTGAAGACCATTTCGCCTTCATTGACGACGATGACGTCGGGCTTGGCGTCGGAGCCGGTGGGCCGGTGCAGATACTCGATCTGGCCGGACAGGACGTAGCAATAGTGCCAGTCGGTCTTGTGATAGTGATTGGCGCGCAGCGAGCCGGCTTTCGATTCGATCATCACCGCGGAGCGCATCATCTCGTCGACCAGCGGCTGGATCTTGCCGCGCGCGTCGATGAACGGTTTTTCCAGCTTGACCACGCCGTGCGCCGGCCAACGGGCTTTTTCTTCGTCGGTGACAGGGGGGATGTTTACCGGGCCCATGACAGCATTTCCTGAGATTTATGGAGAACGGCTCGGCGGCCGCGCTGCGGCGCCGGAAGACGACATTTCCTGGCGAGAATAGTCGCCTCGGGACAACCATTTTTCGATGAGGCAATAGAGCACAATGAAAAGATAGCGACTACCCATTTCTCGGATTTTGAGTTTGGAGACGCCGAATTTCCGGTTGTGCCAAGAGTTCGGCAGCCAGGTGTAACTGTAGCCGCGAATAATCGCCTTCAGCGGCAACTCCACGGTCAGGTTGAAATGGTGCGCGAGGATCGGTTGCAGCCCGGCGATGACATGCCGGCGGTAGCACTTGCACGCGTTCGTCATGTCGTTGTAGCGCAGGCCAAAGATCAGTCTGATGAAGTTGTTGGCGAGGCGATTGAGGAACAGCTTGTGCGGCGGATAGTCGATGAACTTTCCGCCCTTGATGAACCGCGAGCCGAAAACGCAGTCGTAGCCCTCTTCCAGCTTCTGGTAGAAAGCGACGATGTCTTCCGGAGCATCGGACCCGTCGGCCATGACGATGACGACGGCATCGCCGCGGAATTCCTGCAAACCGCGGCGAACGGCGAGGCCAAAACCGTTGGGGGGTGGGTTGTCGATATGCCGGAGGGTCGGCAGGCGCGTCTCGATTTCGCTCAAAAGCCGTTTCGTGCCATCGGTGCTGCCGTCGTTGATGACCAGGATTTCGTGCTGAATGGCGGCGGCCTCCAGGGCGGCCGCCAGTGACAGGACCGTCTCCTCGATACAGCCTTCCTCGTTGTAGGCGGGCATGACGACCGAGAGCGTTCCGGCCCGACCGGCTTCAACCCAATCACTCATGGAGACGATATCGACCATTGAAGATGTGTCAGACAGCCCGCAACGAGGTTTCGCGTTCGCGCAGCGCTTCGAACATCTCCACGATGGTTGCCCTCAGGTCGTACTTGTAGGTCCAACTTGGGTAGTCTTTCTGGAAACGGCGGGTGTCGCTGACCCACCAGATGTGATCGCCGATCCTGTTGGTGTCGGAATAGGACCAGCGCATGGGTTTGCTGTTCAACTCTTCAAGCAGCGTGATCGCCTCGAGCACCGAGCAGTTTGCAACGACGCCGCCGCCGATATTGTAAACGGCGCTGGGCTTGGGGTCTTGAAAGACACACCACAAGGCTTGCACGAGGTCATGGCTGTGGATGTTGTCGCGGACCTGTTTGCCTTTGTAGCCAAAAACCGTATAGGGCGTGTCCGTAACCGCGCATTTGACCAGATAGGCGAGAAAACCGTGGAGCTCGGCGCCGGAGTGCGCGGGCCCGGTCAGGCAGCCGCCCCTGAAGCAAGCCGTGTTCATGCCGAAATAGCGGCCGTACTCCTGCACCAGTAGGTCGGCGGAGGCCTTGGAGGCGCCGAACAGGCTGTGCAGGCAGGCATCGATGCTCATGGTTTCGTCGATGCCGTATTCCGAGAACGGATGGTCGTCGGCAACGGTCCATCGGGTTTCCGTTTCGACCAGCGGCAGGCTGTTCGGCTGATCGCCGTAGACCTTGTTGGTGCTCAGATAAATAAAGGATGCGTTCGGGCAATGGTTGCGGGTCGCCTCTAGCAGGACCAGGGTGCCGTTGGCGTTGATCGAAAAATCCATGATCGGGTCGCGGGCGGCCCAATCGTGCGACGGCTGCGCCGCGCAATGGATGACGGTCGCGATGTTCGCGCCGAAATGCGCGAAGATGCGCTGGATTTCCGTCTGGTCGCGGATGTCGACGTTTTCATGGGTGAAATTCGGGACTTCCGATTGCAGCCGCTGCAGGTTCCAAGACGTGCTGGCGTCGGCGCCGAAGAAGTGCGCCCGCATATCGTTGTCGATACCGACGATATCCAACCCTTGTTGCGAAAAAAAGCGAACGGCTTCGGAGCCGATCAGCCCAGATGCGCCTGTTATGATGGCAACACTCAATGTATTGATCTCCGGTCGAAGACTTGCATGACGAAATACCTCAGGCGCAAAAAACCGGCTCCAGGATACCGCGGTTTTGTTGAAGCCAAAGGTGGGTTTCCTCCACGATTTGTTGCGCGCCTCGCTGGGGTTTCCAGCCGGTTAACTCTCTCACTCTGCGGCAGTCCGATACATAATAGGCGATATCGGCTTTTCTGGTTTCCGGATCGCGGCCGATGTTGATGCTTTGGCCGGTGACCTGGCCGCACATTTCGGTCAGTTCGCGCAGGGAGACACTGACATCCCTGCCGCCGCCGACATTAAAGGTCGCACCGGTGAAGCGCCGGGGTTCCCGCATCTGGATTTTCAACAGCTCATAGAGATCTTCCGGATGCAGAATGTCCCTGACCTGCCGGCCCTCGCCGTTGAATCCCATGTAGTTCAACCGGCCGCCGAACAGGTGGCGGGCAACCCACAACGAAACGAAGCCTTGATCCACCTTGCCCATCTGCCAGGGGCCGGCGATGACGCCGCAACGGTTGATGATCGCAGGCAGATCGTAGGTCTCGCTGTATTCTTGGATCAACAGTTCGGCGGACAGTTTCGTGGTGCCGTACAGCGAGCGGACGCCGCTCAAGGTAAAATCTTCCGAGATGCCTTCGGTGGACCAGCCGGGGCCGGCGGCATTGGGCGCAATGTCGAGGCGATTGCCGGCGATCTCGGTCGGCAGGTCGCGCAGCGCCTGGATCGGATACACCCGGCTGGTGGAGATAAACACCATCACGCCACCGGTCTGGCGAAGAAATTCCAGACAATTGATGGCGCCCAGAAGGTTCGTGTCAATCAGGTACGTGGGCGACTCCCCATAACCGGCATGCACGCTCGGTTCCGCCGAACATTCAATCAGGAAGTCAACCGGGCCGACGTCGATCAATTGTTCGATCTGCCTGACGTCGCCCTTTACGAACTTCACGCCGGCCTTCTCGAGCCGCGGCAGGTTTAGTTCGCTGCCATTTCTGTGCAGATTGTCAAAAGCGACAACCTCAGAGTTCGGATGGTCGCGTTTGAGGAACAATGAGAGCTGGGAACCAACGAAGCCTGCACCGCCGGTGACAAGATACCGCATTGAAGAATGTTCCTAGCTGTCCGGTTTTCGAAGGTAAACGGCGCGATTCGCGCATAGATCCGGCTGCCGTTGATACTTGATTAACTGGACGCCGTCAAAGACTTGGTCCGTCCGTTTCGGCAACAGTAGCGCGCCGAAATATCCTTCGGCGATCAAGCCGCCGATGCCGCCGTCCTTGAATGGTTTTCCTGCGGCGCGGTCGGCTTCATAGTTGTAGGCGCGCACTAGGTGTGGCGGCGACGGATTGATCCAGGGCAGCGCCGCTATGCGGTTATAGGTGAACACCGGCTTGGCCAGCCGTTCGATGCATTGTTTTTCGGCCATCAGCGCTTCGTGGCTGTCGAGGAGCGAGAGCTTGGCGCCGCCGAAAACCCCGTACAGGGACGCGCCCGCGAACAGCGCCCAGCCGCCGAACAGAATGGCCCTGGCCATCACGTCCCGCGCCGCCATCTGTGCCTCGAACGTCGCCGAGGCGATCAGGCCCAGGAAAAGCAATGCGGAGAAATGGTAGTTTTCCGCCGCGCCGACTTTCGCGCTGGCCGGAAGCAAAAGCACTGCCCATGCGGCGAGTCCGCACAAGCCAAGCACGAACGCGTCGTTTGGCTTCACCGTCTGCCGGTATTCCCCATTTGTGGCGAAGCGCGCCACCGGCCCGACCGCATGGGCCCAGGCCGGCAGCGCCTTGATGGCGAAATTGACCAACACGACAAGCCATGCGTGCGGCGAAAAACTGACGGCGCTGCCCCGCAACAGGATCGTCGAGCGATATTGATCGTCGCCGAGCTGGAAGCTGATGCTGACCAACGCCCAAAAAACACCAACGACGACAAACAGATGATTGAAGCGCCGCCGCCAGATCAGGAACAGGCAAATGGCGACGGGCGCCGCGACGGCGGTCTGCTTGAAAGACCAGGCCAGATAACAAAGTACCGCGGCGGCGAACACGCCGAACAATCGGTCCCTGCCGCGCCCGTGAAGCAGCGCCAAGACAGCCAGGGCTTCAAGGGCGGAGGCCCAAACGTCCGGCCGCACGGCGATGGCCCAATAGCCGACCAGCGGCCCCAGGAACAACAGGCCGGCGAACAGCACGGCAGGCACGAGGGCCTTGCCGGCGGCGTTCCGATAGAGCGCCAGCGCGATGAAAAACCCGCTGAGGCAGCCGCCCAAGGAAACCCAGCGGCACAGCATGGGAATCCAATTGTCGTCAAGGCCGCGCCAGTTTTGCACCAAGCCGACGAGCAATCCGTAAAAATGGTAGAATCCCCAGTTGAAGTAAGAGGCGGCGTAGGGAACGGTGAAGGGGTCGGCATAGAGTTTCTGGCCGTTGACGACCTTCCAGATCGCGAACAGGGATTCTTCCTCGAAGCCGCCTGCTGCCATTTGGTAGGGCGTCTCAAAGGAAAAGGCGTCGAAGATTCGCAGCAACATGATGGCCGCCGCGATGGCGAGACCGAACCCCGCGAGCAGGGTCAGCGTACCGGAGTGTCTGGTTTCATCCATCATTGGTACTTAAGATGCGGCGCGGTCCAGAGTTTATGAGAAGAATGAGCCCATGGAATTGAATAAAATCTATCGGCATCGGTTTTCGCCCGATGATGTTGATCAGATGAACGCGGTTTGGCGCGTCCTGGTCGAGGGGTTTTTTCAAAAGTGGGTTCCTGAAAACTCCTCGGTCCTCGATATCGGCGCGGGAACTTGCCTCTTTATCAATAATATCAAGGCGCAACATAGGGTTGCTTACGATTTAAATCCGGAAACGTCAAAGTTTTGTGCCCCGGATGTGCGGTTCTTCGGCGGCGATTTCATTGAGAAAATCGAGTTTCCGATGAAATTCGATTGTGTGTTCATGAGCAATTTTCTCGAGCATATGGACGACAATGACGCCGTCCTGAAGATGCTCGGAAGCGCGGGGCGGTTGCTGAAGCCGGGCGGGCAGATCCTGATCCTGCAGCCCAACTTCGCACTGACCGGCGCGAAGTATTTCGATTTCATCGATCACAAGGTCATCTTGACGGACAAAAGCCTTGTCGAGGCGCTGGAGCTCGAAGGATACGACGTTGAATACCTGAAGAAACGGTTTCTGCCCTATACGTCAAAATCCGCCTTGCCGCGCAGTGCCTGGCTGGTGTGGCTTTATCTGAAGCTGCCGTTCGCCCAATGGCTGTTGGGAGAGCAGACCTTCGTCGTCGCCCGCAAGAGCGGCGGCGCCTAGCTTGTTCGCCGCTGCGACACGATGACGACGATCAGCCCCGTCAACCATAGCGACGCAAGCCACCAGCTCTGCCATGCCCCGTAACTGAGGCAGAAAATCGTCAACGCGGTCACGAAGGTCGCGTAAATCATTCTAATGGTCGGCGGGCTTTCGATCCGGCTGTTGGCGGTTTGCAGGACCGAAAGCAGGAATCCGACAAACAGGACGACACCGACCAGGCCCAACTCCAGCCAGATCTGCAAGACGCCGTTGTGGGTATGAAGCGGAATCGGCTGCAGGATTCGTTCACCGCCCCAGGGCCTGGGAATGTCGAAGGCGACGACGGAATCCTTGTCCGAATAAAAAGAGCGGGCCGAGTTCAGGCCGTTGCCCAGGATCGGCGCTTCCGCGATAAGCTTGTTGGTCGATTGCCAAATGAACAGCCGGGTGAAAAATGAATCGGGCAATTGCTTCCATTCCCGGGCCGCGACCTTGACGTCGGGGAAAGCGGCGGGAATGGCGGGCGCCGCCAGCGCCCCGACAACGACGACGCCAAAAACCAGCCGGGTCATCCACTTCGTCGAATAGGCGCCGAACAGGTAGACGGCACCGCCCAGGAGCAGGGCCGCCTTGAAGGCAAACCCGCCGGCAAGGAAAACGACCGAAACGGTGGCGGCAACCGCGATCCAGCTTGCCCCTTTGTTCGATTGCCGGATGACATGGAAGACCGGAAAAAGCAGCAACACGAACAGCGTACTTCCGCCATTCAAGAAGTTCGTATAGGTGCGGAACAGCTCGATTTCCTGATTCAGGAGAATTAGCCTCAGAAAGCGGATGATTTGAATTTCCGAGAAATACTCATAGGCCGTAAATGCCAAGCCCGCGAAATAGGCGGCGAGCAAGAACCTGATGATCGTTTCCTGTTCCGAGGCCTCGCTCCGCGACCATAGGGTGACAAGAAAAAGACCGCCGAGCATGGTGCCGGCAAGGCCAGGCAGAAGCGCCAGGGTATCGTCCCCCGACACCGACCAAAAGAAACTGGCGCCGCCCCAGATAACGATGAGGGCGAGCCATCCGGCGATGATTTTGGAGACGGGTGGCGAGCTGAGCTTTGCCGCAAAATGCAAGACAGCCGTGCCCAGCACCGCCAGCACGAACGTCGGTGCCAGGCCCTTTGGCGCCAAGATGGCGACCGGGATGCTGAGCGCGACGATCCAGGCCAAATAGCGGCTTCTCAGGCTGTTGTTACGGGAAATCGAAAGCAAACGGACAGGGCCTTTGTTTGGAAATATGGCCACGTTGTAGCCTGTCGGTCGGGGCTACGCCAGTGCGGGTTCGGCGCCTAGCGTTAAGACTGAACGAGACCCGTCAGCAAATTCCAGATCGGCCGGGTCAGATGCTTGAACTGGTACAGGTAGGCGACGGTGCCGGCCAGCACCCACACCCACAGAAACCGGATTGCGAAGGCGTGCCGCCGCGTAACGTCCGGCATCGACAAGGCCGCTGACAGGATGTCGGCGGCAACCATGAAGGGGCAAACGAGGGCCGTCAGCAACGCCTGCCCCCGCGCGCCGTTCTTCCGGTGCGCGTTGAAGGCCTCGCGGTAAATAATGATCTCCCGCAGCGCGAACTCCGCCAGTTGCCGAAATCGCGAGCCGGGCAGATGGCCGATATGGCGAAGGGCGATCTGCCGGCAACATCGAACCCGGCGGTCGACGTGGCTCATGATGCTGCCCGCGACGATGTGGTAACGCGCCAAGACATCGTCGAAGACCAGAAACGATTTCGACCGATCGCGCAGCACCGACAGCCATAGGTCAAAATCCTGGGCGTTCCGCAAGCTTTCGTCGAAGCCGCCGGAAACGAGGATGTCCTGGCGCCTGGCCACGACCGTCGATGTACTGATGTAGCCCTTGCGGTAAAGCGTGATGTAGGGATCGCGGTCTTCGTTGAAACGCTGGGCGCAGTCGTTCAGTTGTTCGCGCCCGTTGTCGACGATCCATTCATTGTGTGCGACCAGCACATGGTCGCCGGACTCCAATGCCGCGACCGATCGTTCGATGTGGCCGGGCAGCCATTCGTCGTCGGCATCCAGGAAGGCGACGTAGGAAAACCGCGCCGCGCTCAAGGCCCGGTTTCTGGCGGCGCCGGCGCCCTGGTTCGACTGCTGTATCAGGATAATCGGCAGCGATGCCTCGAGCGATTGAATGACCGAAACGGTATCGTCCGTCGAGCCATCGTCGACGATGACGATTTCGTCGACCGGCCGCGTCTGGCCGGCGACGCTGTCGAGCGCCCGCCCGATGGTCGCCGCCACGTTATAGGCCGGGATCACGACGCTGATGCCGCTCGGATTAGAGGTCATTGACATAGTCTTCCAACGAAATATTCGGCGGCTCCGCATGGAATGGCTGTTCGATATGCAGGCGAACCGTCAGTTCGAGAATCATCAGGGTATAAAGTTGAAAGGCATTTCGTCGAGGATTGGAAAGCAGGCGGTCGAGTGCCGCGTTCGTCCACCAACCTCTACCCAGGCTTTTCGGCTGCTTCAGCAAATTCGCCGCGCTGGATGCAAGCCCGCGCTCGAACCACACGGGGACAGGCGAGGCGAAGCCGCGCTTGGGCGCGTCGAGAATCTCTTCGGGGAGAAAATCGGCAGCGATCGATTTCTGCAGGCCCTTGGCGCGGCCGTCGGGGGTGCGCACTTCCGGGGGGACGGCCAGGGCGGCCTCGACAAGCCGGTGATCCAGATAGGGGACGCGGCCCTCGACGCTGACCGCCATGGATGTGCGATCGAGCAGGGCCATCAGGTTGTCGATCAGATAAGTGCAGATATCCGCGTTCAGTGCCGCGGATTGTGCCGGCCCTTGATAGCCGTCGAAGTATTTCCTCTGCGCCGGCGCGGGTAAGGGCCCGGTCCAGCCCATTTGCCTCAGCGTCGGCGCCGGAAACTGGGTCGTGTGATCGTGCAGGTAGCCGCCGCCGTCCTGTCGGAACTTATCCGCGCGCGCCAACTTCCAGGCCAGCTCGGGCTTGAAAAGGGCGGTCAGCGGCTCGACCAGATTTTCCCGAAGGCGCCGTGGGAGCGAGAGATAACGGGTTTCGACGGGAAGCGGAAAGTATCGGCCGTAGCCGGCGAAGAGCTCATCGCCGCCGCTGCCGTTCAAGGCGACTTTCACATGTTCGGACAATGCGCGCTCGACCAGGAAATTCGGCAGCAACGCCGCGTCGTTGATCGGATCGTCGCAATACCAGACCAGGTTCAGCAGGTGCTCGGATATGGAGGCGGCGCTGACATCCAGCGTTTGATGCCGGGTCCCGTATTTCTTCGCCACCAGGGCGGCGAGCGGCGTCTCATCGACGTTGGACCCCTCGAACCGGACGGAAAACGTATTGATGGGGATGTCCGACATTTCCGCCGCCAAGGCGACCATGAGGCCGGAGTCGACGCCGCCCGACAACAGCGCGCCGACCGGCACATCGCTCCTGAGCTGCAGCCTGACGCTGTCGCGAAGAAGGTCGGTCAGGTTGGCCTTGATCCGGTCGGGATCGTCGAGCGCCGCACCGGGATGCGGTTTCCAGTATTGCCGCGTGGAAATCTCACCCTTGGCATCGAAGCTCAGGATGCAGCCGGGTGGTACTTTTTGGATGCCGTCATAAAGCGTCAGCGGCGCGGGAACATAGCCATGCGTGATAAACAGCCGGGCGGCGGCGTCATTGGCACTCGGCGTGATCCCGCCCAGGCCGAGCAATCCCTTGATCTCGGAGCTGAAGACGATGGACCCATCGTGCCGGCGGCACCAATACAGGGGCTTCACGCCCATGGGGTCGCGGATGAGATGCAACGCCTTCGCCGTCTCGTCGTACAGGGCGATTGCGAACATGCCGTTCAGGTCTTCGACGAACCGCAGCCCATCCCTTTCATAGAGAGCCAGCGCGGCCTCCATGTCGCCCGACGTGCGAAAGCGGTAATCGGGCAGCTGCTGGCGTATCTCCAGGTAGTTGTAGACCTCGCCGTTGCCGATGAAGGCGTGCCCGGCGGCGCTGGAAATCAGCGGCTGGTCACCCGTGTCCAAATCGATGATGGAAAGCCGGCGAAAGCCGCATCCGAAGGTTTGCGCCGGGTTGATGTACTGGCGCTCGCCGTCCGGCCCCCTGTGCCGCAGGGCGTGCAGCGCGGGGGCCAGATCGGGTGGCGGAACGTGGACGCCGTCGGGAAGGAAGTATCCGACAAAGCCGCACATGCTACAGCACCTCTATCATCATGGTCTCCGACCATGGCAATGATGCCCTGGTCTCGACCTCGATTGTCGTCACCGTCCGATGCTCCCCGTAGGCAATCCACTGCCGGCTTGGTTTTATTGTCACCTCGCCGTCGACGGTCAGGCGGAAGGCCAGGGAGTCGGAGCGGAGGAGCATGCCGTCCGCCGTGCTTTCGACCCGCAGCGGCGTGTGCAGGGCGCAGTTAATCCGATGCGCTCCGGTGCCCTCCACCGTATCAGTCACGGTCAGCGCGGTTCCGTTTATCCGGCCCTGCCGGGTGTATCGCTCGATGCCCTTGTGTCGGGCAAACCCCTTGTGGGAGACCTCGAGCCGATCGCGTCCGGCCGCGATGTCCGGCGGCGGCCCGGAAACGGCGGCCCTGAACGACGGGCTGTAGTAGGGCCGATTGATGGGGAATGGGTCCATGCCATTAATGCTCAAGCTGTTGTGGGCGCGGGCGGAGCAGGCAAACGCCGAGGTTGCGTCCATCCGGTAGGACCCGCGCCCGAGATCGACCAAGACGGGCTGGCCGTTGAAATGGAGCTGGAACGAACCGCTGTCCTGATGCCCGTGCCCGGGCATTGGCGGAACGCCATCGGGGCTGAGGTACCAAAGGCTGTCCCAGCCGTCGCATCCCCAGCGCAGCCATCCGTCTTTTTGCTCCGGCCGGTCCGGAGACCGCAACTCTTGCGCCGACAGCGACGCAATCAGGCCCTGCTCCGCCTCGGAAAGCGTGCCGAGCCAGCCATCGGTTTTGCCGCTTGCAATGCCTGCAACGAAGGCGGGCGGACAGTCCGGCGAGATGTCGCCGATCAACGGAACGACGCCTGGAAAGTTGAATGTCTGGGCCGCGGCCAGGGCCCGGCCCGCGACCTCGCCAAGGGCGGCGGCGGCTTCGTCATCGTGACGGACGGCCAACAGCCAGGCGGCGAGATAGTTCTTGGTCAACAAGAGGTGATAGTGGGAGGAGCCTTCCCGGAGCATGCCGGAAGGCAGGAAAATCCGCCCGGCCTCGTTGAGGAGGATCTCCCGTCCCAAGGCGGCCGCCCTCGGCAGGCCGAGCTCCAGGCCGAGGGTGAACAGACCCCGGCCATTGTTGGCTAGATGGTTCGACGTGAAGTGCTCGCCGAAATACTCGAGATGATCGGCGATCCATTTTGCGTGTTTGGCCAACCCGTCCAGGGATTTTTGCGCCGGCGCTGGCAGGCCGTGTGATCGCGCATAGGACAGGATATTGATCGCCCGTTCGGCGGCCGTGTACGGATGCCAGGGCCAGCCCTCCCCGCCATCGCCGAAATGGTCCAGCCAGGTTCCCCACAAATGCCAGACCCATTCCGGTGCCACCGGTTCATGGGCAAACGGCAGCCAGGCGAAGCGGTGCAGGCCCAGGTAGGTTTCGTGATCCTCTTGCGGCTCCAGAAAAACGCGTTCTGCATCCGCCGCCGCCAGCCGGATGACCTTTCCGTGCAGGCGAATCTCCAGCGCGTCCAGCGGCGCCGGTACCGGCGCGCATTCAAAGCCATCGCCGTTGCCGACTGGCTCCGAGGGAATGGGTAATGAACCCGAGAGGTAGGGCGGTCGGTGCGGGACAAATCGGGGCGGCCCCCCGGTCAGCCTCAAGGCCCGCCTGAGCAGCCATGAGCGCAAAACCGGATCGGATCGCAGTTGATTGAGTTTCCGAAGAATCGCTGACATAGCGGATCGAACCAAACCCGGTTTGCACCCGGTTACGGCGTTTGCTTTCGAATAACCCGGGCCGGATTTCCCACCACGGTTTCTCCGTCCGCGACATCGCGGATAACCACGGCGCCGGCGCCGACGAGCGCGCCATCGCCGATTCTGATGCCCTGGATGATCGTCGCGCCGGTTCCGATGTGGGTTCCCTCGCCGACCTCGACGCTGCCGGAAAGGGTGCAGCCGGGCGCGATATGGCAGTGCCGGCCGATCGTGCAATCATGGTCGACCGAAGCCGCGGTATTGATGATGGTGTTCTCGCCGATTCTGGCACCGCATTGGATGGTCGCATGTGCGAAAACCTGGGCGCCTTCGTCCAGGGTTGCGGAGGGGGATACATATGCTCTTTCGTGCATGACGGAGACAAACCCGTATCCCCGGGCCTTATAGGTCTCATAGAGCGCCTGGCGGGCCTTCGTCGAGCTTGCGCCGCCGAGCCCGTTGGCCAGTTGCACCGTATCCGGATCGTAATTCTCGATGATCGAATCGTCTCCCAGGACCGGGATTTGGCCCAACAGCAGGCTGCCTCCGGGCTTCTGCGGGTCGGTAAAGCCGATGATTTCAAGCTGCCGCATCTGCATCGCCTCGGCGACGACCACTGCGTGGCCGCCGGCTGACAGAATGAGGACTGGCTTGGACATCTCTACGGCAATCGGCTGTTGAGCATCGGACGGTATTTCTTAGTCCGTTTCTGGCGAGTTTGCCATGCGCATCAGCCGCTCGGCCTGCTGAAAGTCCGGAAGCGTATCGATGTCGACGGACCGTTCGGGCGGCATGAAATAGGCCAGTGTCGCGGCATCCAACAATGTCTTGTGCTGCAAGTACCAATCAATTTTCACAATGTAGACGGCGCCGTTCAGCAGGTAGACGGGCGGCAGGTCGTGCCGGGGCGTATTGACCATCTCCCAGCCCATGACGGGTGTCATCCTGTGTTCGCCATCCACGGAAAACATCCAATAGGGCGGTTTCGGCGCCGTCGTGACGCTGAGGCAGGCCATGGCCCCCGCCTCGATGCAGAGGTTGAAGCATCCGTCGATGTCCTCGCTTCGGCGCAAGGGGGATGTCGGCTGCAGCACGGCCAGATATTCGCAGCCGTGATCGAAGGCCGTCAGCGCATGGGTCAGCGTATCGGATAGCAAGGCCTCGTCGGTGGCCAATTCGTCGGGCCGCTGAAAGGGCACTTCGCAGCCGAGATCGCGGCACACGGCGATGATTTCCGGATCGTCGCTGGTCAGGATCAGCCGCTCGACGCAGGCGGCGCCCCTCGCCGCCTCGATGGTCCAGGCAATCAACGGCTTGCCGTGGAGCGGGCGCAAATTCTTGCCGGGCAGGCCCTTGGAGCCGCCGCGCGCGGGAATGACCGCCAGAACAGAATTCTTCTTCGACATTGGCCCGTAAATACCGTTACGCCGGTCTCAGACAGCAGACTTAACAGAGACGGCCATCAAATGCACAAACCTTTACATTCAAATACGCCGACCCTTACATTTCATTTTCGCCGTCGTCGCGGCATCTTGCTTTGTGTGTTGGCCGGAGGTAGCGTCCGCGCGCCGTCGCAAGGCAGGACATCGTTCAGTGAGCCACTCCGCGCTTCCGGCGCGGACGAAAAGCCGATTTACGGGAAGCGCGATTGTTATTCCAATCTGTTGAGTTTTGCTTCTTCTTCCTTCCGCTAGCCTATTTCGGCTATTTGCTCATTGGCAGGTCCGGAAATTCAACGCTCAGCGTCTATTGGATGATCGGGCTTTCACTGGTCTTCTATGGTTGGTGGAATCCACCTTATGTGCTGCTTTTGTTGGGTTCTGTCGTATTCAATTACCTGATTGGCCGGGCCATCGAGGCAAATTTGAAAAGCCGGCGGGCGACGTTTTTCCTGATCATGGGCTGTGCGGGAAATCTACTGTTCCTGGGCCATTTCAAATACACGGATTTCTTGATCGAAAACTTTAACTGGATTTTCGATACCGATTACCAAGTGCAAGGGATTCTGCTGCCGCTTGCAATATCGTTCTATTCGTTCCAGCAAATTGCTTTCTTGGCCGACACCCATGCCGGATTGAGCCGTCGCCCCAGCTTCGCGAAGTACAGTTTGTTCGTGATCTTTTTTCCGCAGTTGATCGCCGGTCCGATTGTTCATCAGCGTGAGATGCTGCCGCAGTTCGAAGAGCGCGATTTCTCGGCGTCCAGCGCCCGGGATGCGGCCATCGGCCTTTCGATTTTTATCATCGGCTTGTTCAAAAAAGTCATTATCGCGGACCCATTGGCGGTTCACGTCAACACGGTCTATGGCGCGGCCGGCGGCGCGGTTCATTTTTTCGACGCCTGGGCGGTGTGGGCGGGATACACATTTCAGCTCTATTTCGATTTCTCCGCCTATTCGGATATGGCGGTCGGTCTTGCCCGCCTGTTCGGCATTGTCTTGCCGATCAATTTTTATTCCCCGTTGAAATCCACCAGCATGATCATGTTCTTCCAGCGCTGGCACATAACCGTCACGCGCTTTTTCCTGATGTATCTGTACACGCCGATCTCCACCTATCTGATGCGCCGGACCCGGAGCCGGAAATTAACCCCTTTCCCGCAGTTCATGCTGATCATGGCGTTGCCCATGGTTATTACCTTTCTGTTATCAGGCCTATGGCATGGCGCGGCCTGGGGATACGTTTTTTGCCTCGGGATTCTCGGGCTGGCGCTGGTGGCAAACCACGCCTGGCGATTTTTCCAGTTTCCGCGGCTCAATTGGCTGGTGGGCGGCGCCTTAACCTTCTCGACCTTCTCAACAATCCACTTCTACTTCCGTGCTGAAGAAATCGGCCTCGCACATCAGATTTTCTTTGCCATGTTCGGCGGAAACGGCGTTTCGTTGCCGATGGCGCTGAAAGCGCACCTTGGAGCCCTGATGAACCCGGAGGTCCTGCCGGTCCATTGGGCGCATGCGCGGGTGAGCCTCGTTTTCATACCGCAGATCATTCTTGTTTCGGCCCTGGTGTTCTGGCTGCCCAATGTCTATCAGATTTTCGCGTCCTGGAACCCAGGACTTGGTGGCGCCGGCTCAACGCCCGATCCGGAGGCCCGGGCGGTTTTCAAATGGTCGTTCAAAGCCGGTTGGGCGGCGTTTATCGCGGCGCTGGCGGCCGCATGTATTTTGAAGGGCGGGGTGCCGCAGGAATTCCAATATTTTCAGTTCTAGCCGCGCTGAAGACTAGGCCTTGGAAAGGAGCGCGCCGTAATTCATGGGCCGCTTTACCATGTCAGGGGTATCCGTCGGATAGATCGGCAATGGCCAGTCGTTTTCAATCCGCCAGCCCGATGCCGTGACCAACTTGCGAATATCGTCGACTTTTTCGAACATGAAGATGTGGTCGATATTTGCGGCGAAGACCACCGTCGTGATGAACAGCTTGGTTCGGTCGTCGGCCAGTTCGCGCAGGTTTTCCAGGACTTGCCCGGGCGTTTCGATATGCTCAAGCACTTCGCCCATGATGATGCCGTCAAGTTTGGCGGCGGGCGGGCGATAGTCGCCGGTGATGCTTGCCAGTTGAAAATCTACGCTCGAGCCGGCATCCAGGTCCGGTGCCGTGAAGGTCTTGCAGAAATCGATGGCGAATTGACTGATGTCTATGCCTTCATAGGTCACGCATTCATGCGCCGTCAGCAGTTGCGAAAGGTGGTAGCCCGTTCCGACGCCGATTTCCAAGACCGATGGGGACGCAGGTAATTGCGTCAGGAACGCGGTCTTGAAAGCATGATTGAGCCTGAAGTGGTTCGGCCATAAGGCCTCGGTCAGCAGCAGTCCGGGCAGGTAATAGGCGCCGAACACATCCTCATTGTGATAGACCTGTTCCGCCGCCTCGCGTTCACTGGACAGCAGATAGCGCCCGGTTTTTTCCAATTGTTGTTGAAGACGCAGAAACTCAATGGACAGGTGGATATACGATTTAACCATCCCATCAATCCAGAGCCGGTCGTCGTCGAAGATCAGTTGCAGGCGACGACCGGTCGTCTCAAGGACGGCCAGCCGTTCGTTGAAGGAATGCGGATCCGATTCGAGCGCGGCTTTGTGCAGAAACGGCATCTGCTGCTGCAGGGACGCGAGAATGGCATGCGCAACAGGAGTTTGATGCTGACCGAGGCCTTATGGCCGAACCACTTCAGGCTCAATCATGCTTTCA
>JAYOEU010000035.1:0-10908 GCA_038116915.1 Alphaproteobacteria bacterium
GGCAGCCCGATGCCTTCATCCAGAAGATCGTCGACGGCTGGCCGCCCGAGTTCGATACGAAAAAGGCGCTGGCTCTAGGATTCGTTCAGGACAACTCCATGGAGGAGGTCATCCGCGCCTTCATCGAGGACGAACTCGACGGAAAGATCGCGGCCTAGGAACCTATTTCGCTACTTTATGACCCGTATCCCCGACGAAAGTCGGGGCCCAAGCCTGAGACGTGTCAGCGAAACGGCTGGCTGAGCAATCGGCTCGATTCGAGAAAGCGATCCGCCGCCCGTCGGCTCCATGCGCTTCAGGCGTAGACCCCGTCCTTCGACGGGGATTCGATCTCTTTTGGGGTAAGCGTAAGCCCCCTCACCCCAGATCGGTCGTCACCGGGGCGTGGTCGGAGGCTTTTTCCCAGCCGCGGGCGTCGCGCAGGACGGAGGAATCCTTGATCCTGTCCTTCAAGGCCGGCGTCACCCAGATATGGTCGAGCCGCCGGCCCTTATCCGCCTGCGACCAGTCGCGGGAGCGGTAGCTCCACCAGCTGTAGAGCTTCTCCGGCTCCGGCGTAACCAACCGCGCCGTGTCGATCCAGCCGAGGCCATCCTGCACCGCGCCGAGGTGCTCCACCTCGATCGGGGTGTGCGAGACCACTTTCAGCAACTGTTTGTGCGACCAGACGTCGTTTTCCAGCGGCGCGATGTTGAGATCGCCGACCAGCACCATCGGGGCGTCGGGCTTGCGGTTGGCCGCGAACCAGTCGCGCATCTCGCCCAGGAATTTCAGCTTGTGGTCGAACTTGTCGTTGACGGCCACGTCGGGCTCGTCACCGCCGGCAGGGACATAGAAATTGTGCAGCTCGATCCCATTGGTGAACCGCGCCGAGACATGCCGGCAATCTTCCTTGCCGACCCAGTCGAGGCCGTCCGTCGCTTCGAAGGGCAGGCGTGAGATCAGGGCGACGCCGTTGTAGCCCTTCATGCCCCGGATCGCGATGTGCGGATAGCCGGCGTCAATGAAGTCCTGATGGGGAAAATGCTCGTCCGGGCATTTGGTTTCCTGCAGGCACAGGACGTCCGGCTTAATCTCGTTCAACAGCTTGACGACCAGCGGCGCGCGCAGACGCACCGAGTTGATGTTCCAGGTGGTGACGCGCATGGCGGGGCCTCAGGCGTAGGTGATGGTGAGGTCGGTGAGGCCGTCCACATGGCCGTGCAAGGTATCGCCCGAGCCGACGGCGGCGACCCCGTCCGGGGTGCCGGAATAGATCAGGTCGCCGGGCTTCAGCTCCACCAGGGCCGAGAGATAGGCGATGGTCTCCGGCACCGACCAGATCAGGTGGGTGACGTTGGACTCCTGGCGCCGCTTGCCGTTCACATCGAGCCAGATCGTGGCGTTCTCGATGATCCCGGTCTCCTCGACCCGGTGGATCGGCGCGCAGGGAGCGGAATTGTCGAAACCCTTGCCCATGTCCCAGGGCCGGCCCAGCTTCTTGGCCTCGCCCTGAACGTCGCGCCTTGTCATGTCGAGACCGACCGCATAGCCGAAGATACAGGCGTTCGCGTCGGCCTCGGCGATATCGCGTCCGCCGGATTTCAGCGCCACCACCATCTCGATCTCATGATGCAGGTCCGAGGTCGCCGGCGGGTAGGGAATGGTCGAACCGGTCGGCACGATGGCGTCGAACGGCTTCATGAAGAAGAACGGCGGCTCGCGGTCCGGATCATGCCCCATCTCGCGCGCATGCGCCGCGTAGTTGCGGCCGACGCAATAGATCCGGCGCACGGGGAACGGGTCGCCGCCGACCACGGGCACGGTGGTCTGGGACCAGGAAGGAATCGCGGTGCTCATGAAAGACCCTTTTCGGCGAAAGCTGACGAATGGAGCAGGGCGGCAAACTATCAGGCGGGGGGAGAATGGTGAAGCGGTTGCGATCGCGACCGCAGGCTCAGTTCGAAATCGCCTGACCGCCGTCCAGGTAGTAGGTCTCGCCGGTCGCGAACGGAATATCCTCGGCGATCAGCGCGGCGACGAAGCGGGCGACTTCCTCGGGCTCGCCCGGCCTGCCGATCGGGATGGCCCGGGTGATGAAGTCGCGGAACCGTTCGCTTTCCATATGCGGCTTGTTGAGGTCCGTCAGCGTGAAGCCCGGCGCCACGTCGATGACCCTGATGTTGTCGCGCGCCCACTCGACGGCGAGGCAGCGGGTGATGGCGCCGACCGCCGCCTTGGCCGCGCAATAGGCCGCGTGCTGGCGCACGCCCATCTTGTCGTAATGCGAGCCGATATTGACGATGAGACCGCCGCCGGCCGAGGTCAGGAACGGATGCGCCTCACGGCACATGGCGAAGACGGCGGTGGCGTTTACCGCCATGACCTCGGCGAAATCGGCGCTGGCGAATTCCGTGCTGCGGCCCTGTTTGTGGATGCCGGCATTGTTGACGACGGCATGAACCGCGCCTGTCCGTTCCGCGAGTTCGGCCAAGGCGGCGCGCGCCTCGGCCTCGTTCGTCACGTCGCAGGCAAGCGTGATCATCCGCCCGGCGAGGTCCGAAGGGACCTCCTGATTTTCCGGTCCCAAGCCTTTGCGCGACAAGGCGCCGACGGTGAAACCACGGCGCGCGAGTTCCAACGAGATCGCGGCGCCGAGGCCGCGGCTGGCGCCGGTGACGGCGACGGTTCGCGGGGTGCCGGTCATCCGATCCTCACGCGTCACCCATCTTCAGGGCTTCGATGAAGGCGGATTGCGGAATCTCGACGCGGCCGAACTGGCGCATCTTCTTCTTGCCCTTCTTCTGCTTCTCCAGAAGCTTGCGCTTGCGGGTCGCATCGCCGCCGTAGCACTTGGCGGTGACATCCTTGCGCATGGCGCTGATGGTCTCGCGTGCGATCACCTTGCCGCCGATCGCCGCCTGGATCGGAATCTTGAAAAGCTGGCGCGGGATCAGATCCTTGAGCCGGCCGCACAAGGCTCGGCCCCGTGGTTCGGCCTGGCTTGAATGGATGACCATGGAAAGCGCGTCCACCGGCTCGGAGTTGATCAGCACGCTCATCCGCACCAGGCTGCCTTCCCGATAGCCGTCGATCTGGTAGTCGAAGCTGGCATAGCCCCGGCTGATGGATTTCAGGCGGTCGTAGAAATCGAACACCACCTCGTTCAGCGGCAGCTTGTAGACCACCATCGCCCGCGAGCCGACATAGGTGAGTTCCACCTGTTCGCCGCGCCGGTCGGTGCAGAGCGAGAGGATCGGGCCGAGATACTCGTCGGGCACGAAGATCGTCGCCTTGATCCATGGCTCCTCGATCGAGGCGATCTTCACGACGTCCGGCATATCCGAAGGGTTGTGCAACTCGATGGTCTGACCCGAGGTCGTGTTGACCCGGTAGACCACGCTCGGCGCGGTGGTGATCAGGTCAAGGTCGAACTCCCGTTCCAGCCGCTCCTGAATGATTTCCAGGTGCAATAGGCCAAGGAAGCCGCATCGGAAGCCGAAACCAAGCGCGGCGGAGTTTTCCGCCTCGAAAGAGAAACTGGCGTCGTTCAGGCGCAGTTTCTCGAGGCTGTCGCGCAAATCCTCGTAATCCGCCGCGTCGACCGGGAACAGACCGCAGAACACCACCGGGACGCTGGGCTTGAAGCCGGCCAGGGCCTTCGGGGTCGGCCGGCGCTCCTCCGTCAGGGTGTCACCTACCTGACAGTCGGCCACAGTCTTGATGGCCGCCGTCATGAAGCCCATTTCGCCGGGGCCGAGTTCACCGATTTCCGTCAGCTTCGGGGTGAAGATGCCGACCCGGTCCACCGGATGGGTGGCGCCGGTCTGCATCATCCGGATCTTCTGACCCTTCTTGAGGGTGCCGTCATAGACCCGCACCAGGGTTATCACCCCGAGATAGGCATCGTACCAGGAATCCACGAGCAGCGCCTTGAGCGGCGCATTTGGATCGCCCTTCGGCGGCGGCAGCCGGTGCACCAGCGCCTCCAGAACCGCCTTGATGTTGAGCCCGGTCTTGGCCGAGATCTCCACCGCGTCGCTGGCATCGAGGCCGATGACCTCTTCAATCTGGGCGCGCACCCGTTCCGGCTCGGCCGCCGGCAGGTCGACCTTGTTCAGGACAGGAATGATCTCGTGATCGGCGTCGATCGCCTGATAGACATTGGCCAGGGTCTGCGCCTCGACGCCCTGGCTGGCGTCAACCACCAGAAGCGAGCCCTCGCAGGCCGAGAGCGACCGGCTCACCTCATAGGCGAAGTCCACGTGGCCCGGCGTATCCATGAGGTTCAGCTCATAGGTCTCGCCATTGTCGGCGGTGTAGTTGAGCCGAACCGCCTGGGCCTTGATGGTAATGCCGCGCTCGCGCTCGATATCCATCGAATCGAGCACCTGCTCCTTCATCTCGCGCTCTTCCAGGCCGCCGCAATACTGAATGAGGCGGTCCGCCAGGGTCGATTTCCCATGGTCGATATGGGCGATGATGGAGAAGTTGCGGATGTGGGAAAGGTCGGTCATCGCGATGGCCGGACTCCTGGCGAAATTTCCCGGAACATAAGGCTCGGCGGGGTTGCGTGCAACGAAAGACGGCGGAGCCCCGCAACGGGCGTGCTACATGCCCGCGGCGTCCCTGAACGGATGCGCCGGATAGGTGCCGAGGATCCGAACCGCACCCTTCGGGCAGAAGAACTGCAGCTCCTCCAGCGCGTTTCTCATCGAGGTTTCCTCAGGGTGTCCGTCGGCGTCGACATAGAACTGCGCCGCCTCGAAGGCGCCACCCACCATGTAGGACTCGAGCTTGGTCAGGTTGATTCCGTTGGTCGCGAACCCGCCGAGCGCCTTGTAGAGCGCCGCCGGCACGCTGCGGACCCGGAAGATGATGGTGGTGACGCACCGCCCGTTGCCCGGCGGCGGAACGATCGGCTCCCGCCCCATGATCAGCATTCGGGTGGTGTTATGCTCCGCGTCCTCGACGCTCTCGCGCAGGATATCCAGTCCGTAGATTTCCGCCGCCAGGCGAGGTCCGATCGCGCCGATGGTCGGATCGCCCCGCTCCGCGACGTCACGGGCGGCGCCGGCGGTGTCGGGGTGCTGAACCGGCTTGACCCCGAGTTCCCGCATCAGTTTGCGGGACTGGCCGAGCGCGTGAACGTGGCTGTGAATCTCTTTCAGATCTTCGATCCGCGCTCCCTTCACGCCGAGCAGCATCGCGTTGATCCGCTGGAAATGTTCCCCGGTGATGAACAGGCCGGATTCCGGCAACAGGTGATGAATGTCGGCGACCCGGCCCGCCACCGAATTTTCCACCGGCACCATGGCACACCGGGCCCGGCCCTCCTGCACCGCGCCGAGCATGTCCTCGAAGCTCGGACACGGCAATGGTTCCAGGTCCGGACGGGCGGCTTGGCAGGCCATATGCGAGTTGGCGCCGAGTTCGCCCTGGAAAGCGATGGTGCGGTTTGGGTCTGACACCGATTTTTCCTATTATATCAGCGCATTAGAAGAAGGCGCGCGCGTTCGAGATCGGCGGGAGTATCGACACCGAGGGGGACGGTGTCAACGCGCGCGACATCAATGCGCATCCCCGCCTCCAAAGCCCGTAATTGCTCGAGTTTTTCCATCTTCTCAAGTGGCGAGGGCGGCATCGACACGAATCGGGCGAGGGCATCGGGGCGGTAGCAATAGATACCGATATGGTGGAACATCGGCCCGCCGGTCGGCGCCGGAGCCTTTGTGAAATAGAGCGCCCGGCCACGAATTCCGTCCGGCTGCTCCCAGGCGACCACGGCCTTGTTGACGCTGGTGCTGGTTCGCTCCTCATCCAGAGTGATTTCGGCGGCGACGGTGCCGATATCGACCTCGTCGCGGTCCAGCAGATCCAGGGTCGCGCGGACGGTCTTGGGCTCGAGAACCGGCAGATCGCCCTGCAGATTGATGATCGCGTCGTGCCGCCCGTGCGGATCGACCGAACCGAGGGCCGCGTGGATCCGGTCGCTTCCCGACGGCAGGTCCGGGTCGGTCAGGATCGCTTCGCCGCCGACCGCCCGCACGGCCTTGGCGATCGCCTCTTCGCCACACGCGACCACCACGCGGCCCAGATCCGCCTCCAGCGCCCGGCGCAGGACCTGAACGATCATCGGCACCCCGTGAATATCGGCAAGCGGCTTGTTCGGAAGACGGGTCGACGCCATGCGCGCGGGGATCATGACGATCGGATCACGAGGAAGCGCCATCGTGGGAGTCCATCGGTTGTGTGTCCGGGATTGCGGCGATATGCCGCGCGATCTCACAAGTCAAGGGGATGTGACGGATCTGTCAATTTCCGAAGACGCGCGCTAACAATGGCGGTTGACCCGGAACGCCGCGCCCATTGGACAGGTGCGTTCCAAAACGGTAAATTGACGCGCGCCCGCTTCACCGAGGGCGACATGGTCACGGATACGAGCGAGGACAAGGCATGGCATCGCTGGAGATGAACAAAATCGCCGCGGGAGTTCTTTGCGCGGGTTTGCTGGCGATGGCGGCCGGCAAGATCGCCGATGTCGTGGTGCATCCGCACTCGCTCGCCGAGAATGCCTACAAGGTCGATACCAGCGCCCTCGAAAGCGCGTCGGCCCCGGCGGCCAGCAGCGACGGTCCGAGCCTGGAGCCGGTTCTGGCGATGCTGGCATCGGCCGACGTCGCCGCGGGCGAAAAGACGTTTAAGAAATGCGCCGCCTGTCATACCGCTGATAAAGGCGGCAAGCACAAGGTCGGCCCGAACCTCTACAACGTGGTGAACGCCGCGCACGGCGCTAAGGACGGCTTCAACTATTCCGGCGCGATCAAGGATCTCGCCGGAAAGTGGGATTACGTGTCGCTGAACGGGTTCCTCGCCAATCCTAAAGGCTATGCCAAGGGCACCAAGATGAGCTTTGCGGGCCTGAAGAAGGTTGGCGAAAGGGCGGAGGTCATCGCCTATCTGCGCAGCCTCGCCGACAGCCCGGCGCCGCTTCCGACGCCTGAGGAAATCGCCAAGGAAGCCAGCGGCGGCTGATCGTCCCGTGATCGGGCAACCAGCAAGACGAGGGCGCCCGATATGACAACGCCCGTATCCGAGTTCGCGGCATTCGCCGATACGCTGGTTGATGCCAGCGGCGAAATCATTCTCGGCTATTGGCGGCGGGATCTTGAAATCATCGACAAGGCCGATGAAAGCCCGGTGACCATCGCCGACCGCACCGCCGAGGCGCGGATCCGCGAGATGATTGAGGCGCGGTATCCGGATCATGGTATTGCCGGCGAAGAATATGGCCGGGTCCGCATGGACGCCGAATATGTCTGGTCGCTCGACCCGGTGGACGGAACCAAGGCCTTCATCAGCGGCTCGCCACTCTTCGGCACGCTTGTCGCGCTCCTGCGAAATGGCGATCCAGTGCTCGGCGTGGTCGACGTGCCGGCCACGGGAGAACGGTGGATCGGCGGCGAAGGTTTGCCGGCCCGGCTCAACGGCAAACCCGTGAAGACGCGGCGAGGTCATCCGCTCAATCTCGCGACGACCGGCTCGACCAGCCCCTCGATGTTTCGGCGCGGCCCCGACGCCGAACGGATTGCCCGCGTGCACGACAAGGTCAAGCTGCCGATTTGGGGCGGTGACTGCTACCTCTACGGCATGCTTGCTCTGGGCACCATCGATCTGGTGATCGAACGAGGCCTCTCGGATTACGACTATCTGGCACCGGCGGCGATGATCAAGGCGGCGGGCGGCATCGTCACCGGTTGGGACGGCGAGGCCTTGGGCATCGGGACGACGGATCGAGTCGTCGCGGCGGGCGACCCGAAGCTTCACGCCGAGGTCATCCGCCTGCTGAATGAGGGCTGACGGCGGATCGCAAGCCGGGTCACGGACGCGCGATGGTCATTGAAAAGACCTGCTGAATTCCTCATTTCATCCGGAACGGCCCTTGTGTTCCAATGGCCGCGATAGCCGTTGCGAACAACCTGGGGGGCCGCGCGACATGGCAAGATCTCGAAATCTCCTGGCCGTGGTCCTTATTGGCGCCGCCGCGCTGCTTCCGATCCCCGCCGGGGCGACGGATCCGGCGCCGATGCACGCGGTCGCCATGCACGGTACGCCGAAATATGGTCCGGATTTCACTCATTTCGAGTACGTGAACGCGAATGCGCCGAAGGGCGGAACAATCGTCAACGAGGCGACCGGAACCTATGACAGTTTCAACCCGTTCATTCTGAAAGGGGTGCCCGCTTCGGGAATCGGACTGCTCTATGACTCGTTGATGACCAGTTCCTCCGACGAGGCCTTCACCAAATATGCGACCCTCGCGGAGTCCGTGGTGCTGCCCGAGGACCGGTCCTGGGTCTCGTTCAACTTGAACCCGAAAGCGCGCTGGCACGACGGCGTGCCGGTCACGCCCGAGGACGTGATCTGGACCTTCAACACCCTGCGCGAGCAGGGCCACCCGTTCTACCGCGCCTATTACGGTGATGTACAAAAAGTCGAAAAGACCGGCGAGCGTCAGGTGACGTTCCGCTTTCCGGGCGGCGCCAACCGCGAACTGCCGCTGATCGTCGCCGAGATCAGTATCCTGCCCAAGCATTATTGGGAGAACCGGGACTTCACCGCGACGACGTTGGAACCGCCGCTGGGCGGCGGCGCCTACAAGATCAAATCCTTCGAGGCTGGCCGTTCCATAACCTACGAGCGGGTCAAGGACTATTGGGCCGCCGACATCCCCGTCAACAAGGGCCAGTCGAACATCGACGAGATCCGCTACGAATATTATCGGGACCGCGATGTCGCGACCGAAGCGTTCAAAAGCGGCGCCTTTGACCTGAGGGCCGAGAATTCCGCCAAGCGCTGGGCGACATCCTTCGATTTTCCCGCCCTGAAGGCCGGGTTCGTGATCAAGGCGCTGATTCCGAATGAAACCCCCACGGGGATGCAGGGTTTCCTATTCAACACGCGCAAACCGTTCTTCCGTGACCCGAAGGTTCGCCAGGCGATCGCCAATGCCTGGGATTTCGAGTGGACGAACAAGACCATCATGTATGACGCCTATACGCGCACGAACAGCTACTTCTCCAACTCCGAGCTGTCGTCGGAAGGCACGCTGCCGACGGGAGAGGAACTGGCGATCCTGGAGAAATTCCGCGGCAAGATCCCCGAGGAGGTCTTCACAAAAAACTATGAGGCTCCGAAGACGGACGGGTCCGGCAATATTCGCGGCAACCTTCGCGTGGCGCTCGATCTGTTGCGCGAGGCCGGATGGAAGGTTGCCGACGGCAAACTGGTGAACGCGAAGGGCGAAGCATTCTCCTTTGAGATCCTGCTCGCGCAGCCGTCTCTGGAAAAACTCGCCCTTCCCTTGCAGCAGAATTTGAAGCGGCTTGGCATCGAGATGTCGATCCGCAGCGTCGATATCGCGCAATATCAGGCGCGCACCGACGCGTTTGATTTCGATATGATCGTCAGCGGTATCGGCCAGTCGCTTTCGCCGGGGAACGAGCAGCGTGATTTCTGGCATTCCTCCAACGCGGAAACACAGGGCAGCCGAAATCTGATCGGAATCAAGGACCCGGTCATTGATCAACTGATCGATATGATCATCCAGGCGCCGGACCGCGACGGCCTGATCGCGCGCACCAGGGCGCTGGACCGGGTCCTGTTGTGGGGCCACTACGTGATCCCGCATTTTCATCTCCGCGCCTCGCGGCTGATTTACTGGAACAAGTTCGGCCGGCCCGACGTGGTGGCCAAGTACTCGACCGGCTATCCGACGACCTGGTGGATCGATCCGGAAAAGCAGGCGGCGCTCAGCGCCTGGCGCAAATCGGGTGGGCAATGAGGGGATTGAGCCGATATTTTTTCGAATCCCTGGCGAAAGCCAGGGCCCATTCCAAGGGCCATATCGGCTGGCGGTTGGTCGACCGGCTTGAGATCCCCTGTCGGGGCTCCGGAAACGCCGGAGGCATGGGTCCTGGCCTGTGCCAGGGATTCGGGAGAGGACCGGAATCAAGTGAGGCCGCCCGATGCTAGCCTATGTCATCAAGCGGCTGCTGCTGATCCCGGTGACCCTTCTGGCGATCATCGTCATCAATTTCGGCGTGATCCAATTCGCGCCCGGCGGGCCGGTGGAGCAGACCATCGCCCGTATCCAGGGCTTCAGCACTGACGTCACCGCGCGAATCAGCGGCACCAACAGCGGTGATCTGGCGACCGGTTCCGATTCCAAGGCGGCTCAAGCCTCGACCGGCAACAATTCCTCGACCTATCGAGGTGCGCGGGGGTTGGACCCGGAGATCATCAAGGAAATCGAGCGTCTTTACGGGTTCGACAAGCCGATCCACGAGCGGTTCCTGCAGATGATGCGCAACTATCTGGTCTTCGATTTCGGCTCCAGCTACTACAAGGACCGCAAGGTCGTGGACCTGGTGATCGAGAAGATGCCGGTGTCGATCTCGCTCGGCATCTGGACGACGCTGCTTGTCTATCTGATCTCGATTCCCCTGGGCATCCGCAAGGCGGTCCGTGACGGCAGCAGGTTCGACGTCTGGACCTCCGGGCTGGTGATCGTCGGCAATGCGGTGCCGGGATTCCTGTTCGCCATCCTGCTGGTGGTGCTGTTCGCCGGCGGCAGCTTTTGGCAGATCTTCCCGATTCGCGGTCTAGTCTCGCCCGAATGGCGGGAATTCACCTGGTGGGAGCTCGCCCTCGACTATCTCTGGCACATGGTGTTGCCGGTGGGCGCCATGGTGATCGGCGGGTTTGCGGGGCTCACGATGCTGACCAAGAACTCCTTCCTGGAGGAGATCAACAAGCAATATGTGGTTACCGCCCGGGCCAAAGGTCTGGCGGAAAATCAGGTGCTCTACGGCCATGTCTTCCGCAACGCGATGCTGATCGTCATCGCCGGTTTTCCGAGCGCCTTCA
>JAYOEU010000035.1:10918-29525 GCA_038116915.1 Alphaproteobacteria bacterium
ATCCGATCATGTTCGCGACGCTCTACGTCTTCACCCTGCTCGGATTGCTGATGGGGATTCTCGGCGACCTCATGTACGTCGTGATCGACCGGCGCATCGATTTCGAGACACGCGAGGTCTGAGCGATGGCGGCGGCATGGCAGGATCAGGACAACCGGCTGTTCGGCGTCTCGATAACGCCGCTCAACCGGCGTCGAATCGAAAACTTCAAGCGGAACCGGCGCGGCTTCTGGTCGTTCTGGATGTTCCTTCTGGTCTTCCTTGTCAGCCTTTGCGCCGAGATCGTCGCCAATGACAAACCCTATCTCGTACGCTTCGACGGATCCTTCTATTTCCCGGCGCTGATCGCCTATCCCGAGACCACGTTCGGCGGCGATTTTCCCTCGGAGACCGATTACACCGATCCGTTCGTGAAGGAACTGATCGAAAAGAAAGGCTGGATGGCCTGGCCGCTGGTGCCGTTCAGTTACGATACGATCGATCGGGAACTGGGCCAGACCGCGCCCTCGTCGCCGGACGCTCGGCACTGGCTCGGAACCGACGACCAGGCGCGGGACGTCTTCGCGCGGCTGCTGTACGGGTTCCGGATCTCCGTGCTTTTCGGACTGATCCTGACTGTTCTCAGCAGCATCATCGGCATTGCGGCCGGGGCGGTTCAGGGTTTCTACGGCGGCTGGCTCGATCTGCTGTTTCAGCGGTTCATCGAAATCTGGGCGGGCATGCCGCAGCTCTATATCTTGATCATCATCTCCAGCATTCTGGTGCCTGGTTTCTGGGTGCTGCTCTGCATTCTGCTGCTGTTCAGCTGGCTCGCCCTGGTCGGCGTGGTGCGGGCCGAGTTCCTGCGCGCCCGCAATCTGGATTTCGTGCGGGCGGCGCGGGCCCTGGGCGTAAGCGATCTCATCATCATGTTCCGCCATGTGCTGCCCAACGCCATGGTGGCGACGATCACGATGCTGCCCTTCATCCTGACCGGCGGGGTGACGGCGCTGACCTCGCTGGATTTTCTCGGCCTCGGCCTGCCGCCCGGCTCGCCGTCCCTTGGTGAACTGCTGAACCAGGGCAAGAACAACCTGCAGGCGCCGTGGCTGGGTCTGACCGGCTTCTTCTCGCTGGCGGTCATGCTCAGCCTGCTGGTGTTCATCGGCGAGGCGGTGCGCGACGCCTTTGATCCGAGAAAGACCTTTTCATGAGCGCGCCGCTGCTCGAGGTGCGGGACCTCGACACGTCATTTCACCAGGGCGACACCGTCACCGAGGCGGTGAAGGGCGCAGCCCTCACCCTGAACAAGGGAGAGACCGTCGCCCTTGTCGGGGAGAGCGGATCGGGAAAGTCGGTGACCGCGCTCTCCATCCTGCAACTGCTGCCCTATCCGACGGCCCGCCATTCGGCTCGCAGTTCCGTGAAATTTCAGGGAACCGAACTGGTCGGCGCACCAGAGAGCGTGTTGCGCGGTATTCGCGGCAACCGGATCTCGATGATCTTCCAGGAGCCGATGACCTCGCTCAACCCTCTGCATGTCGTGGAAAAGCAGATCGGCGAGGTGCTCGGGCTGCACAAGGGGCTGGGGCCGGCCAAGGCGCGGGCGCGGATTCTCGAGCTTCTCGACATGGTGGGCATCCGCGATCCCGAGAGCCGCCTGCAATCCTATCCACATCAGCTTTCCGGCGGTCAGCGGCAACGCGTGATGATCGCGATGGCCTTGGCCAACGAGCCGGATCTGCTGATCGCGGACGAGCCCACCACGGCACTCGACGTCACGATCCAGGCGCAGATCCTGAAATTGCTGAAGGATCTGCAGCGCGACCTCGGCATGGCTCTGCTGCTGATCACCCATGACCTCGGGATCGTGCGCAAAATGGCCGACCGGGTAAGGGTGATGACCAATGGCGAGATGGTCGAGCATGGTGAGACGTCCGCCGTCTTTGCCAACCCCCAACATGCGTATACCCGCCGTCTGCTCGCGGCTGAGCCGAAAGGGCAGCCGCTCGCGGTGGCGCAAAACGCGGCGCCGGTGCTCAAGGCCGGTGATCTCAAGGTCTGGTTTCCGATCCAACGCGGCGTCCTGAAACGCACGGTCGGTCATGTGAAAGCGGTGGACGGCATCACGTTTTCCGTTCGCGAGGGCGAGACCGTCGGTGTCGTCGGGGAAAGCGGTTCCGGCAAGACCACGCTCGGCATGGCCGCGCTCCGCCTTCTCTCCAGCAAGGGGACAATCGTTTTCAGGGACCGGGAAATACAGGGCTTGCGCTTCCGGGACACAAGGCCGCTCCGTCGGGAAATGCAGGTGGTGTTCCAGGACCCGTTCGGCAGTCTGTCGCCCCGCATGTCGATGGCCGAGATCATCGGTGAGGGCTTGCGGGTGCATGACCCTGAGGATCTCGGGCTATCCGGCGACGATGCCATAGAGCGGCGGATCGACGAGGCGATCACCGAGGTCGGCCTCGATCCGGCGATGCGCAACCGCTATCCGCATGAATTTTCCGGCGGTCAGCGCCAGCGGATCTCGATCGCGAGGGCCATGGTGCTGCGGCCCCGCCTGGTGGTTCTGGACGAGCCGACCTCGGCCCTCGACATGAGCGTGCAGGCGCAGATCGTCGAACTCCTGCGGGATCTTCAGCATCGGCATCGCTTGGCCTACCTGTTCATCAGCCACGATTTGAAAGTGGTCCGGGCCATGTCGCACCGGATCATCGTCATGCGTGACGGCGTGGTGGTGGAAGAGGGTGCCGCCGACGACATCATCAGGCATCCGCGGAACGCCTATACCAAGGCGCTCATGGCTGCGGCCTTCGAGCTCGAGGCGGTCGAGGATGGCGTGGTCCGCACCTGAAACGCTTGATGCCGCGAGGCTTGCGGACCCGGTTTCAATGAACGCAGGATAGCCGGCCGGTCCGTCACGTCATCCAGGTGTCTCCATGCCCGCTGTTCTGTTCCATTCCCATAACGAATCCCCCGAGGAGTGGGGCGCGGCGTTGCGCGCGCTTATTCCGGATCTGGATTTTCGGGTCTGGCCGGATATCGGGGATCCACTGGAGATTGAATTCGCGCTTACCTGGGACATGCCGCCCGGCAGTTTGACGGCAATGAGCAATCTGAAGTGCATCTGCTCTCTTGGACAGGGCGTGGATCACGTGTTCAGGGACCCGCATCTGCCGGCCGGCGCCAAGGTCATGCGCCTGGTCGATCCCTGGATGGCCCAGGCGATGAGCGAATGGATGCTGTTGAACATCCTGCGCTTTCATCGCCAGGTTCCGGAATACGAGGCATTGGAGCGGCAACGGATCTGGAAGGTCCTTCCGGCCCCGGAAACCTCGGAACGGCGGGTCGGCGTGATGGGGCTAGGCGCGCTCGGCTCGGACACCGCCCGCAAGGTCGCGGCCTTGGGTTTCGACGTGGCGGGCTGGAGCCGGACGGAGAAGCATATCGACGGCGTTGCCTCCTTTCACGGCGCCGGCGGGCTGACGGCGTTTCTGAAGCGGACCGAGATTCTGTGCTGTCTGCTGCCGCTGACGCCGGCGACGGCTGGAATCATCAACGCCAGCGCCCTCGCGGCGATGCCAAGGGGCGCCTTCGTGATCAATGCCGGACGCGGCCAGCACGTGGTGGACGCGGATCTGCTGGCGGCGCTGGACAGCGGGCAGATCGCCGGGGCGGCGCTGGACGTCTTTCATACCGAGCCGCTACCGGCGGAGCATCCGTATTGGACCCATCCCAAGGTCAGCGTCTGGCCCCATGTCTCGGCGCAATCAAACGCCGACAGCGCCGCGGAACAGGTCGCCGATGCCATCGGGAAGGTGTTTTCCGGCCGTGATCCGAACAATCTCGTCGATCGGGAACGCCAGTACTGAGATGGCCGAACCACCGCGATACGTCTTTCATCATATCCCGAAATGCGGCGGCAACAGTCTTATGGCCATGCTTGCCGAATGGTTCATTCCGATCGACGACTACGCAAGGAAGGATGTGAGCGAGACGTATCACGAGAACGCCGACGACTTCCGCGCCCGGCGTCTCGATTTAGAACAGATCGATTGGAGCCTTCCGCATCCGCCGATCCTGGTGGGCCATTTCGAGTTGCCGGGCTGCGCTCTGTTTGAGCGGTATCCTGAAGCCGCTGCCGCCCCCTATCGCCGCATAATTTTCCTGCGCGAGCCGTTGGAGCGGGCCAAATCCTATTTCCGATATGCCAGAAAAAGCGGCCGGTTTCCCTTGAGGAATGACCGCCTGGCGGAATTTCTCGCCAGTCTGGAAAACCCGATGGCGCGGCTGTTGGCGCCGGAACCGGAAGACGCCCCGGCGGCGCTGGCGGCTTACTGGTTCGTCGGAACGCTTGAAACCGCGCGGCGGGACGCGGTGCGTCTCTCACGGCTTCTGACCAAGCCTCCAGCGGCGTTGCCGCATATCAACCGGACGTCGGGGGTCGATGATCCACTGCCCGACCCGGTGATCGCGGCCTTTCGATCCAAAAACCAGATCGACTACCGCCTGTGGCATATGGCTCGAACCCACGGTTTGGCGGGTGGCCCCGAGAGGATGGGTGAAATAGGATAGCGATCGACATTTTTCGGCGCCGCAGGGGGGACCAGCTATGCCGACCATCGTTATCAAGCTCGGCGAGGAACGGGCCACCCACTATATCGATGAACTTCACAAGCTGGACCCAGGGCTCACGATCCGGGAATGGCCCGACGTCGGGGATCCCGCCGATGTCGATATCGCCATGGTCTGGAAAATGCCCTATGGCGAGCTGGCCAAATTTCCGAACCTCAAGCTCATCATGTCCATGGCCGCCGGCGTCGACCATGTCCTGAATGATCCGGACATGCCGCGCCACGTGCCGCTGGTTCGGGTGACCGACCCGCATATGGCGCGATCGATGGGACATTGGGCGGCGATGAACATTCTAAGGCTGCACCGGGATACCGCGCTCTACGATGAGCGCCGAAGCCGCAAGGAATGGTCGCCGGAGCGCGCTTTCGATACCGATTCCGTCCAGGTTGGCCTGCTCGGGCTCGGCTATCTCGGCTCCCACGTGGCCCGGATGCTGCTTGCCATGGGACTGAAGGTTCAGGGCTGGGCCCGAAGCGCGAAATCCATCGACGGGATCCTGTCTTTTCAGGGCGATGAGGGCTTGCGCGAAATGCTGGCGACGACCAACTATCTGGTCTGCCTGCTTCCGAATACGCCGGAAACGGTGGGCATCATGAACGCGGATCTTTTCAACCGCATGCCGAGGGGGTCTTACGTGCTCAATTGCGGCCGCGGCGCGCAGCTGGTTGAGGCGGACCTGACCGCCGCCCTCGATTCAGGCCACCTGGCGGGCGCGGCGCTTGATGTATTCGCCGAGGAGCCCTTGCCGCAAGCCCATCCGTTCTGGACCGACCGGCGCATCATCATGACGCCACATCACGCCTCCGAGGTGTTTGTTCCGGCGGTCGCTCAGACCTTTCTCGACAATATCAAGCGTTGCCGGGAAGGTCGGCCGGTCAGGGGGCTGGTCGATCTGAATGTCGGCTACTGAGCCGACAGGCGTGTCCACTCAGCCGTAGCGCTTTTTCAGCATCGCGTAGATGCCGCGTACCCCCTGCGCCTCGCCACCCTCGGGCCGACCCGGGCGCGAACTGCTGTTGAACGCCATCAGGTCGATATGCGCCCAGGGAATGTCCGGTTCGACGAAATGCTCAAGGAACAGGGCGGCGGTAATCGCGCCGCCGTTCGGCGCCGACCCGGTGCTTGAGACATCCGCCACGGTCGAGGACAGAAAATGCTTGTAGCCCTGCCATAGGGGCATGCGCCACAACGGATCACTCGCCTCGGTCCCGTGCCGCAACAGGGCGTCGGCCAGCGCGTCGTCATTGCAGAACAGCGCCGGAACCTCGGCGCCGAGAGCCACCCGAGCGGCGCCGGTCAGGGTCGCGAAATCAATGATCATTTCCGGCTTGTCTCGCGCCGCCTCGGCCAGCGCGTCGGACAGGATCAATCGGCCTTCGGCATCGGTGTTTCCGACCTCGACGGTCAGCCCCTTGCGGGTTTGGAGAATATCCCTCGGATGGAAGGCATTGCCCGAAATCGCATTCTCCACCGCCGGCACCAGCACCCGCAGGCGCACCGGCAGCTTGGCATCCATGATCATGTGCGCGAGGCCGAGAACCTGTGCCGCGCCGCCCATGTCCTTTTTCATGTTCAGCATGCCGCTGGCCGGTTTGATATCGAGGCCGCCACTGTCGAAGCAGACGCCCTTGCCGACGAGCGTTACGCGCGGAGCGTTGGCTTTCCCCCAGGTGATGTCGACCAGCCTCGGCTCCTGGGCCGCCGCCCGCCCGACCGCGTGAACCGAAGGATAGTTCTGGGTGAGCAGGGCCATGCCGACGATGACCTTGACCTTGGCCCGGTGCTTTTTGGCCATTTTTTGCGCGGCCTCCGCCAGATCCGCTGGTCCGAGATCCGCCGCCGGGGTGTTGATCAGATCCCGGATCAGGCCGATGCCATCGGCCAACCGCGTCACCTCGGCCCGGTCCGCGTTTTCGGGAAACACCAGTTCGGCTTCCGGTTTCGGCAGTTTCTTGTAGCGGTCGAAGCCATAACAGCCGAGCGCCCAACCGAGCGCCGCCGCGTTTGCCCGCTCCGCGGGAAGCGCGGCGTCGAGAAAATAGCGGCCCTTGGGCAGGCTCAAGGGAAGCCCCGCCAGGTCCCAGATTCCGCCGCCGGGCTTGTCGTCGTCGGATATACCGAGAAGGACCCGTGCGATCTTGCCGTCTTCGCCGGGTAAAAGGCAGGTCGCGCCCTGGGTCGCCTTGAATCCGGTCGATGCGACCCATCCCGCCAGGTTGCGCGGCGCCGACTT
The DNA here is from genome assembly GCA_038116915.1 of Alphaproteobacteria bacterium. Classification (GTDB taxonomy): domain Bacteria; phylum Pseudomonadota; class Alphaproteobacteria; order Thalassobaculales; family Thalassobaculaceae; genus JADHLJ01. Next base: position 17,766 of record JAYOEU010000035.1, read on the forward strand.
GCTCCATTCGGTGAGCCCCTTGGGGGTGAGCGGGGAGATCGGGATGGACGTTGAAGTCTTGCGCGCGGCGAAAGTCATTTCTGCGAATTCCTTGAAAGCAACAGGGCGAGGCATCAAAGTCGGAGCGTTCTTTTCTAATCCCAACTGTGTCGCGCCTCAAGAAGCCGCATTGGAAAAGCGGGCGAAAAACCGCGCGGGGATTGGGCGGGCGGCAAACCGGTTGCACTGGCCGCTGTGACAGGCTCAAATAACCGCGACGGAACATTCGGAGCGCCGCTCATGGGTGACCTGACTTTGGTCATCGGCAACAAGAACTACTCCTCTTGGTCGCTCAGGGCATGGCTTGCGCTGAAGGCGGCGGGGGCGCCGTTCGAGGAAATTCTGATCGTTCTCGATCAGCCGAACACCCGTCAGGAAATTCTCAAGCATTGGCGGAACGGCACCGTGCCGATCCTCAAGCATGGCGACAACATCGTCTGGGAAAGCTTGGCGATCTGTGAGTATGTCGCCGAACTGTTTCCCGAAGCAGGTCTTTGGCCGGCGGATGTGCGGGCCCGGGCCATCGCGCGCTCGCTTTCAGCCGAGATGCATGCGGGTTTTCAGGCCTTGCGCCAGCACATGCCGATGAACATACGCAGCCGCTTTCCCGAGGAAGGGCGCAAGCCCGGCGTGCAGGAGGATATCAACCGCATCACCGCGATCTTTCGCCGGGCGCGGGAGCGTTACGGTGAGGAGGGTGGCGGGCCTTTCCTTTTTGGCGGATTTACGATCGTCGACGCGATGTTCGCGCCGGTCGTGAGCAGGTTCCGGACCTACGCGGTCGAAGTGGGCGAGGTCGAGACCGCCTATATGGACGCGCTCTGGGCCCATCCGGCGATGCAGGAATGGACCAAGGCGGCACATGCCGAGCCGATGATCATCGACTCCGCGGAATTCTGAAGCTCCGCGGATGATCTGAATTTTAGAATAAATTTTGCCTTAAAGCCGGATTTCGGTGTATTTGAGATCGGAAATCCTGGGGAAATCCAGGGTAAATCAAAGTTGGTCAACGGCCAGCGGTGACCGGAATGCCGGAAAAAAAGTCGAGAATTCGCCGCCGACGCAAGCGAAACACGGCCCAATCTTCCGTGGTCGGATGGACGATGCTGTTCATCGTTCTTCTGAACATATGCGCGTTGCTGGTTTTTGATCCGGTCCGAGATCCACTTGATATCGAGAACTATTTCAAGGACGACTCGCTCCTTCATTTTACGCTGTTTTTTTTGTCCGTCGTTATCGGTGGACCTTTGCTGCTGCGGTGGTTCAGCCTCGGGATCGTTGCGGTCGGATTGGTCGGCTTCGGCATCGCGGCTGAAATTGTTCAGGCCTTCATGGAAGGTAGAACCGCCGATTTCGTGGATTTTGTCGCCGACGAGGCTGGAATTCTGGCTGGGGTGATCGTGATCGCGATCGTGCGTCTGTTGCATCGCTGGGCTGTTCCGGGCCCCAGTCAGGTCTCGAACAGCCGGCGGGAACGCGAGGAATCATATCTGAGCGACAACAGCTAGGCAGATTCCGGCGAACAGAACCACGCAGGCTTTCACATACAACCCAAGTGCCCCGCGGATATCATCGGGTGTGGCGTTTTCCCGGCCGCATCCCATCCAGGCGTCGTCGACCAATTGGCTGCCATAATACCGGGGTCCGGCGAGCTTCAGATCGAGCGCGCCGGCCATCGCGGCCTCGGGCCATCCGGCGTTGACCGACCGGTGGTGCCCGGCATCGCGGAGGGCGGCAATGGTTGCTGATTTCGCCGAGGCGCCGGATTCCAGACCCGCCGCAAGCGTCAGAAGCAGAGCTGACAAGCGGGCTGGGATCAGATTGGCCAGATCGTCCAACCGCGCCGCCGCCCAGCCGAAATCCAGATGCTTCCTGGTGCGGTGACCGATCATGCTGTCGGCGGTATTCAGCGCTTTGTACGCGAACAGCCCGGGCAGACCGAACAACAGGAACCAGAAGGCCGGGGCGACGACGCCGTCGGAGAAGTTTTCGGCCAGGGACTCGATCGCCGCCCGGCAGGTCCCCGGCGCGTCCAGGCTCGCCGGATCGCGCCCGACGATGCGCCGGACCGCTGCTTGAGCCGGCGCAAGCCGGGCGCCGACAAAACCGCGCTCCACCGCCGCGACGTGCCGATAAAGGCTGTTCTGGGCCAACAATGCCGAGGCAATCACGGCTTCGAGAATCTCCGCGAACGGCAACAGGTTCAGAACCGCGTGGATTGCCGCTCCCAGAATCCAGGCGAGCGCCAGGATGGCCACGACCGCCGCCACGCCGAGCCGGCGGCGTATCGCGGCGCGGTACCAGTCCTTGTTCAGGGTCCGGTCGGCCCATCCGATCATGCTTCCCATCACGACGACCGGATGCGGGATCCGCCGATAGACCCAGGCCGGATCACCGACCACCGCGTCGATGGCCAATGCGAGAACAAGGATCAACGCCGTGTCCGACACGTTCATGGTTCGCTTAACCGCCTCCGGGCGTCGCTCATCCGATGGTTCCGGCCCAAGGTCTGACGGCGGCCTCGGCCTGTTCACGGGCGAGAATTTCCTCGGAATGCTGGAGTGTCAGATCGATATCGTCGAGCCCTTCGAGAAGGCAGCGTTTCTTGAAGGGGTCGATGTCGAACCTGTGGGTGGTTCCATCCGGGAGATGAACCGTCTGGGCGTCGAGATCGACCTCGATCCGGGCGCTGTTCGCGACCTCAAGGGTCCGCCAGACCGCGCGCACGGTCTCACGGTCGAGCACGATCGGCAGAAGACCGTTCTTGGTGGCGTTGGAGTAGAAGATATCGCCGAAACTCGGGGCGATGACACAGCGGATACCAGCGTCGGACAGGGCATAGACCGCGGCTTCCCGGGACGATCCGCAGCCGAAATTGGTATCCGCGATAAGAATGCCGGCTCGGGCGAGATCCGGCTGGTTGAGGGGGAAGTCGGCACGCAGCTCGCCGTCCGGTCCACGCCGCATGTCGTGGAACAGGAACTGGCCGTGATCGGTGCTGCGCTGAGCCCGCATGAAGCGGGCGGGGATGATCTGATCGGTGTCGATGTTTTCGACCGGCAGCGCGGCGGCGGCGGCATCGAGTTTGCGGAACGGTTCCATTTCAGGATTTCCCCAACAGATCGCGGACGTCGGCTAGGCGGCCCGTCACCGCCGCGGCGGCGGCCATGGCGGGACTCATGAGGTGCGTCCGGCTGCCCGGCCCTTGCCGGCCCTTGAAGTTCCGGTTGCTGGTCGACGCGCAACGCTTGCCCGCCGGCGTGAGATCGCCGTTCATGCCGACGCACATGGAGCAGCCCGTCGCTCGCCATTCGAATCCGGCCTCGATGAATATCCGGTCCAGTCCCTCGGCCTCGGCCTGAAGTTTGATCGGGGTCGAACCGGGAACGACAATCGCCGTCACCTTCGCGGCCCGGCCCTTCGCGACGGCGGCGGCCGCGCGCAAATCCTCAATCCGGGCGTTGGTGCAGGAGCCGATGAAAACTCGGTCCACCGGAACGTCGGTCAGCGCCGTTCCGGGCGTCAGACCCATGTAGGCAAGCGTGGTTTCCAAGGCCACCCGGCGAGACGGATCCGCTTCGCGCGCGGGATCGGGAATTCGGCCGGTGATCGCCATCGCCTCCTCCGGGCTGGTGCCCCAGGTTAACGACGGCGCGATATCCCCGGCCTGGATCGACACGTCCCGATCGAAACGGGCGCCGGGATCGGTGGCAAGGGAGCGCCAATCCGCCACGGCCCGCTCCCAGTCACCGCCCTTGGGGGCATAACGCCGGTCCTTCAGATAAGCGAAGGTCTTTTCATCCGGCGCGATCAGACCGGCGCGGCCTCCCGCCTCGATCGACATGTTGCAGACCGTCATCCGGCCCTCGACAGACATGTCGCGGATCGTCGAGCCGGCATATTCGATCATGTGACCGGTCGCGCCATTGGCGCCGATCACGGAAATCAGATGCAGGATGAGATCTTTCGCCGAGACTCCGAAACCGAGCGGGCCATCGATCGTCACCCGCAGGGTCTTCGGCTTTTTCTGCCACAAGGTCTGGGTCGCCAGGACATGAGCCACCTCGGAGGCACCGATTCCGAAGGCAAGACAGCCGAGCGCTCCATGGGTCGCGGTGTGGCTGTCCCCGCAGACCAGCAGCAGTCCCGGCAGGGTGATTCCCTGTTCCGGACCGACCACATGGACGATCCCCTGCTCCGGAGCGCCGACGCCATAAAGGCGAACATCCATTTCCGCGGCATTGGCTGTCAGCCGCTCGATAACCTCCCGCCGGCTTGGATCCTGGTTGCCGATCTCGGGTGCGTCGGTGGAAACATAGTGATCGGCGATGGCCACGGTCAGGTCCGGCCGGCGCACCTTGCGGCCCTGGGCCTTGAGTTTGTCGAAAGCATGGAACGAGCCCTCGTGACAGAGATGTCGGTCGATCGAAAGCAAGGTCGTCCCATCCTCGCGATCGAGGATAGCGTGCCTGCTCCAAATCTTCTCGAACAGGGTTGAAGGTTCGTGCATGGCGGTCGATCCATTCCCGTTGTTGCAATCGCTGTCGGCGCGCGGCGAATCTAGCATTCGAGGCAGGGTGGGCAGAACCCGATTCGCGTCATTCGGAATTTATTCTCCAGGATGACGCGAACGACGGTCGATTCTGGCGGGATGCGCGGGCGGCGCGGACGGGTTACCTTGCGGAACTCCCGATCCGTCAACCCCACATGAAGCGGTGACCAATGGCGTCGGACTTCAAGACACGGCTGTTCGTCGACGACGCGCTGGCGCGGGATTGCGCGATCGAACTGGATGGTGACAGGGCGCATTTTCTGCGCAACGTTCTGCGCCTGAAGGCGCGGGACCGGGTGGCGGTGTTCAACGGTCGCGACGGAGAGTGGAGCGCCGAGGTCACCGATCTCGGAAAACGCTCCGTGGCATTGGGCGTAATCGAGTGCACCCGGTCGCAGGCGGACGAGTCGGATATCTGGCTTGCCTTTGCGCCGATCAAGCGAGCCCGGATCGATTTCGTCGCCCAGAAGGCAACCGAACTCGGCGCGACCCTGCTGTGGCCGATCTTCACCCGTTACACGGCAATGGAACGGGTCAATCTCGACCGGATGCGGGCCAATGCGATCGAAGCGGCGGAACAGTGCGGGCGGCTATCGGTACCCGAGGTACGCGAGCCGTTGCGGTTCGACGCGCTGCTGGATCTGTGGCCCGGTGACCGGCGGTTGATCTGCTGTGATGAGACCGGCGGCGGCATGCCGATATTCGACGCGCTGCGGGCGCTCCCCCCGGGACCGGCGGGATTGTTGATCGGACCCGAAGGCGGTCTTGCCAAGGAGGAACTTGACCGGCTGGAGAAAAGCCCCAATGTTTGCCGCGTCGGTCTGGGCCCCCGGATCCTTCGCGCCGACACGGCGGCCCTTGCCGCTCTCGCCTGCTGGCAAGCGGCGGCGGGAGATTGGCGAAAGGCCGGGAGTTGTTGAACGTTGAACGCGCGACCATAAGTTTTTTCGAAATTTTGCGAGATCCTCCGCATGTCACGTCCCCCTGACGCCGCCGGCGCTCCGATTGAAAGCAAGGCGCAGCTTATCGAGGATCTCGAATCCGCCTGCAAACCGCGCGAGCGGTGGCTGATCGGCACCGAACACGAGAAATTTGCGTTCCGGCTGTCCGACAATACTCGGTTGCCCTATGAGGGACCGGACGGTATCGGCGAAATCCTGTCGCGCCTGACCCGCTTCGGATGGGAGCCGATCCAGGAGCAGGGCAAGACCATCGCCCTCTCCCTGGGCCGATGCGCAATCACGCTTGAACCGGGAGGTCAGTTCGAGCTTTCGGGTGCGCCTCTGGAAAACATACACCAGACCTGTGACGAGGTTCACACCCACCTGGCGCAAGTGAAGGAGGTCGGCGACGAGCTCGGCACGGGCATGCTGGGTCTCGGGTTTGATCCGTCCTGGCGCCGCGACCAGGTCTCTTGGATGCCCAAGGGCCGCTACGCGATCATGAACCGGCAGATGCAGAAGGTCGGCAATCTCGGCCTCGACATGATGTTGCGGACCTGCACGGTGCAGACCAATCTCGACTTCAGCGACGAGGCCGACATGGTCGAGAAATACCGGATCAGCCTGGCTCTGCAGCCGGTGGCGACGGCCTTGTTCGCGAACTCTCCATTCAAGGAAGGCAAGCCGAGCGGCTTCCTCTCTCTGCGCAGCAACGTGTGGACGGATACCGATCCGTCGCGCTGCGGCATGCTTCCCCTCGTTTTCGAGGACGGCTACGGCTTCGAGAGACATGTCGACTATATCCTCGATGTGCCGATGTATTTCGTCTACCGCGACGGCATCTATCATGATGTCGCGGGCAAGAGCTTCAGGGATTTCATGGCCGGCAGGCTTGAGGGATTCGAGGGCGAGATCCCGCATATGGGCGACTGGACCGACCATATGACCACCAATTTCCCGGAAGTCCGACTGAAGAAATATATCGAGATGCGCGGCGCCGACGGCGGCCCCTGGCAGAGTCTCTGCGCTCTGCCGGCCTATTGGGTTGGGTTGCTCTACGACAGTGACGCGCAAGGCGCCGCGTGGGACATGGTCAAGGACTGGACCATCGAGGAGCAGGCGCGGATGCGGGACGAAGTGCCGGCCCTGGGCTTGCAGACGCCGTTCAGGAACGGAACCCTACAGGATCTGGCCAAGCGATCGCTTGAGATCGCCACCGCCGGTTTGAAGCGACGGGCCCGGCTGGATGGCGCCGGCAACGACGAAACCGGGTTCCTCGACACCCTGCGTTCCATCGCCGATAGCGGACGCACACCGGCCGAGGAATTGCTCGAGGCTTTCGAGACGCGCTGGGGCGGCAAGGTCGATCCGGTTTACGAAGAGCTGCGGTACTGACCGGCGCGCCGAACACGCGTCGGTTTCCGACCGGCCCCGGCCTCGCGGTCGCTTTGTCGGTCAGCGGGTTTTTCTGCGTCTCTGCGATGGACGCGATCATCAAGGAATTGTCCGGAACCTTCGGCGCCATGCAACTGGTGCTGTTCCGCTCGTTCTTCGGGCTGATCCCGGTGATCCCGATGGTGATCATGTCCGGCGGGCTCGGCATTTTGGCGACCCGGCGTCCGGTGCTGCAGGCCGCCCGCTCGATCCTGGCGACGGTGACCACCTTTCTGTTCTTTCTTTCGCTGAGCTTTCTCCCGCTGGGAGAGGCGACGGCCCTGGTCTTCGCGGCGCCGATCTGCCTGACGGTCCTCGCCGGCCCGTTTCTCGGCGAAAAGGTCGGCCCGCGGCGTTGGATCGCAGTGGTGATCGGCTTTATCGGGGTCCTGGTGATCCTGCGGCCGGGGAGCGACGTGTTTTCGCCCTATGCGCTTCTGCCGGTTTCGGCGGCGCTGACCTTCTCGGTCGTGATGCTGATGGGCCGCAAGCTGGCGCTGACCGACAACAGCACCTCGATCGTCTTCTACACCTCCATCGGCGGCGTGTTGGCGAGCGGCGTCCTGGTGCCGATGGACTGGACCGCGCCGGAACTCTCGCACCTGCCCTGGCTGCTGCTGATCGGCGTGCTCGGCGGGGTCGGCCAGATGCTGATCGTCCAGGCCTTCAAATACGCCGAAGCCTCGATGCTGGCGCCGTTCGAGTACAGCACCATCATCTGGGCGATCACCTTCGGCTATATGATCTGGTCGGAACTGCCGGACACCTGGACCTTCGTCGGCGCCGGCATCGTCATCGCGGCGGGCGCCTATATCGCAAGGCGCGAGGCGCGAGCATAGGCGTTTCCCCTAAACCTCGGTCCCGCCGACGGTGATGCCGCGCATTTTGACGGTCGGTTGGCCGACGCCGACGGGGACGCCCTGGCCGTCCTTGCCGCAGGTGCCGATGCCCTCGTCGAGCTTCAAGTCGGTGCCGATCATCGAGATCTTGTTCATCGCGTTGGGACCGTTGCCGATCAGGGTGGCGCCCTTGACCGGGCGGGTGACCTTGCCGTCCTCGATCATGTAGGCCTCGCTGGCCGAGAAGACGAACTTGCCGGACACGATATCCACCTGCCCGCCGGAGAAATTCACCGCATAGAGTCCCTTCTTGGTGGAGCGGATGATCTCCTCGGGGTCATGCGCGCCGGCGGTCATGAAGGTGTTGGTCATGCGCGGCATCGGATGATGGGCATAGCTTTGCCGCCGGCCGTTGCCGGTGGGCGCGACACCCATCAGCCGGGCGTTCTGGCGGTCCTGCATGTAGCCGACGAGTATGCCGTCCTCGATCAGCACGTTGCGCGCCGACGGGGTGCCCTCGTCATCGACGGTGATGGAGCCGCGCCGGTCCTTGATGGTGCCGTCATCCACGACGGTGACGCCTTTAGAAGCAACCCGCTTGCCGACCATGCCGGTGAAGGTCGAGGTCTTCTTGCGGTTGAAATCGCCCTCAAGGCCGTGGCCGACCGCCTCGTGCAGCATCACGCCGGGCCAGCCGGGGCCCAGGACAACCTCCATTTCGCCGGCGGGCGCCGGACTTGCGTCGAGATTCACCAGCGCGATGCGAAGCGCCTCATCGACCTGGGCCCGCCAGTTATCGGGATCGATATAGCGGTTATATCCCAGCCGCCCGCCGACGCCGGTGCCGCCGCTTTCCATGCGATCGCCATCGCCGACCACGACCGAGACATTGAGCCGCACCAGCGGGCGGATATCGGCCACCCGCTCGCCGCCGGGGCGAAGGATCTGAACCGCCTGCCAGGACCCGGACAGTGAGGCCGATACCTGCCGTATGCGGGCATCCTTGTCACGGGCATAGGCGTCGATATCCCGCAATAGCTTCACCTTGGCCTCGAAATCCATGCCGGGGATCGGGTTCTCATCGGTATAAAGCGACCGGTTGGTGCGCGCCGGCCCGTCGGCGCGCGTGCCGCCATGGCCCGAGCGGACCGCCTTGACCGTATCGGCGGCGCGGCGGATCGCGTCCTCCGACAGATCCGCCGCATGGGCATAGCCCCGGGCTTCATCGGCGATCGCGCGCAAGCCGAAACCCTGCGTTGTATCGAAAGAGGCGGTCTTCAGCCGACCGTCATCGAAGGCGAAGCTCTCGGATTGCCGATATTCCAGGAACAGTTCGCCGTCGTCGGTCCCGGTCAGCGCATCGTCGACGATTCGCCCGACCTTGTCCCGATTCAGCCCGGCGCGGGCGTAGAAGAGCTCGTCGGTGATGCTGAGGTCGGTCATGCCTGAATCCCTGGGTCAGGCCGCCGCTCGCGGCAGCCATATGTAATAAATCGCGCGTTTCGATAGCATATGGGGTCAATGGCGTGGAAGTCAGCAACGGTTTGTCATAAAGTGCATCGAATCGGTCGCTAACGCGGATCGGCGCGACTTTCTGCCGCGCAGGTCCGGCTTGTGAGTATTGCGGCCTGAGAGTAGGGTCTCGCCAAGCGCGGCGGGAGCCGTTAATGGCGTGTGTCCGGGAATTTGCCCTTCAGTGGGGGAGGTTCCGGGTGCCGCGCGGGACGGGATCAAGAGAGCGATCGAGATGGAACAACTCAAACATTTCGTTGCGGGTGCCAGCAAAGCCCTCGGGCTATCGGTGGCTTTCCTCGTGTTGTTGGCGACCGGCGCAATGGCGTCGCAATTTACGCCCTGGCAGATGAATGTGCCGGAAGCGATAAGCCCGGTGGCGGAACGCATCCACGAATTTCACAACTATCTGCTGGTGTTGATCACGGTGATTACGGTCTTCGTGCTGGCGCTGATGGTTTATGTCTGCGTGCGGTTCAAGGCGTCGAACAACCCGAACCCGTCCAAGACCACCCACAATACCCTGATCGAGATCCTGTGGACCGCGGTCCCGGTGATCATCCTGGTGATCGTGGCGGTGCCGTCCTTCAAGTCTCTCTACTACGGCGATCGCACGGCGACCCCGGACATGACCATCAAGATCACGGCCAATCAGTGGTACTGGAACTATGAGTATCCCGACGCCGGGATTGCCTTTGACAGCTATATGATCCCCAAGGGCGATATCGATCCCGCCAAACATACCTATCTGCTGTCGGTCGATAATCCCCTCGTCGTTCCGGTGGGCAAGAAAATCCAGATCCTGGTGACCAGCAACGATGTGATGCATTCCTTCTTCGTGCCGTCGGCGGTGGTGCAGATCTACGGGATGATCGGGCGCATCAACGAGACCTGGATGCAGATCGACAAGGAAGGCACGGTCTACGGCCAGTGCAACCAGATCTGCGGCATCAACCATTCGGCCATGCCGATCCAGCTTCTGGCGCTGAGCCAGGAGAAATATGACGCCTGGCTCGCCGAAGCCAAAGTCAAGTTCGCCGCCGGTCCGGCCCCGGTCCGGGTCGCCGACGGCGCGGTCAACGAATAAGCAGCGGGGAAGACACCATGAGCGCGGCCCACGCCCACGAGCACGATCACGACCACGGCGTTCCGAAGGGTTTCCTGCGGTACCTGTATTCGACCAACCACAAGGACATCGGCACGATGTACCTGATCTTCTCCGTCATCGCGGGGCTGATCGGTGGCGGGATCTCCATGTACATGCGCATGGAATTGCAGAATCCCGGCATTCAGTTCATGGAAAACGGCCATGTCTGGAACGTCTACGTGACGGCCCATGGCCTGATCATGGTGTTCTTCGTGGTCATGCCGGCCTTGATCGGCGGTTTCGGAAACTGGTTCGTCCCGCTGATGATCGGGGCGCCGGACATGGCGTTTCCGCGGATGAACAACATCAGCTTCTGGCTGCTGATTCCGGCCTTCCTGCTGCTGTTCATGTCGATGTTCGCCGATGGTGGCGCGGGCGTGGGTTGGACCATCTATCCGCCCATGTCGGGCAAGGCCGGCACCCCCGGGCCGTCCATGGACATGGCGATCCTGTCGCTGCATCTGGCGGGCGCGTCCTCGATCCTGGGCGCCGCGAACTTCATCACCACGATCTTCAACATGCGCGCGCCGGGCATGACCCTGCACAAGATGCCGCTGTTCGCGTGGGCGATCCTGATCACCGCCTTCCTGCTGCTGCTGTCGCTGCCGGTGTTGGCGGGCGCCATCACCATGCTTCTGACCGACCGGAATTTCGGAACCACCTTCTTCATTCCGTCCGGCGGCGGCGATCCGATCCTGTTCCTGCATCTGTTCTGGTTCTTCGGACACCCCGAGGTCTACATCATGATCCTGCCGGCCTTCGGCATCATCAGCCATGTGGTCTCGACCTTCTCGCGCAAGCCGGTCTTCGGCTATCTCGGAATGGCCTATGCCATGGTGTCGATCGGCTTCGTCGGGTTCATCGTCTGGGCGCACCACATGTATACGGTGGGGCTCGATGTCGATACCAAGGCCTATTTCACCGCGGCGACCATGGTGATCGCGGTGCCGACGGGCGTGAAGATCTTCTCATGGATTGCCACCATGTGGGGTGGGTCCATCCGTTTTGATGTGCCGATGATCTGGGCGCTGGGCTTCATCTTTCTGTTCACGGTAGGCGGCGTGACCGGCGTCGTGCTGGCCAATGCCGGTGTCGATATCATGCTGCACAACACCTACTACGTGATCGCGCATTTCCACTATGTGCTCTCACTTGGCGCGGTGTTCGGGATCTTCTGCGGGTTCTACTACTGGTTCTCGAAGATGACCGGCTACACCTACAACAAGGCTCTCGCCCAAGCCCATTTCTGGCTGACCTTCATCGGCGTCAACCTGACCTTCTTCCCGATGCATTTCC
>JAYOEU010000036.1:0-29416 GCA_038116915.1 Alphaproteobacteria bacterium
TGTCGGTGTGTTAACCAGGCCTCGCTCGTTTTTTCGTTTCGGTGGGGGGGGGCCCCCCGGTGGGGGCCCCCCCCCGACGCTCGTCATACGCGCGATCGGGCCGGCCCTGCGTTTTGTTGAGTATGTTCTGGTCTCGTGTTCGGTGCTGGTCATTCTGTTCATCGCTTTCTTCGTGGGTGCGGAAGTGATGATGCGGTACCTGTTCAACTCGCCGATTCCCGCGCATCTCGAGCTTTCCGAACTGATGATGCCGGTGATCGTATTCCTTGCGTTCTCCTATACCCAGGCGACGCATGGCCATGTGGGCATGGATCTGTTGACCGATATGCTGCCCAAGCGCGGTGAAAGGTTCATGGGTATCGCGACCCGGCTGGTCAGCCTCTTCATCTGCGCGGTAATCGGCTATTTCAGTCTGAAAGCGACTTATCAGCTTTGGCTGTATGACGACGTGACCATGTCGCCGCCCTACTTCAAGACATGGCCGGCCGCGGCCGCGATTCCGCTCGGATACATCCTGATTTCCCTCAGGATGTATATCCAACTGTTGCACCTGATATCGCCGGACCGGTTCCCCGCTTATGAGCCACACGATGCCGATCTGTACACGGCGGATGACCATCCCTCAGGGGTTGAGTGACCTCGAACATTTCTTCATGAAAGAATCGACATGAACGTGGATCCCGTAACGCTCGGTTTCCTCTCGCTGCTCGCCCTGACGGCTTTCCTGTTCTCGGGCATGCGGATCGCCTTTGCGACGGCGATTTGCGGTTTTATCGGGCTTTGGATGATGCGCGGCTATGGCCCGGCATCAGCGCTATCCGTGCAGACCATCTTCGGCCATGTGGTCAACTATAACCTCTTGGTCCTGCCGCTCTTCGTGATGATGGGCTTTTTCGCCTATTACGCGGGGATCACGCGGGATCTGTATTTCGCGGCCAAACAGTGGTTCGGTCATCTGCCGGGCGGCCTTGCAATCGCGACGATCGTCGGTGCCGCCGGTTTCGCCGCCGGTTGTGGTGCTTCCACCGCGTCCGCCGCCGTGGTCGGCCGGATCGCGTTGCCGGAACTCAAGAAGTACGGCTATGACGACAAGGTTTCGACCGGTTGTGTTGCGGCCGGCGGCACCATGGCATCAATGATTCCGCCCTCGGTGCTAATGGTCGTGTACGGTTTCATAGCCGAGGAATCGATCGGCGCCTTGCTCCTCGCCGGCATCATTCCAGGCCTGCTGGAGGCGTTTTCCTACGCCATCATGCTGCTGATCCGGTTCAAGATTAACCCTGAACTTGGCCCGCCGCTGCCGCGCGCTCCTTTGAAGGAGCGCTTTAAATCCCTCAAGGGGGTTTGGGGGATGATGGTTCTTATCCTCATCGTCATGGGCAGCATGTATACCGGAATCGCGACGCCCACCGAAGCGGCCGGTGTCGGGGCGCTTGGCGCGCTGGCTTGTGCGTTGCCCCGGATCACATGGAAAAACTTCTGGGCCTCGATGACCGAGACGGCGCGTACCACCGGACTGATCTTCGCAATCGTCGCCGGCGTGCTGATCTACGTGCACTTCCTCGGCTTCACCCATATGCCCGAGGCGATTTCCAACTATATCGTCCACCTGGATATGCACCCGACCCTGGTGCTGATCCTGATCCTGTGCATGTACCTGGTCCTGGGTATGTTCCTGGACGGTATCGGCATGATCCTGCTGACGGTGCCGATCATTCTGCCGACCATTCAGACGCTGGGCATCCATCCCATCGTCTTCGGCGTGCTGGTGGTCCGGATGGTCGAGATCGGGCTGATCACGCCGCCGGTCGGGCTCAATGTCTATGTGCTGCGAGGCGTGGCACCAACCGTTTCCATGGGGGACATGTTCCGGGGATGCGGCTGGTTCGTGTTCGTCGACGTGATCAATGTCGCGATCCTGATCGCTTTCCCGCAGATGATCCTGCTGATCCCGGAAACCATGCTGAAGTAAGTGCGGGAAAAGTTTGGTGCCTCGAAAGTGTCCTGCGGCCGGTGCGAACCGGCCGTCAGGATTCGAGCCCGAGCCGTTTGTGCCAGTCGGCGATCGATTCAGACGGGTAGTGCTCGAAATGCCGGTCGTCCGCTCCCGAAGCGACCGCGACCCATGACGCCTTCGAGGACAGCATCAGATGGGTGCGCTCCGGCGGCGTCGGAAGGTCGGTATCGATTGCCGACGCGAAGGGGTGGATCAGCTCCGGCCAGCGCGGGTCCCAGAGCCAGAGAGCGCTGCCGCAGGTTCCGCAAAAGTGCCGCTTTGCCGGACTGACCTCGCCGGTTCCGATTCTAGCCTGATAGATCCGAAGACAGTCCTCGCCGGTGACCGAAAGGCTGTCGGCGTCGCCGCCAAGATTGATCGCATACCCGCCGCCGCCCGCCGTCTTCCGGCAGATCGAGCAGTAGCAGAGATTGAAGGGATAGGGGTGCCGGCTCTCCAGTGAAAAGCGGACAGCTCCGCAATGGCATGACCCGTCGAGCTTCATTCCCTCCACCTCCTCTTTAAAGCATCCTTCCAAAGCAAACCGGCCCGCTCGATAGGGAGCGGGCCGGCTGCAACGATATCGGATCGTGATTAGCTGTTCACAAGGTTCGGCAACCAGAGAACGATCTCGGGTACCGCCAGGAACAGCGCGATGGTCGCCGCGTCGGCGAGGAAGAATGGTCCGATCCCCCGGAACACGTCACCAAGCGGGATATCCGGCCTGACCGCGGACACGACATAACAGTTGAGGCCGACCGGCGGCGTGATCAGACACACCTCGCACATCTTCACGACGATGATGCCGAACCAGATCGGATCATACCCAAGCGCGATGACGGCGGGATGCACCACCGGCAAGGTCAACAGCAGCATTCCGATCGCATCCATGAACATGCCGAGCACGGCATAGCCCAGAAGGATGAAGATCATGATCATCACCGGCGGGAAATCCAGGGTGACGATCCACTCCGCGAAGGCCACCGGCAAGCCGGCATAGCCAAGGAAACGCACGAAGATCAGCACGCCCCAGATCAGCGCGAAGATCATCACCGTCAGCTTGGCGGTTTCCAGCAGGGCTTCCTTGAGCGATGCCCATTTCATGCCCTTGGCCAGAGCGACCACCAGAACCACGAACGCGCCCAGGGCGCCGGCCTCTGTCGGGGTCGCGGTGCCGGAATACATGGAATAGAAGATCACCGCGACGACCACGAAAATCGGGATCGTGCCGGGGATGCTCGCCAACTTCTCGTTCAACGAGGAATGCGGCAGAGCGCGCCCCAAATGTGGTTTCCACATGCACTGACCGACGATCAGGATGGCATAGATGATCGCCGAGACAACGCCGGGCAGGAAGCCGGCGAGGATCAAGGTGCCGACCGATTCCTCGACGATGATCGCGTAGATCACCAGGATCGCGCTTGGCGGAATCAGCGAGGCAAGCGTTCCGCCCGCGGCAACCACGCCGGCGGCGAGCCTCCTGTCGTAGTTATGATCCAGCATGTGCGGGATCGCGACCCGGCTGAACACCGCCGCCGTGGCCGTGCTGGCGCCGGAAACTGCGGCGAAGCCCGCCGTCGCGAAGACACTGGCGACCGCCAGACCTCCGGGCACCCATCCCCACCAGGCGGTGGCGGCTCTGAACAGCGAGTGGGTCAAGCCACCGTGATAGGCGATGAAGCCGATCAGGATGAACATCGGCAGCACGCTGAGCGCGTAGTTGATTGATTTGGAATGCGGCACGGTGCCGGTGATGCCGGCGCCGGCTTGCCAGCCGATGATCGCCACCGTGCCGAGCATGCCGACCAGGGCCGCGACCACGAAAACCCGGACGCCGCCAAACACCATGATGAGAAGCGCGATGGTCCCGACCAGGCCAACGGTAAATTCACTCATCGCCGGAGCCCTCCTGTGCTGACGATATCCACTTTCTCCTCCTCGCCGGCGAGACCCGCATCGATTTCATGCTGGGCTTGCTCGTCGACGGATTCGATAAGCGGCACGGCGATCGGTTCGGCATCGGGATTCAGGAACAACCGCGTGAAACCGGCGAGTTGTATCAGTAGCCGAATGTTCAGGCTTAGAAACGCGAAGGCAACCAGCAGTTTGCCGGGCCAGATCGGAAGCTCGATATCGATCGAGGAGTCGCCGATATTCCATGCCCTCAGGAAGTGCGTATAGGCGTACCACATGAGCACGGCGCAGATGAACAGCGCGAGGACGGTTCCGATGATCTCCAGGCCCCAAAGCAGCCGGCCCCTGAACCGCCCGATAATGAATTCCATCCGCACATGGCCGCCCAGCCTTTGTGTGTAGGCGATGCTGAGGAAGGCGAAGACCGCCATCGCGAACTCGACCCAGTCCACATAGCCGCGCACCGGCAAATTAAAGGCCTTGCGGCCGACAACCTGAACCACTGCCAACAGCATCAGGAAAAGGATGAGAAAGGCCGATGTCAGGTTGAAAGAGCTTTCGATCTTGAACACGAACTCATCAACCGATGCCAGCATTCTGGCCCCGGGCGAGAGGTGTGAACGATCGGTATCCGAAGTCGCCATCGCGAACCACCATTTTCATGGAACAGAGAAAAAGCCGCCGGACACATGCGTGTGTCCGGCGACCTTGATAGGCATTTTCAAGAGATGGCGATCAGCTGCCCTTGGCCGCGCTGAGAACCAGATCCAGCAGTTCTTGTGCCGGAATGTCACCCTTGTTTTCCGCGACCCACTCGTTCCAGAGCGGCTCGCCGCCAATACGCCGGAACTCGGCCATCTCGTTCTCAGGAATGGTGACCGCCTTCAGATTCGGGTTTTCGGCCCATTTCTTGATGTTGATGGCGTCCTTTTCCTTGTAAGCGGCCTTCTGCGCCTCGACGGCGCCGGGAATCAGATCCTCAAGCAGTTTCTTGTACTGATCCGGAAGCACCTCGTAGGAATCGGCGTTGAACACGATCGGGCAGTTCACCGTGCCGAGGGCCATGTTGGTGGTGTACCAATCGGCGATCTCGTCCAGCTTGTAGGCCGCGAAAGTGTAGGTGTACGGGAAGCCGATCGCGTCGACCGTGCCGCGCTGCAGCGCGGTATAGGTCTCGGAAGCCGGAACCGTGGTCGGCACCGCGCCGATGGCTTTCGCCGCGCGGCCCATGCCGCCCAGGGCCCGAAGACGCTTGCCCGCGAAGTCCTTCACGCTGGCCGGCGGCGCGCCCTTACCCATGTATTCGTACTGGGGCAGCACGTTCGGCATGAACAGCACCGCGTTCCAGTTCGCCAAGGCCTTCTTGGCGGCGGGATGGGCATAAACCTTCTGATGCACCGCGATCATTACGTCCAGGTCGCCGAGCGGCAGGAACGGAAGATCCAGCACGTTGAGCGGCTTGTTCTTGCCTGGATGATACGAGGCGCAGAACAGCGCGGCCTCAAAGGCGCCAACGGAGATGCCGTCGAGATTTTCCTTACTCTTCGAGAGCTGTTCGCCATAGAAGAGCTTGATTTCGAAATTGCCGTCGGTCTTTTCGGACACCGATTTGGAGATGTATTCGAGACCTTCGGTGAATGCGCGGCGCTTGCCCCACAATGAAAGGCGCCAGGTAACTTTCGGCCCCTTGACTTCCTGAGCATCAGCCCGGGTCGGCAGACCCGTACTCGTGAGACCGGCGATGCCGAACCCGATGACGCTCAAGGCGATAAGTGTCTTGCGCATGGTGTTGATCCTTCCCTGCCGTGACGCAATTCGTTTGTCTTCATTGGCCGATGATTCATCCCCGGCCATTCGCAACTGTGCCCCAACATAGCCTCCGAGTGGCATAACGGCAACTTTCGATCAAAAACAACACAGCGGCGTGATCGAAATGGCCGCGCGCGGGCCTATCTTTCGCCGTGAATCGGGCGCAGGATCGGCAAAATTGCAACGTTCCGGTTCGAGCCGGCCGGAAGGGAGACGACATGTCCGAAACCATTGAAGATCAGGTCGCGCCGGATTGCCGGGGCGCCAACTTCTTTGAGATCGACAGGGATATCGACGGCTTGTCGGAATTGTATCTGCCGGCGGATCTGCGGGAGCATTTGAGGCCGCATTATTTGCGCATGGGCGCGCTCGCCGGCGGCCGTCTCGATGAACTGGCCGAGGTCGCCGATCGACACCCGCCGATCCTGCATGCGCGGGACCGTTTCGGACGGGATGAGGATTGGATCGAGCATCATCCGGCCTATAAGGAAATGGAGCGGATCGGATTTCTCGATTTCGGCTTGCAGGCGATGAGCCATCGCGGCGGTGTCCTGGGCTGGCCGGAACCGTTTCCACCGGCGGCGAAATACATCTTCACCTACCTGTTCACCCAGGCCGAATTCGGGATCATGTGCCCGATCAGCCTGTCCGACACCTCGGCCTATCTGGTGCGCCGTCACGCCGACCCGGCGCTCAAGGAGAAAATCCTGCCCCGAATGCTCTCGCAGGATGCCGAAACCCTGCTCCGCGGCAGCCAGTTCATGACCGAAAAACAGGCCGGCTCCGATGTCGGACAGTTGGCGGTCGCGGCGCGGCTGGAGGATGGTGTCTGGCGGCTTTACGGCGACAAATGGTTCTGTTCCCATGCCGACGCGGATGTTGCCATGATCCTGGCGCGGCCCGAGGGTGCCGGGCCCGGAACCCGGGGGCTCGGTCTGTTCGTGCTGCCCCGCCGTCTGGATGACGGAAGCCGCAACGCGTACCGGGTCGTGCGCTTGAAGGACAAGCTCGGCACCCGATCGATGGCCAGCGGCGAGATCGTTCTGAACGGGGCCGAGGCCTGGCCGCTCGGTCAGTTGGAGAACGGCTTCAAGCAGATCATGGGACAAGTCAACCTGTCGCGCCTCAGCCATGGCGTGCGGGCCGCCGGGATGATGCGGCGCTGCCTCAATGAGGCGCTGGTCTGCGCGCGCCACCGCCGGGCGTTCGGCGGACCGTTGATGAACCGGCCCATGGTCCGCCGGCAATTGATGAAAATCCTGGTGCCGACCGAGCAGGCCCTGTCGGTCTCGCTTTTCGCCGCCGATGTCATGGGCGGCGCTAATGCGGGCGACGCGCGGGCCGCGGCGGCGCTGCGCCTGCTTACCCCATTGGTCAAGTTCCGCGCCTGCCGCGACAATCTGATGGTTGCGACCGCGGCAATGGAGATGCGGGGCGGTACCGGATATATTGAGGAATTCGTGAGCGCCCGTCTGGTCCGCGATGCCCAGGTCGGGGTGCTTTGGGAGGGGACCAGCAACATCGTCGCGCTGGACGTGATCGACCGGGCCGTCGGCCGCGCCGACGCGCATCTGGCGCTTTGCGAGATCCTGGAGGAGCGGTTGCTGGCGGTCGATGCGGTCCGGCCCGCGCTCGCGGACGATATCCGGTCCGCCTTCAAGCGGGCCTGCCGGCTGGCCAAGCGGGTTTCCGACTACGACGATTCAGGCCCGGCGGCGCGCAAGGCGGCGGGGGCGCTCTATCATGCCGCCTCGGCGGGCATTCTTGCCTGGGAAGGCGTCATGCTCGGGAAAAAGGGCCGGGGACGCCGCCGCCTGGATATCGCCGATCAGGTGCTGCGTCAGCGGCTTGCTCCGACGGATCCGCTCGGCGAGATCGACGGGTTGGACGAGGATGACCGGATCGCCCGCGATCTGCTGGCAATGTCCGAAACTGACGGAGCGCTTCGCGGCGCGGCGGAGTAATCGGCCGGTTGGAAGCCGGATGATCATCTGTCCGGCATGGCGCTAAGACCCTTCGAGATGCAGCCCGAGGGCTGCTCCTCAGGGTGAGTTGATTCCGAACCGTTCGCCACTCACCTTGAGAAGCGTCTCGAGAGCCGCGTCTCGAAGGGTCCCGTCCATCACCGAATTTGAACCGGCCATCGCCGGTTCACGCCGCCGCTTGCCCACGCAAGGCTACATTGCTACACGAAGCCTGAATCCGGCCCGGACGCATCGCATGCTTCGATCCCTTTATGAGCGCACCCTCGCCGCGGCAAGCCACCGGCATGCCGACGCCTGGCTCGCTCTCGTCGCCTTCGTGGAAAGTTCGGTCTTCCCGATTCCGCCGGATGTGATGCTGATACCGATGGTGCTGGCGGACCGGACACGGTGGCTCAGGATCGCGATACTCTGCACGACGGCCTCGGTGCTTGGCGGTCTGGCGGGGTACGCCGTCGGCTTGTTCCTGTTCGACACGGTCGGCCAGGCCTTGCTCGCCTTCTATGGCTACGCCGAGAAGTTCTCCGCGTTCGGCGAGATGTACAACGAATGGGGCGCCTGGATCGTCTTCGGAGCCGGCGTCACGCCGTTTCCCTACAAGGTCATCACCATCGCCAGCGGCGTGACCCGGCTCGACATTCTGGTTTTCGTCATCGCCTCCATTATGGCGCGCGGGCTCCGGTTTTTCCTGGTTTGCGGCCTGTTGTGGAAGTTCGGTCCGGCGATCCACGGATTTCTCGAAAAGCATCTCGGGCCGCTGACCATCCTGTTCTTTGTGGTGTTGATCGGCGGGTTCGTCGCCCTCAAATACCTTCTATGAAAGACACCGGGGAGGCGAGGAGGATCATGGGTTCCACAGACCGCTCGGCCGCGTTCGTCATGCTCATCGGCTCCGGAGGGTTGTTGGCCGGCGCGTACGGATTCCAGTTTTTCGGCGACCTGCAACCCTGTGTGCTGTGCCTGTATCAGCGGATCCCCCATGCCGTTGTCATGGTCCTGGCGATCATCGCGCTGGTGCTCGGGCCGAGACCGGCGAGCCTATGGGCAGTCGGTCTCGCGGGGCTGGCGGTCCTGACCGGAGCGGGCATCGCCGGCTTTCATGTCGGTGTTGAACAGCACTGGTGGGAAGGGACGGCGGAATGCGGCTCGACGAATGCCGCCGATACCGTCGAGGCCTTGCGCGCCCAGCTCCTGGCCCAGCCGGTTGCCCGCTGCGACGAGGTCCCGTGGTCATTGTTCAATGTCTCCATGGCGGGCTACAATTTGGCCTTCTCCTTGGCGCTGGCGATCTTCGCCTTCGGTCAGTGCCGGGCGATGGCGCGGCGCGACGGCGATGGCGGGACGACATCATGAGCAAGCGCACGGCGGACAACCGGTTGCCGGGTGATCTGACCCGCGAAGAGCTGATCGACCGGATCATCCGGGTCGATCACGCCGGCGAGTTCGGCGCCCGCCGTATCTATGAAGGTCAGCTCGCGGTGCTCGGCCGCTCCGCCGAGGCGGCCACGATCCGGCACATGAAGGAGCAGGAAGACCGCCATCTTGCCGCCTTCGAGAAACTGATCGTCGAGCGCCGGGTGCGCCCGACCGCGCTGCATCGGTTGTGGAACCTTGCCGGATTCGCCCTGGGCGCCGGCACCGCGTTGCTTGGACCCAAGGCCGCCATGGCCTGCACGATCGCGGTCGAGGAGGTCATCGACGAGCATTATTCCCGTCAGTCGGCGCAACTGGGGGACGATGAAAGCGCGCTTCGGGAAACCATAGAGGCGTTTCGCGCCGAGGAACTGGAGCATCGGGACACGGCGCTTGATCACGGTGGCGAGGAGGCTGTCGGCTATCCGGTTCTGCGCGGTCTCATCCAGGCCGGCAGCCGCGCCGCGATCTGGCTTTCGGAACGGGTCTAGAACCCCGGCGCGCCGTCCTGCTCCAGCTCGCTGTCCCAATAAAGAAAGTCGCGCCAGCTTTCGTGCAGGTAGTTCGGCGGGAAGGCCCGGCCGTTTTCCTGAAGCTCATAGGTGCTGGGGGGGCGCGGGTCGTTCCTGGGAAACATCTTGACGACCGCCGGCATGCGGTTGCCCTTGCGCAGATTGCAGGTCCCGCAGGCGGTGACGACATTCTCCCAGCTGGTGCGCCCGCCGCGTGACCGCGGGATGACGTGATCGAAGGTCAAATCCTGAGTCGGCAGCCGGCCGCCGCAATATTGGCAGGAAAACCGGTCGCGCAGGAACACGTTGAACCGGGTGAAGGCGGGGCGGCGGGACTGTGGCACATACTCCTTCAAGGCGATGACGCTGGGCAACCGCATCTCGAAACTCGGGGATCGCACGGCGTGTTCGTATTCGGAGATGATATTGACCCGGTCGAGAAACACCGCCTTGACCGCTTCCTGCCAAGACCAGAGCGACAGCGGGAAGTAGCTGAGAGGCCTGAAGTCGGCATTCAATACCAACGCCGGAGACGCTTCTGCGACGGACGGCACGACCTGACTCTCCCTCGGATGTTCCTTGTTCGATGACCGGCGGAGATAGTGAAGCAAATATCCCGGTCAGGCACAAGATCTTGATATGTATTCACGCCCCCAAGCGGGGAATTCCCTAAAATCCTTAGGTTCGGTTTGTTTGTTGCATCGACGGTAACAAGATGTTGTTACCGCCTTTTTACCGATCCGGCGCGTCACCGTGTTTCAGGCGGGAAGCACCCGTTTCAGAAATTCGAGACCAATGGCGAGGCCGCGTTCGTCGATCGAATGACCGAGATACGGACGCTTTTCCGAAGCAACCTCGATCCCGACGGCCTCGAGCCCCGTGACCGCCTGGTCCAAGGCGGCAACCGGAACCATCTCGTCCGCATCGCCGTGGATCAGGGTGACCGGCGGTTTGGTTCTGGTTTCCTCGGCCATCAGTTCGGGACCGATCAGGCGACCCGAGAAACCGACGATACCGGCGATCTGCTCCGCGCGGCGCGGTCCCACGAACAGGGACATCATGGTGCCCTGGCTGAACCCGACCAGCGCGATACGGTCGGCCTTGAGGCTGAAGCGCTTCATTTCATCGTCGATGAAGCCGTCGATGACCTGGGCCGCCATCCGGGTTCCCGCGAGCATCGATTCGGGCGAGCGGTCCCCGAGTGAGAACCATTGCCGGCCCATTGGCGACATTTCGCAGGGGAAGGGCGCGTGAGGCGAGACGAAACCGACATGCGGCAGGTCGCGGGCCCAATACGGCGCGAGACCGATCAGATCGTTGCCGTCCGCACCGTAGCCGTGCAGCAGAATAACCAGTGCCCTTGCGGGCTTGCCGTCGGCGGGGTCCTGCCGCGGCCCGTCGATATCCATCATGAATCGCGCTCCGATCCGGTTGTGATCCGGGGCCATCCCGATCCGCCATTGCAGCGGCGCACGGTCCGGCGTTTGATTGGCGGCAACACTGCCGAGAAGCGATCATCCGCGTCAAGAAGGGACAACGAGGGACCATGAATTCAGCCGTTACCCGTTTTGCGCCCAGCCCGTCCGGGCTGCTGCACCTGGGCCACGCGTTTTCGGCCTGTTTTGCCGCCGCCGAGGCGCGGGCGCGCGGCGGAAGTTTTCTGTTGCGGATCGAGGATATCGATATCGGCCGGTGCCGCCCTGAATTCGAGGCGGCGATTCTGGAGGATCTCGCCTGGCTCGGCCTCGAATGGGCGTCCCCGGTGCGGCGGCAATCGGAGCATTTCTCAGACTACAAAAACGCCCTTGATCGGCTCGACGCGATGGGGCTGCTGTACCCTTGCTTTCTCTCCCGCAAAGAATTGGACGAGGTATTGTCCGCTCCGCATTTCGCGGTGGGCATGGGGCCGGACGGGCCGGTCGTCACCGATACCGACCGTTTGATACCCGAGGGCGAACGCTCCCGTCGCCTGGAAGCCGGGGACCCGCATGTTCTGCGTCTCAGAATGACCAAGGCGGCGGCACTGGCGGGGCTGCTCACCTGGCGTGATGTGGACCAGGGAATTCAGACCGCCACGCCGGAGATCTTCGGCGATGTGGTTCTGGCGCGAAAGGACGTGCCGACCAGCTATCACCTCGCGGCGACCGTCGATGACGCGCTCCAGGGCGTGACCCTCGTCACCCGGGGCGAGGATCTGTTTCAGGCGAGCCATCTGCACCGGCTGCTGCAAGCTCTGCTCGGCCTGCCGGTGCCCGACTATCGTCATCATGCCTTGCTGACGGACGAGGCCGGAAGGCGCTATGCCAAGCGCGACAAGGCATTGACCTTGCGGGCACTGCGCGCGGCCGGACACAAGCCGGACGACATCCTCAAAAGGATCGGTGCCCCGCGCGGGGTTTCATAACCGGTCCGGCGGCCTTTCGCTTTTTCCGTCACCCCGCGGCAACGCGGGGCCCATTCCTCAGGCGGTACACTTTTCGTCAAGGATACCGTACTTGCCCCATCGTCCTCGTGGGCGGTTCAGCGGAATGGGTCCCGCTTTTCAGCGGGATGACGGTTTTGGGCCAACCGGCGACAATTACGGCAAACGGGACAGATACTGCGCGTACCAGTCGAAGCCGACCATGTCGACATAGGCCTGGATCAGCTTCTTGGTGACCGGGCCCGGGATGGCCGGATCAGCGAGGGCGCGGCCGTTGATCGACTGGATCGGGCAGATGCAGAAGCTGGTGGAGGTGATGAAGGCCTCGTCCGCGTTGTAGGCATCGAACAGATCGATATCGGTTTCCTCGACCGTCAGCCCCAGCTTGTCGGCAAGATCCTTGGTGACCTGCCGGCTGACGCCCGGCAGCACGAACCGCTCGCGCGGGGTTTTCAGACGTCCCTCGGTGACGAGGAAGATGTTGCTGCCCTTGCCTTCGGCGAGATTGCCGTCCCGGTCCAGCAGAACCGACAGCGCGTCGGGATTCTGGGCCGCGACCTCCAGGTCGCCGAGAATCAGGTTCAGATAGTTGTGGGTCTTGGCCCGAGGGCTGGCCATTTCCGGCGCAACCCGGCGGACCGACGGGGTGATGACCTGGATGCCGTCGCGGTAGCTCTTCGCCCGGGCTGCGAGCGGCAGCGGGGTGCATTCGACAAGCACCGTCGCGTCCGGCCAGTCCGGCCAGGCTTCCCGGTCACCCTCGGCAAGGCCGCGGCTGACGCGCTGGGTGACCCAGTAGTCGTCGTCATTCGCGATCAGCGGCAGATTGCGGCGGACGACCTCCTCGGTCACGCGGATGAAATCATCCACCGAGTGCCCGGCGTCGAGCTTGAGGTAGCGCATCGAACGCTCGAACCGCTCCAGATGCTCCTGCAGCTTGAAGATCTTGTGACCGAAGGTGCGCGTGGTGTCGAACACCGCGTCACCGAACTTGAAACCCTGATCCTTGATCGGGATGCGCGCCTCGCTCTCGGGAATGAACTCGCCGTTGAGGTAGACTATGCGTTGGTTCGCCAGGGCCATTCGGTTCCTCCGTGAAAGCGGATGATCAGCTTAACCCGCGTTCGCCAGCCGCGCGATCCTTATCCCGGAGATTTTTTCACTCGGCGGATCAGGAAGCAAAGCGGCATCGCCAGGAAGGCGACAAAAACGAGAAATACGAAGTCGTTGAGAAACGCCATCATCTGCGCCTCGCCGAAGACCATGCTCTGCAAGGCGCGAAGGCCGGACGCGGATTCCAGATTCCATAAGGGTGCATCGACATTGAACCGCATGGACTGGCTGAACTCGCTGATCCGGTCCCGCATCTCGATATAGTTCGTCTGGCTGGAACGGACGAGGATGGAAACCACGACCGAGGTTCCCATGCTGGCGCCGATCGCGCGGGTGAGCGAGAACAGCGAGGCGGCCTCGACCCGGTATTGCGCCGACATGGTCGAGAAGGTCACCGTCGTCAGCGAGACCCACATCATGCCCATGCCGTAGCCGTTGATCAGGGTGATCCAGATGATCTCGGTCATCTCGACCTCGGCGTTCCAGGAGGTCATCCAGATATTGCTGGTTCCGACGCAGAGCAGGCCGGCCAGGATCAGATATCGTCCCTCGACCCGGTCGGCGAGGTAACCGGCGGACATCATCGCGGCCATTGTGCCGAGCCCGCGCGCCGAGACGATCCAGCCGGCGGAAAGCACCGGATAGCCCTGCATGTTCTGCAGAAACACCGGCAGAATGAACAGGCTCGAGAATACGGCAATGCCGAAAACGAAGATCAGCAGCAGCCCGATGACGTAATTGCGGTCAGTGAAGATCGCGAGGCTGATATAGGGGTTGTCGGTGGTCAGGCAGTGGACGACGAATACATAGAACGCGAGCGCCGACAGAAAGCTGTTGAGGATGATTTCGTAGGACTCGAACCAGCCGAGCCGCTCCCCCCGGTCGAGCACCAGTTGGAGCAGGACCACGGCGGCGATCAGCGAGACGACGCCGATCCAATCGACCTTCTGACGTTTCGATTCGGCGCTCGGCAGGGTGACGAGGATGGCGAAGAACGCGAAGATCCCGAAGGGGATATTCATGAAGAACACATAGCGCCAGTTGTAGTACTCGGTCAGCAGCGCGCCGACGGTCGGACCAGCGACGGGACCGATGATCATTCCCATCGACCAGATGCTCATTGCGAAACCGTGTTTCTCGCGCGGGTAGGTGTCGAGCATGATCGCCTGGGAAATCGGCAGCAGCGGCGCCGAGACGAAACCCTGCAGGATCCGGTAGAACACAAGCTCGGTGAGCGTATGCGAACTGGCGCTTAGCATCGAGGTTACGGTGAAACCGAGGATCGCCGCCATGAACACCCGACGGCGGCCGAACCGCTGGCTGAACACATTGGTCAGGATCGTCCCGACGGCGGTCGCCACGACAAAGGCGGTGATCACCCAGCCGACCTGATCGGGCGCGGCGGACAGATTGCCCTGAATGTTCGGCAGCGCGACATAGGCGGTGCTCATGTTGAGCGCGTGCAGCAGCGACGCCGCCAGAACCGGCACGGTGATCATGATCCGCTCGGCCTGGGTGAACGGGCCTTGCGCCGGTTTCGTCAGAGTCAGCACTATGTGTCCTTTGGTCTCAGTATACGGGCGGGACCGGTGCCCGGACCATGCGACGGATCGGCCAAATTTCCAAGATCATCAGCTTGTTGAAGGCGCATGGTATCGGAAATGACGGCACCATATGCAAGAAACCCGAAACCGCCGAAATTGCTAGCGCTGGCCGTCCGGTCTAACCGTGCCTGAGGGCATGGCGGGCGATCTTTGTCATCACCGACGGCAAGCCGGCGCGGCCGAGATCCGTGATCGGGTGCCAGACCCCGGGAGCGCTCTCTCCGGCACCGTCGATTCGCCCGGTCAAAACCCGAAGTTCCAGGTGGAAATGCGTGAATGTGTGCCGGACGATGCCGGGCAAGAGGCGCCAACTGGTTTTCACGGGCGGGTCATCCGCTTGAAAATCGCCAGGAGAGGCATCCTCGCGCCATTCGGTTGACGGTATTTCCATCATTCCGCCCAGCAATCCGCTCGGAGCCCGACGGCGCAGATAGACGTCGTGGTCGTGGTTGAGGCACCAGAAGGCGGTGCCGTAGCGGGTCGGTTTGGCCTGTTTCGGTTGCTTGCGTGGCAGGGTTTCGGCGATCCCGGCGATTCTGCCGGCGCAGGCTCCGCTCCAAGGGCAGATCATGCATTTCGGGCCGCGCGGCGTGCAGACCGTCGCGCCGAGATCCATCACCGCCTGGGCGTAGTCGCCGGGACGCTTTTCAGGCGTCAGGCGCCGGGCGAGCTCCTTCAGAAGCGGTTTCGCGGCCGGCATCGGCTCTTCGACCGCATGGAGCCTCGCCATGACCCGTTCGAAGTTGCCGTCCATCGGCGTCGCGGGCCGGTCGAAGGCGATGGCGGCGATGGCGGCGGCTGTATAGGCGCCGATGCCGGGCAGCTCAAGCAGCGCGGCTTCGCTGTCCGGAAACCGTCCGCCGTGCCGGGTTGCGAGCGCGACTGCGCATTTGTGCAGGTTGCGGGCTCTGGCGTAGTAACCGAGCCCCGCCCATTCGACCAGAACATCCTCAAGCGGGGCGGCGGCAAGTTCTTCGACAGTCGGCCAAAGCTCAATGAAACGCTGGAAATACGGTCCCACCGCGGCCACCGTCGTTTGCTGCAGCATGATTTCGCTGAGCCAGACCCGGTAAGGATCTGCAAGCTCTCCGGGGGCCGCGCGCCAGGGGAGCTGGCGGCGGTTCCGGTCGTACCAGGCGAGCAGGGTGCCGGGCAGACGCCGGGCGTCGGTGGAGGAAAGCGCGGTTACCATGGCCGGAGTCTACAGTGAACGGGCAGGTCCGGACGATAGGGCGCGGTTGGCCCCTGTCAATTGCCCGCGTCGGACGGCAGGTCCTTCAGGTAAACCGCGATTGCCCGAAGGTCGTCCTTGGTCAGTTTGCCGGTGCTGTTGGTGATCACCTCAGTCATCGCGCCGCCCACGAAATCCCCGTTCGGCAATGTGCCGTCCGAAAGGAAGTAGACGATGTCGCCCTCGCTCCAGCGCCCGATTCCTTTCTCGGGATGCGGCGTGATGTTCGGCACGCCCTTTCCCTCGGGCCCGCGCGTGTTGCCGGCGAATGGCCGCGACCGGTCGAGACCGCCAAGCGGATTACGTTGCGTGTGGCATTCACCGCAATGCCCGAGCGCGTTCGCCAAATAGGCGCCCCTGTTCCGTTCGGCGGATTTCGCGGGATCCTCCGCCGTCCAGCCGTCGGTGAAGTACAGCACGCGCCAGGGCCAGATGAGCGCCCGGAGACTGAACGGAAAGGTGAGGTCGTGGTCGCGGGCCGGCTCGGCAACCGGCGGAACGCTTCCGAGATAGGCCCAAAGATCCGACAGGTCATCGTCGGTCATTCCGGTATAGGACGCATACGGAAACGCCGGGAAATAGACCTTGCCGCCGGGGCCGCGCCCATGCCGCATCGCCCGCTTGAAATCCTCGAGGCTCCAGGAACCAATCCCGTAAACCGGGTCCGGGGTGATATTCGGTGTGTAAAAGTCTCCGAAAGGCGTTTCCAGCTTGCGCCCACCGGCCAGCGGGGCGCCCTTCGGCTTCTCGCGGGTGTGGCAGCCGAGACAACCGGCGGCGGCGAGAATGTACCGGCCGCGATCGACGGCGCTTGCCGTTTCACTTGCGCGGCCCGGTGACGGCAGTGCCGCGTTCAGCGCGAGAACGCCCCAAACCGCCGCCACATGCAAGGCCGCGAACGCAAAAAGCCGGCGGAAGCGATGCTCCCGCCGGCCCTTGTTTGTGCTGACGTTGGTTATTTTACCTTCTCACCCCGGAACGGCGTATGACAACCGCCGCAGCCGTTCTTGCCGGTGGCGCCGATCTGCGCCTTGATCGCCGCGGTGTCGCCGCCCGCGGCGGTCTTGGCGAGGGTCGCGGCCTCGGCCACGAGCACGCCCGCCGCCTTCTCGAAGCCGGCCCAGTCTTCCCAGATCTTCGGAAGCGCGCGGGTCACCTTATCGTCGAAATCTCCCCGGCCGGTTCCCTTGGGGAACAGTCCGGCAATCTGACCGGCCGCCGCGCCGAGTTCCGTGGCGGCCTTGGCCACATCCGCGACGGTGCCCTTGTCTTCCTTGGCAAACGCGGTGATCACCTTCCAGGGACCAAGGACATCGTTCTTCATGAGATTGATCCGCTTCTCAATGACCGCCATCCCATCCGCCGCGGAAGCGGGGCTGGTTGCATTGGAAATCATCAAGACCGAGCCCATCGCGAGTGCCGCGATCGCTCCGGTGAAAAGTGTCCGCATAAGTCTTCTCCCTGCCGATGTTTCCGGCCCCGTCGAAACGCCCGAATGGGCCGAGATTACAAGCATATAATGTGTCCAAGCGCCGGGTTTCCGGCAAGTGGGGACAACGGAAACAGATTGTTTCCTTGTGAGAATAATATGGGTCGGAAACATCGGAAATCTCAATTCACTTGATTGCGAGCGGCGGGGGAACGTCGCGCCACCGACAGATCGTGTCGTGGAACCGCTAGCGGTTGTCCGGACCCGGCCCTAAGTAGAGGCGTGAATTCATGGATGCCCCACGCCTATAGGCTGCATCGGGAGTGGCTCATGGCCAGCGAGGAAGACGATATCATCCTGTCGGAGCTTGATGACGACGAGCTCGTGCAGCAGATGCATGACGATCTCTATGACGGTCTAAAGGAAGAGATCGAGGAAGCGGTCAACATTCTTCTCGAACGCGGATGGGCGCCGTACAAGGTTCTGACCGAGGGCCTCGTCGAGGGCATGCGGATCGTCGGCATCGATTTCCGCGATGGCATTCTGTTCGTGCCCGAGGTTCTGATGGCGGCCAACGCAATGAAGGCCGGCATGGCGATCCTGCGGCCGCTGCTGATCGAGACCGGCGCGCCGCAGCTCGGTAAGATGGTGATCGGCACCGTTAAGGGCGACATTCATGACATCGGCAAGAATCTGGTGTCGATGATGATGGAAGGCGCCGGATTCGACGTGATCGACCTCGGCATCAACAATCCGGTCGAGAACTATCTGGCGGCGCTGGAAGAACATAAGCCCGACATTCTTGGCATGTCGGCCCTGCTGACCACGACGATGCCTTATATGAAGGTGGTGATCGATGCCATGAAGGAAAAAGGCATCCGAGATGATTATATCGTCCTGGTCGGTGGAGCGCCGCTGAACGAGGCCTTTGCGGAAAGCGTCGGCGCCGATGCCTACTGCCGGGATGCCGCGGTGGCTGTGGAGACCGCCAAGATCATGGTGGCGGAAAAACGCGGCTCCAACTCGGCGTCAATGGGTGTCGAATAGGGCTTGCGGGATTTGCGGCGCCGCACCCCGGGCGCGCCAATGCTGGATATGACGTGATGGATGGTTTGTCTCCGCCAGCCGGCGATTTGTGCTCCATGCCACCCGACCCGTTCGCCGGCGCCGGTCGTCCGACCACGCTGTTCATAGCCTGCGGGGCGTTGGCGAAGGAAATCGTCGCGCTGAAGGAAGCCACCGGCTGGACTGAGCTGACCATCGCTTGTCTGCCCGCCCATTGGCATAACACCCCGGCCCGCATCGCGCCGGCGGTGCTGAACAAGATTCGCGGCATGGGACGGCGGTTTGATCGCATTTTCGTGCTCTACGGCGATTGCGGCACTGGTGGCGAATTGGACAAGGTTCTCGCGGCCGAGGGGGTCGAGCGTATTCCCGGCCCGCATTGCTATCATTTCTACATGGGCGGAGCGGAATTCGAGCGTACCCATGACGACGATCCGACCTGCTTCTATCTTACCGACTATCTGGTCCGTCATTTCGACCGCATCGTCATCAAGGGTCTCGGGCTGGACCGTTTCCCGGAACTTCTCGGCGACTATTTCGGGAACTATTCCAGACTGATCTATATCGCTCAGACCGAGGATGAGGGGCTCAAGGACAAGGCCGCCAAGGCGGCCGAGCGGTTGGGGTTGGCTTTTGAATATCGGCTTCGCGGCTACGGTGAGTTGGGAGAATTCATGCGTGATTCGCTTGCCGCCGGCTTTGTTGCCCGGTGAGGCGGGGTCGTCTTGGCGCAGATCGTAACCGTCTGTTGGCGTGACATTCCGGCGCAAGTTATCGCCGAGCGGGGGCGTGGGCGTAACCGCGAGGCATCCAAGATCGAACTTCCGGACCGTTTCGCCAAAGCCATCGACGCCGCCGCCATGCGCTCCGGCTCCAGCGACACCGACAGCTATCTTGCCGACTGGCGACGCTCGGATCCGGTTGAATGCGGCGAGGATCTGGAAGCTGAGGCGCGTGCATTGGCCGGTCGTTTGGACGCCGACTATGATTCGGAGCGTCTGCGATCCTTGGTCGCTGGCGGCGGCGTGGAGCGGGGCTAACTCCAACGAACTCAAGACGGACGCCCGCATCCCGGTGGCGGTTTAGCCTGCGCCGGATTCTGGTATTCGAGTATTTTTGAATCCATAAATAAGCCAAACGCTAAAATTTTCAATTGAAGCAAGATCCTGTACAGATAATTATAAGTGTAAGTTTATAGGTTTGCTCTAATAATGCCTCGCCAATCGGACACGAAAGCACGAATTGAGCGCGTCGCGGCGACTCTTTTCGCCGCCAAGGGCGTGGAAACCACGACAACCAAGGAGATCGCCGCTGGCGTGGGGATTTCGGAGGGCGCCATCTATCGCCATTTTACTGGCAAGGATGCCCTTATCCGGCACCTGTTTTCCACGAACAATGCCGCGCTGGCCGGCGCGCTTGATGCGATTCTGGAGGTGACCGACGATCTGACCCGCAGGATCGAGCTTGCCGTGAAGCTGTTTTGCGGCACTTTTGATGAAGATCCGGAAATGTTCCGCTTCATACTTCTGTCCCGCCATGACCGGCCGGAAAGCGATATTGAGGGCACGGATAACCTGGAGACCAGTCTTCGCAGGATGTTCCAGGACGGTATCGATGCCGGTGAATGCCGTTGTGCGGATGCCGACCTTTTGACCGGAATCGCCCTCGGGATCGTTCTCCAAAGCGCCCTCTTTATTATTCATGGTCGGCTGGAGGCTCCTATGATGCGGTTGTCGCCGGCCTTGACCGATGCGATCCGAAAGGCGGTGATGCTCGAGCCCGATCCCGCCATTGAAAGCGTCGGCCAGGTTCGGGGTGGTTGATTCTGGTTTTGCGGTCATGCCCAATCCCGAAATGGCGCGGCTCTTGGACCATGATGTGTTTGCTGGAGCGTTATCGAGATGACGATTGCAAACAGGAACCGCAAAATCGCGTTCCTGATGATCTTTATCGCCTTGATAGCGGTGGCGACGGCTCTCGCTCCTCGGATTGCCCAGGATCCGGCGTATCATCTGTTCGCGGACACCAGAACTCTTTATGGGGTGCCGAGGTTTGGGGACGTCATTAGTAATCTCGCGTTTGTTCTCGTTGGACTTGCCGGGCTTTGGCGGACGAACCCGGAGCGCGCGATCGGCGATTCCGCCTCGCCGTCAGATATATTGCCGTACCGCGTTTTCTACGCCGCGGTCGTGCTGATCGGCCTCGGATCCGCCTATTATCATTGGGAGCCGGGCACCGGGCGGCTGTTTTGGGACCGTTTACCGATGACGGCCGCCTTCATGGCGTTCTTCGCGGCGATCGTGGCGGACCGGGTCGACCGGCGCGCCGGCGTTGTTTGGGTGCTGCCGGTCGCCTTGATCCTGGGCGCCGGCAGCGTCGTCTATTGGAGTTGGTCGGAGAGCATCGGCCGGGGTGATCTCAGACCCTATGCCCTGATCCAGTTCGGTCCGATGCTGCTCCTGCCGCTGACATGCGCTCTGTTCCGCGATTGGCGTCTGACCGATGGGCGCTACATTGTCGCGATCTTTCTCACCTACGGCCTCGCGATCCTGGTCGCGCGGTTCGACCATGAAATTCTGAAGCTGACCGCCGGTTGGATCAGTGGGCACAGCGTCAAGCATCTGATGGCCGCGCTCGCTTGCGCCATCCCGCTGGCGATGCTGAGGGCAGGGCGCTAGGTTTGCAAATCGATCCGCCATGGAGAATTGAGCGATGTCCTCCCCTTTCAGAACCGCCATCGTGACCGGGGGCGCCCGCGGGATTGGCCGGGCGATCGTCGCGCGGCTCGCCGCCGACGGTATTCAGGTGATCATCGCGGACCGGGATGAGGCGGCGGCGAGCCAGACGGCCGAAAGCATTGCCGGCGCCGGCGCGGGAAGCGTGACGGCTCTGGGCGTGGATGTATCCGAACGGGCGTCGGTCGAGGCCATGGTCCAGGCCGCGGTCAACAGGCTCGGCGGGATCGATATTCTGGTCTGCAATGCCGGGGTCATGGACCGGGCGCCGTTCCTGGAGACCGATGACGGATTCTGGTGGCGGGTGTTGGGGATCAATCTCGGCGGTGCTTTCCTGTGCGGCCAGACGGTGGCCCGGCACATGGTGGCGCGGGGCAAGGGTGGCAGGATCGTCAATGTCGCCTCGAATTCCGGTATTTTCGGCGGCCGCGGCCGCGCCGCCTACGGCGCCAGCAAGGCCGGGATCATCAATCTCACGCAAACCATGGCGATCGAGCTGGCCGAGCACGACATCCTCGTGAACGCCATCGCTCCCGGGCCTACCAAGACCCGGGAGGATCAACCTGATGTGCCCTGGGACAGCGCCGCATCAAGGATGTCAATCAAGCGGTTCGGGCGGCCCGAGGAGATCGCGGAGGTGGCGGCTTTCCTCGCTTCGCCGGCCTGCAGTTTCACGACCGGCCATGTGATCAGCGCCGATGGCGGCTTCACGGTATCCGGAATCATGGAGGGCTAGCCAACCGCTTAGCGAAACCCGACCGGCGGCCACAATATATAGTGGCGAACCTGTGGATAAGCGTGTTAGCCTTCCTTACCAGCAACAATCGAAAGGAGGTGATCCAATGTCGAGTGAGAAAAGGGCACTTTGGTGCCGGGTCAGTGTTCTTACGGCGACAACGGAGCAACCTTCGGCGTCCGTCTAAACGAACACACCGATCCCTTCGGCATGCCGAGGTGATTGGGGGCCCCATCAACGGCCCAACTCACGAGAAGGCTCCGGTTGGAGCCTTCTTTCGTTTCGGGAGGCTTTTAGACGTTTTCCGGCGGCGGTCCGGTCTCGCGAATCCGGATCACCACGCAGCGCACGACGGTCATGAGCACGAAGACGGCCGCCATCAGCGTGTTGTCTTCCATCAGGCCCCGCGCGAATACGAACGCCGCGCCGCCGGCGAGCGAGATCGTCGCGGTGAAATCCTCTTTCAGGATCGATGGCTGAACGCCGCAAAGCACATCTCGAACGGCGCCTCCGGCAACCCCGGTGATGCATCCGAGGATTGTGGCGATGACAGCGGGGGGTGCCGGCGTCAAGAGCGACACTCGCGCCGACCAGGGTAAAAAGAGAGAGGCCGACCGCGTCGAAATACAGCAACAACCGCAGTCGTTTCCCGCCGCCGCTCCTCAAGCGCCTGGCAATGAAGAAGAACAGGAACCCGACCGGCACCGCGGTTGCGAGATATGTCAGATCCGTCATCCAGAAGACCGGGGTGCGCCCGATCAGCAGATCCCGCAACGTGCCCCCGCCGACAGCGGTGACCACCGCCAGAACGACCGCGCCGAACAGGTCAAACTTGTGCCGGACCGCCTGGATCGCCGCCGACGCGGCCATTACCGCAGTTGCGCAGACCGTCAGGCTGACAATCAGCGTGCGGATATCCGAAAGGAAGGCGATCGGATCGGTGAGGAGTTCCAAGATGCTCTCTCCTTCAGCTTCGCCGTCAACGGGTGCGCCGGGTGTGGACGGAATGCGGGACAGCAGTGCTGCTCATGGCGCGTCGGGGTCCGCCGCCTGAATCAACAGCCACTCGCGGAACGCCGCGATCTTAGGCTCGTTCGCCGACGCCTTGGGGCAGACGATCCAATAGGCGAAGGGAGCCGGCAGCGACTCCTGCATCGGCCTGACCAGACGCCCGCCCGCCAGATCGAGCGCCGCCAGCGCGCTCCGGGCCAGCGCCACGCCCTGGCCGGCGACGGCGGCATCGATCGCCAGACTGGTATCCGAGAAGACCGGGCCCTGATCCGCGATGCCGGCGGGGACGCCGAAGGAGATCAGCCATTGCCGCCAGCCGGCGCGATCGCGGTCGTGAAGCAGGGTGTGGCGCCGCAGATCGCCGGGCCGTTCCAGCAGCGCCCAGGGAGTCAGCAGAGCGGGCCCGCAAACCGGATAGATTTCCTCCTTGCACAACCTTTGCACGTGGAGATGCGGCCAGTCGCCGGTGCCATGCCGAACCGCAAGATCGATATCGTCGCTCGCGAAATCGGTGTGCCGGCGCGAGGCGCTGATCCTCAGATCAATCTCCGGATGGGCGGCGGAAAAGTCGCCGAGACGCGGCACAAGCCACTTGTTGGCGAAGTTCGGCGATACGGTCACCGTGAGAACGGCGTCGCGTTTGGCCAGCGCCTCGGCGCCGGCGCGCAGGCTTTCCAGCGCCTCGCGGGCATGAACGAGGTAGATCCGGCCGGCATCGGTCAGGTTCAGGCCCCGGTGCCGGCGGTCGAACAACCGGACGCCGAGCGCTTCCTCCAATTCGCGAATTTGATGACTGATGGCACCTTGCGTCAGGTTGAGTTCTTCCGCCGCACGAGTGAAATTCAATAGTCTCGCTGCGGTTTCAAAACTCCTGAGCCCGGTTGTACTTGGCAGGATCGGCATGGCTAACCATTAATATTTTTCATGCTAATAATAGAACAATTCGCTTCCGGTTGGAAGTCGTGCCGTGCACTCTCGCTGCAACGTTATGGGCGTGAGACCGGATCTGTTTCCTGATCCTGTATCGGCTCCGAGGGGGAATGGGCAATGACTGGAAATGACGAGCGAAAGAACGTGCCGGAGGTTCCTGGTCTTGGCGAGGCTTTCCGGGTCTGGCTGAAAATCGGTTTGCTGAGTTTCGGCGGACCGGCGGGGCAGATCGCGATGATGCACCGGACCGTTGTCGAGGAACGCAAATGGATCGATGAGGCACGGTTTCTGCATGCACTCAACTATTGCATGTTGCTTCCAGGTCCCGAGGCACAGCAGCTCGCAACCTATATCGGTTGGTTGATGCACCGCACATTCGGGGGCCTGATCGCCGGTCTGCTGTTCATCATTCCGGGCGCGCTGGTCATGCTCGCCCTGTCGATCATATACGTTCTCTACGCGGATCTGCCGCTGGTTGACGCGGCGTTTCTCGGGGTCAAGGCCGCGGTCCTGATCATCGTCGTCGAGGCGGTGATCCGGATCGGCAAACGCGCGCTTCGGTCCACGGCGATGGTGATGATGGCCGGCGCCGCTTTCATCGCCATATTCGCCTTTGCGGTACCGTTTCCGGTCATCGTCGCCGGAGCCGGACTGATCGGGTTCTTGGGCGGCATCCTGCGTCCGGATTCCTTCGTCGTCTTGAAAGGCCGAAATGTGGAGGCCGACCGGGCGGGCAGCGTGATCGACGCGATGGCCGCCGCCGGCGAACTCGATCACACAAAGCCTTCCTTCTCCCGGGCCGCCTTGCTGTTGGTGATATTCGGCATCCTGTGGGCCGGACCGGTTCTGGTGCTGAACGCCAAGCTCGGGCCGGATCACGTCTTCACCCAGCAATCGGAGTTCTTCAGTAAGCTCGCGGTGGTCACCTTCGGCGGCGCTTATGCGGTGCTGGCCTACATGGCGCAGCAGGCGGTCGACGCGTTCGGTTGGATGACGCCTGAGGAGATGCTGGATGGTCTCGGCCTCGCGGAGACGACGCCGGGCCCGCTGATCCTGGTGACCCAGTTCGTCGGCTTCCTCGGCGCGCACCGCCACGCCGCCGGGCTGGACCCGGTGCTGGCCGGGACGATCGGATCGGCGATCACGCTCTGGGTGACCTTCACGCCGTGCTTCCTTTGGATCTTCCTCGGGGCGCCCTATGTGGAGAGGTTGCGCGACAATATGCATATCGCCGCCGCCCTGTCCGGGATCACGGCCGCCGTCGTGGGCGTCGTCCTCAACCTCGCGGTCTGGTTCGGCCTGCATGTCAGCTTCGCGACCATCGGCGATGACGAAGTATTCGGCGCAGCGTTCCCGGTTCCGGATCTCGCGTCGGCAAATCCTGGCAGCATCGCCCTGACCATCCTCGCCGGCGCCATGCTGCTGTGGTGGCACCAGGGCGTGTTCAGGACCCTGGCGGCCTGCGCGGTTCTCGGGATGGGCCTGTCGTTGGTTTGACGGCGGCCTGTCAGATCAGGGCTGCGGTCCCCAGGGCGCGTTGAACATCAGCTTGTTCTGCTGGGATTGCAGCATGGGACGCAGCTTGGCCGCGAATGCCATGAACTCACCATCGGCGAAGACCCTTGCCCAATGCGCCCGGCGGTCCGCGTCGTCCTCGAAGCGCCAGAGGTGGGTGAGCGTGTTCATCGCGCCGATATCACCGGTGAAATAACCGCAAAGTTTGCCGGCGTGCTTCTCCAGGGCCGGCCAGCCTTCCTTGTGATAGAGCTCGACGACATCGTTCATCTTGCCGACGACGACCGTGTAGGTCCGCAGTTCGTACAGCGCCATTTTGACCTCCGTTGGTGAATCCTGGTGGTTTGCCCGCCGCCATCATGGCGTGGCCGGGCCGGCGCGTCAGCCGCAACCGGGCTTGTGAACGCCGGCTCGGGCCCAAACACCGTCTCCATGATGCAAATCTCGTATTCAATCGGCATCCCGGACCTGATCGCTCGACGAAGTCCGTGCATTTGTTTGGCGGTTGCGGTCCCTCGCGCTAGGCTTGGTGGTGCTCTCAAATACCAACCGCGAGCGGAGGCCCTCATGGATTTCGGCATCTTCAATCTGCTGCAGCACCGCGATCGCTCCAAGCCGCCGAGCGCGGTGATCGCCGAGGCGCTGGAACATGTCCGGCTTGCCGAGGAACTGGGATTCAGCCGGGCCTGGTTCGCCGAGCATCATTTCTCGAACTACAGCCTTTGCCCGTCGCCGCTGATCTTCTGCAATCAGGTCGCGGCCACGACAAAGCGGATCCGGGTCGGTTGCGCGGTGCTGATCCTGCCTCTGCACACGCCGGCGCGGGTAATCGCCGAAATCGCGTTGGTCGACGCACTGTCCGGCGGCCGGCTCGATGTGGGCGTTGGCAGCGGCTATCAGCATTACGAGTTCGAGCGGCTGGCCGCCGATATCACCGAGAACAAGATCGTGTTCAACGAGATGCTCGACATGATCGATCAGGGGCTGCGGCAACCGCATTTCAGCTATGACGGCAAAAAACTGAGCCAGTTGCAGACGGCGATCAACGTGCAGCCGGTTCAGAGCCCGCGTCCGCCGATCTGGATCGCCGGCGCCGATCCGAACAGCCACCGCCGCTGCGCCCGCGACGGCTTCATCCCGTTTATTTCCGGCGGGATCGAAAGCCCGGAACGGATCCGCGCGATGCGCGACCAGATCGAGCGCTGCTACATCGAGGAGGGCAAGGACCCAGCGACGGTCCCGCTCGGCGTGCTCCGTTTCGTCTGCGTCAGCGACGACCCGGCGGTCATCGACCGCTATGTCGACGGCGCCCGATTCCAGAAACGCATCGCCATGTCCCTGCGCCACCGCAAGGAGACTATGGTCGACGACTACATGGTGGAAGAGGTGCCGTTCCCGAACGAGCCGAGCCTCGAGCAGGTCGCCGAGAACGTGATCGCCGGTACCGCCGAGCAGGTCGCCGAGCGGCTCTGCCGGGAGATCGAGCTCTATGGGCCGCGTCATATGGCGAATTATTTCGCCGTGGGCGACGTGCCGCATCGGGCGGTGATGAACTCGATCGAGCAATTCGCCACCAAGGTCGTGCCGATGATCGAGGCGCATTTCGGCAAGCCGCTGGACCGGATCTGCGATACGCCGATGCCGACGCCGGTGCCGCTGGCGGCGGAATGACGGGAGGCGGGCGATGATCCTGAAGAACCGGAATGCAATCGTCACCGGTGCCGGCGTGGGGATCGGCGCCGCCGCCGCCCTGGCCCTCGCCGAGGCCGGCGCCAAGGTCGCCATCGTGGATATCGATGGCGCCGCCGCCGAGGCGATGGCCGCGAAAATCGCCGATGCGGGCGGCACCGCGATTGCGGTCGTGGCCGATTGCGGCGATGTCGCCCAGATCCAATCCATGGTGGAGCGGACGGTCGAAGCCTTCGGTGGGCTGGACATCATTCTCAACAATGCCGGCGTCACCCGCCGCGCGGACATCATGGATCTGACCGAGGCCGACTGGGACCGTATTCACCGGGTCAATGCCAAGGGCGTGTTCTTCTGTTTGAAGGCGGCCGCCGCGCAAATGATCAAGCAGGGCGGCGGTGGGCGGATCATCAACATCGCCTCGATCGCCGGGCGCGGCTATGCCGGAACATCGA
Organism: Alphaproteobacteria bacterium; assembly: GCA_038116915.1. Classification (GTDB taxonomy): domain Bacteria; phylum Pseudomonadota; class Alphaproteobacteria; order Thalassobaculales; family Thalassobaculaceae; genus JADHLJ01. Next base: position 27,559 of record JAYOEU010000036.1, read on the forward strand.
ACGCCGCCTATGCCGCCAGCAAGGGCGCGGTGATCAGCCTTACCTATACCGCATCCCAGCAACTGGCGCGGCACGACATCAACGTCAACGCGGTCTGCCCCGGCGTGACCGAGACGGCGCTCTCTCGCGCCAACCTGACGGTCCGGGCCGAGCAGGAGGGGATCAGTGTCGAGGAGATGACCAAGCGCCGGGCCGCGATGATCCCGATCGGCCGGCCCAACGATCCGGAGGACATTGCCGCGATGGTGGTCTTTCTCGCCTCGCCCGCGTCGCGGAATATCACCGGCCAGGCCTTCAACGTCGATGGCGGGATCGTCACCAGCTAGGGTCCGGCGGGACCCGTCGCGACCGGCGCGACGCGCCTTCCTCGGGGTGAGTCCTCCTGCGATGGCCGATCATTCACCCCCGGTGCCTTGTCGACGGAACCTCGCTTCATTACCCTGAACCAAACCAAGACCCGCCGGGAGAATCCTCATGGCCAGACACCTTTCCCGTGAAGAACTGCAGGCCGGCCTGCCGGACATTCTCGCCTCGCCAAAGGATAACGGGCGGATTGAAGGGATCGTGGTTCGTCCCGCCTCGGAACAACGCCGGGAGGTCGAGAGCATCGGCATCAGCCTCGCCGGAGGTCTGGAAGGCGATCACTGGGCCAAGGGATGCTGGAAATCCACCGAGGCGGGCGATCCGCATCCGGACGTGCAGATCTGCATCATGAACTCGCGCTGCATCGCGCTGATCGCCCAGGACCGCGACAACTGGGCGCCGGCGGGGGACAACCTGTTTGTCGACATGGATCTGACCCCCGGCAATCTGCCTCCCGGCACCCGGCTTTCGGTCGGCACCGCCGAGATCGAAATCACCGACACCCCGCACAAGGGCTGCGCCAAGTTCATCAAGCGCTATGGCCGCGATGCCTGCGTCTTCGTGAACATGGGCGACGGCGACACATATAAGCTGCGGGGAATTTACGCCCGCGTCGTCAAGGACGGGCGCCTCGCCGTCGGCGATGCGATGACGAAGATCGGGTAGAAAACACCGCTACATTTTTTGTTTCTGGCGGTGCGGAATCCGATTGATTGAGCATCAGGTTCTGCAACCGGTTTGAATTCCCGGATAACATGATAGCACTTCATCTGGTTTGAGTGCGGCGCCCATGCGATGGTCTGCGAAATGATCAGAGGATTGGGATGTGTCGGGTTTTAATTATTCACGTTTTCACCTGGTTCTATTCGTGGCGCCAATCTTAATTTTATTGTCTGGTAAAGTATTTAGTGGTGTTAAAAATGAAATAATTTGTCCAGAGATATTAAAAAATATTTGCGACATAGCAAAAATTCACGAACTGGTAGTTCTTCAAAGTAAGATAGATGCTGCGGTAAACACGGACATCGCAGATGTTGTCGCGCGGCAGGAAGAGGCCTTCTCCGCGATTCCCGAAGTGCCGCATATCGCGGTCGTGATTCGCTATTTGATGGAGGCAAATCGCTCAGGCCAAAACAAAAAATACCGTGAATCCATCGTAAGCAACGGATGGCGTCACGCTTTGACTCAGTATCGGAGATCTCGTTCTTCGAACTCCGCGGGAGAGGTCCTGGATCTGCTGGATATTCTGGATCTGGTCTACGAAAATGTTGACCCTTTGGCGGCGCGGGAGGGTTTGGCAAGCGTCGTGGAGACCAGCCAATCCAAGAATGAATTCACTCAAGGCTTTGTGCTCGCCGAAGTGGGATACGCCTTGGGGCGATGGGGGGACCGCAGTGCAGGATTGGATTGGTTGACGCGTGCTCGGGAACATGCACGGAAAAGTTCGGCAATCGGAAAAGATGGAGAGGAAACGCGGTTTCGCCTCCTAGAGCGG
>JAYOEU010000037.1:0-29134 GCA_038116915.1 Alphaproteobacteria bacterium
AGCGGTTTCGCCGGCGCGGTGGAGATGTGCAACAACAACGGCGCCTGCCGCGCGCGCGCCGGCGGGGTAATGTGCCCGAGCTATCGGGTGACCGGGGACGAGCGGCACGTCACGCGGGGCCGCGCCAATTCGCTGCGCCTTGCGATCACCGGCCAGCTCGGCGCGGATGCGCTGACCTCGGACGCGATGGCCGAAACCATGGAGCTCTGCGTCTCCTGCAAGGGCTGCCGGCGGGAATGTCCGACCGGGGTGGACATGGCCCGGATGAAGATCGAGGTAAAGGCGGCCCGGGCCAAGCGGCATGGTCTCTCGGCGCGGGACAGGCTGATCGGCGCCCTGCCACGCTATGCCGAAGCGGCCTCGCGCTTCCACTTCCTCGCCAATCTGAGGGACAGGCTCCCGGGGGTCCCCTGGCTGACCGAAAAACTGCTGGGCCTGAGCGCCGGCCGGTCTCTGCCGCGTTGGAGCGCCGAGCCGTTCCGCGCCGATGAAGCCTCGGAGGCGGACCGGGACAAGGACGTCGTGCTGCTGGCCGATACCTTCAACAGCTATTTCGAGCCGGAGAACCTGCGCGCCGCGCTCCGGGTGCTGGAGGCGGCGGGCTACCGGGTGCATGTTGTGGATCCGTCACGGGACGGAACCGGCCGGCGGCTTTGCTGCGGCCGCACCCTGCTGGCCGCCGGGCTGGTGGACGAGGCAAAGGCCGAGGCGGACCGGATGCTTGCCGCCTATGCACCCTATCTGGATGCGGAAATGGCGGTAGTCGGGCTCGAACCGTCCTGCCTCTTCACTCTGAAGGACGAGTTCACCGCCATGCGCCCCGGGCCTGAGGCCAAACGCCTTGCGAACAACGCGATGCTGTTCGAGGAATTCCTGGTGCGCGAGCACGGGGCCGGGCGTCTACATCTGAACCTTCATCCGATCGGCGGCAAGGCTCTGGTGCACGGGCATTGCCACCAGAAGGCCTTCGCGGCGATGGGCGCGGTGGAGAAGGCTTTGGGCCTGATACCGGACCTTCAGGTGTCGGTGATCAACTCGAGCTGCTGCGGCATGGCCGGTTCCTTCGGCTACGAGGCCGAGCATCACGAAGCCTCCCTTGCCATGGCCGAGCTTGATCTGCTGCCGGCGGTCCGGGCCGCGGACGCCGGCACGATCCTGGTTGCCGACGGCACAAGTTGCCGCCACCAGATCCACGACGGCGCCGGCCGCGAGGCGATCCATGTCGCCAGAGTGCTGGAGCGGGCCTTGGGCGCCGCGCCATGACCTTTCCCAACTCCGTGTGTATTCCATGATCGCAACCATCCATTCGCCAAGACCCTTCGAGACGATACCGTTTGGGTATCTCCTCAGGGTGAGTACACAATTGTCTAACGCTCACCCTCAGGAGCCGCGGCGCGGCGTCTCGAAGGGTCTTGCTTGCCGCTTTCTCCTTTAAACCAACCAGGACAACCATCATGAGCCATCGCGCCGGTCCCCATTTTCTGCAGATTCCCGGCCCCAGCAACGTACCGGGCCGGATCCTGCGCGCCATCGAGCGGCCGACCATCGATCATCGCGGACCGACCTTTCAGGCACTCGCCAAGGAGGTGCTGGAGAAGGTGCGCCCGATCTTCAAGACCGTGGAGCCGGTGATCATTTTCCCGTCCTCCGGCACCGGCGCCTGGGAGGCGGCGCTGGTCAACACATTGTCGCCGGGCGACCGGGTGCTGATGTACGAGACCGGGCAGTTCTCGACCCTTTGGCAGGAACTCGCGGCGCGGATCGGGCTGAAGGCGGATCTGATCCCCGGCGATTGGCGCACAGGCGTGCGGGCCGACGTGATCGAAGAGCGGCTGACCAAGGACAAGGGACACGAGATCAAGGCGGTCTGTGTCGTTCACAACGAAACATCCACCGGCGCGACCTCGAAGGTGAAGGCCGTGCGCGACGCTATCGACCGGGCAAAACATCCGGCGCTGCTGCTGGTCGACACGATTTCCGGGTTGGGCTCGGCGGATTACCGGCATGATGAATGGGGGGTCGACGTCACCGTCGCCGGCTCGCAGAAGGGACTGATGCTGCCACCCGGCCTCGGCTTCAACGCGGTCAGCAAGAAGGCCGTCGCGGCTTCCAAGAACGCGAAATGCGTGCGCTCCTACTGGGACTGGAACAGCCAGCTCACCAACAATCCGACCGGCAACTTCCCCTATACCCCGGCCACAAACCTGCTTTACGGCCTTATCGAGGCCTGTGACATGCTGATGGAGGAAGGACTGGACAACGTCTTCGCCCGGCATGAGCGTCACGCCGAGGCGACGCGCCGCGCGGTGCGGACCTGGGGGCTGGAGATTCAATGCCTGGAGCCGAGCGAGCACAGCCCCATCCTGACCGGCGTGGTCATGCCCGAGGGCCATGACGCCGACGCCTTGCGGGCGGTGATCCTGGAACACTACGACATGTCGCTGGGTGCAGGTCTCGGCAAGGTGAAGGGACGGATGTTCCGCATCGGTCACCTCGGCGATTTCAACGATCTGATGCTGATGGGGACCTTGTCCGGAGTCGAAATGGGCCTCGCCGTCGCCGGCGTTCCGCATACCAAGGGTGGAGTCCTGGCGGCGATGGATTATCTGACGGGCAACGCCTGACCAGGTGACGCCGGCCCGGCTCCTTACCACAGGCGCAATTCGATCATCCGGTCGTGAGACGGGGCCGTCCGCCTAGCAGACAGCCCCGTCACAATACCCTCATCGATAGCTCTTGAGCGATGTTTACCGCTCGGAGCGCAGCTTCGGATCCAGCACGTCGCGCAAGGCGTCGCCGAAAAGGTTGAAGGCGAACACGGCCAGAGTAATCGCCAGTCCCGGGAAAATCGCCACCCACGGCGCGCTCTCGGCATATTCCTCGGCCCCGCCCTGCAGCATCAGCCCCCAGGCCGGAACCGGTTCCTGAACACCCAGGCCGAGATAGGAGAGGGAGGCCTCAAGCAAGATCGCCTGACCGACGAACGCCGTGATCATGATCAGGAACGGCGCCATCACGTTCGGCACCATGTGCCGCAGGATGATCCGGCCATGTGAGAACCCGCAGGCCCGCGCCGCATCGACATAGGGAATCTCGCGGATCGCTAGCGCGTTGGAGCGCACCACCCGGGCGCATTGCGGGATGAATGGAATGGTGATCGCGATGATCACGTTTTCGGTTCCGGTGCCCAGCACGGCAACAACGGCGAGCGCCAGAATGATCAGCGGGAAGGCCAGGAAGACGTCCATGACCCGCTGGAAGACCAGGTCGAAGGTGCCGCCGAAATACGCGCTGGCGACACCGAGGACAAGGCCGATGAACGAGCCGACGAATGCCGCGACGAAGCCGACGAAAAGGGCGGTCCGCGCGCCATAGACGATGCGGGTCAGAATATCCCGGCCATAGTTGTCGGTGCCAAGCGGGTAGGCCCATTCCGGCGGCACCAACATGGCTTCAAAGCTAATCTGCTCCGGCTCATAAACCGTGATGAAATCGGCGAATATCGCCGCCAGGATCATCAGGATCACGATGACCCCGCCCGCCGCGCCGAGCGGTTGCTTGCGGGCGAAATCCTTCAGGGTCTTGGTGAAACTGACGCGCGGCGGTGCGTCAATGGTTGTGTCGTCTGCGGTCAAGCTAGCCATGGTGTGTTACCTCAAGCGTAGCGGATACGCGGATCCAACCAAGCATACAGCAGATCCACGAGAAAATTGGTGATGATGAAGATCAGCGCGACCAGCATGACAAGCTGCTGGGTCATGTTGAAATCGTGGTTCAGCACGGATTCAACGAACAGCTTACCGATCCCGTTCAGATTGAAAACCTGTTCGGTCACGACAAGGCCGCCCATCAGGAAGGCGAATTCAATGCCGATGATCGTGACCACCGGCAGCATCGCGTTCTTCAGGGCATGGCGCCGGATGATCAGTTTCTCGATCAGGCCCTTGGCGTGGGCGGTCCGCACATAATCCTCCCGGAGAACCTCCAGCAAGGCCGAACGGGTCATGCGGGTGGATACCGCCGCATAGCGGTATCCCGTCGCCAGAGCCGGCCAGAAAAGCTGGGTTAGGTTGCCGAAGGGATCCTCGAAGAGCGGAATATAGTGGATCGGCGGCATCCAAGGCGCCCCGAACCAAGCCTGCGTGGTGATCAGCAGGCCGAGGATGATCAGAATTCCGAGCCAGAACGAGGGCATCGCGATGCCGGCGATGGAAAATGTCCGAACCGCGTAATCTATCCAGGTATTCTGCTTTACCGCCGAAATCGTCCCCAGTGGAATCGCGATCAGAACCGAGATCACGGTCGCCAGAATCGCAAGTTCAAGGGATAGCTTGAAGCGGATCGCGATTTCCTCGGTCACAGGCCGAGCGGTCCACATGGAGATGCCGAGGTCGCCGACGAAATAACCGCCGATGAAACGTCCGAACTGTTCAAGCTTACTGTCATTCAGGCCCATATTCTCCTGACAGGTCTTGATCGCTTCGGGATCGGCGAACAGGCCGGTTCCGGCCATGCGCATCTCGCAGACATCGCCGGGAGCCAGGCGCAGAACGATGAACACCAGAACGGCGGCGCCGAGCAGTGTCGGAAGCATCAAAAGAACGCGGTTGACGACGTATTTATACATTTTAAACCGCCTTGGCCCGAGAGATTGACAAATAACAATTGGCTTCTGGGCCCGCCACCGCCGCCATGAGCACACCCGGCTCATGGCGGCGATTTTGGGTTAGGCGTGGTCCTGCCTTACTTGTCCAGCCAGACGTTGTCCAACTGCTGGTTCAGGTAATGGCTAGGCGCGATCTTCCAGCCCTTCACATAGGAACGGTGCGGGTTGATCTTGTACCACCACAGGGCGTGACCGATATACGCTTCCTCGTCGAGGACGATTCTTTCGTACTCACGCATCATGGTGCGGACCTTCTTCGGATCGCTTTCCTTGTTCATCGCCTGGAACAGCTCTTCCAGCTTGGGATTTTCGCACTGGGCGTAGTTGTTGGTGGAGCTGCACAGAACCTTGGCGACATCCGCCACCGGATTGACCACGGCCTGGCAGTTGGCGTCGAGGCCGACGTCATAGTCCCGGGTCTTGCGGAACTTGTCGTACCATTGGGCCGTCGGAACAGCCTGCTGGGTCACCTTGACGCCGATCTTCGCCCACTGGTCGATCAACCAGGTGCCGACGATCTTGTAGGGCTGGTCAACCGCCCGGTTATGCAGGTCGAAAGTCAGGTTCTCCTGTCCGGCTTCCTTCAGCAGACGCTTGGCTTCGGCGCGAGACTTGTTGATGTCCGGCCACATGCCCGCCAGCTTCTCCAGTTCCTCCTTGGTCGCCGCCAGTGGGTGGCCCGGGAAGACGATACCCGCGGGGGTCTTCACGATGGCGATCTCGGAGAGGTACTTGGAACCGTTCCAACGGTCGATGGCCAGAGTCAGGGCCCGGCGCACACGCTTGTCGTCGAACGGAGGCTTCTTGGCGTTGAAGACCACCAGGTTGCCGCAGTTCCAGTCGCTTTCCTGCACGGTGATCTGGTTGCCCAGGGCCTTCACCAGATCGTCACGAGCTTTCGGCGGAAAGCCGCGGAACTCGATGGCGGCCTGATCGGCGCGGATCGCCTGCAGGCGGAGCGCCATCTTCGGGGCGATGATCGCCTTGAATCCGTCCAGGTAAGGCATTCCCGGATGATGATAGTTCGGGTTCTTGGTGCCCTCGATGTGCGAGCCGGCAACATGGGTCTTGAAGATGAACGGCCCCGTGCCGTTCACATTGGTCTTGTGCCAGGCATAGCCGTGGGTATCCAGATCCTTTTTGGAGTAGATCCAGTTGAAGGGGGTCGCCAGCGCCGGCATGAACGCGGCCGACGGATACTTAAGCTCGATGATCAGCGTGTCGTCATTCGGCGCGGTGATCGAGTCGACCATGACGAAGAACGCCTTGCGCGAGCTTGGAACGCCTTCCGGTGGGTTGACGATCTTGTTCAGGCTGGCGGCCACGTCATGAGCTGTCAGCGGCGTGCCGTCATGGAACTTGACGCCGGAAATGATCTCGAACGTGTAGGTCTTGCCGTCATTGGTCGGCTCCGGCACGTTCCCGACGCACAGGTCGCACACGAAATCGGACGACTGCGGGTTATCCGGATCAACACGGATCAGCAGGCTGTACATCGGTGACAGTGGATGGATGACACCGAAAGTGGTTTCCTGGTGGGCGTCGTAGGACGGCGGGTTACTTGGAACCACGAAGTCCAGAATGCCGCCCGACTTGGGCGTGGCGGCGAGCGAGGCACCCATGGCCCCAAGCCCGATCGCCGTGCCCGCGCCGATCGCGGCCATGGTTTTCAAGAGATGTTTCATGAAGTCTCCTCCTTGTTCCCTAACACTTAAATCCCTGGCCCCGGTCGTTAGGTGTTGAAGGGGCCTCTCAGCGGCACTTTCTATGCCTCGGTGCAGGCGACCCAATGCCCGGGCCGCAATTCGCGCAGCGCGGGAACATCGGTTTGACAACTCGCCACCGCCTTCGGGCAGCGCGTGTGGAATACACACCCCGATGGTGGATTGATCGGGCTCGGCACTTCACCCTTCACCACCTGATGCACGCGGTTGGCCTCGACTTCCGGGTCCGGAACCGGCACCGCCGACAGCAATGCCTGGGTGTAGGGATGCATTGGATTGTCGAACAACTCGTCCGACTCGGCCAACTCGACGATCTTGCCGAGATACATCACCGCGACCCGGTGGCAGAGATGGCGCACCACGCTCAAATCATGAGCGATGAACAGGTAGGTCAGATTGAACTGCTCACGCAGGTCCTCAAGCAGATTGATGACCTGGGCCTGGATCGACACGTCCAGGGCCGAAACCGCCTCGTCGCAGATGATGAATTCGGGGCGCATCGAAAGCGCTCTTGCAATGCCGACCCGCTGTCTCTGACCGCCGCTCATCTCGTGCGGATAGCGGTCCGCGAAACGCGGATTGAGGCCGCATACGGTCAACAGTTCGGCCACCCGGGCCTGACGCTTGGCGGCATCAGGCTCAATCCCGTGCACATGCATCGGCTCGGCGATGATATCGCCGATTTTCATGCGCGGGTTGAGCGACGAGAACGGGTCCTGAAAAATCACCTGGATCCGCTCGCGCAGCTTGTTCATTTCCGCCCGGCTGACCTTCGACAGGTCCTTGCCGTCATAAACGATGGAACCCGCGGTCGGCGGGTCTAGCTGAAGGATGCAGCGTCCCGTGGTCGACTTGCCGCAACCGGACTCGCCCACCAGCCCAAGAGTTTCGCCCTTACGGACCTGGAAGCTGATTCCGTCCACCGCCTTCACCTGGGCGACGGCTTTCTTGACGATGATGCCCTCGGTGATCGGAAAATGCTTTTTCAGATCCGTTACCGTCAACAACACGTCGCCGAGCTGATGCTCGGGAGTGCCGGTATCCGTCTCGGCCACGCTCACGATGCTTTCCCCGCGTTCAAGCCAACCTTATCCTTTTCCCAGCACGCCGCGAGGTGACCGTCCCCAAGGTCTTCCAGCGGCGGTTTCTCCCGAGCACAACGATCCGAGGCGAAGGCGCAGCGAGGCCGGAACGCGCATCCGTCGTCCAGGCGCGTCAGATCCGGCGGCTGCCCGTCGATCGGGATCAGACGTTCGCCCCTGGGCTGATCAAGCCTGGGGACCGAACGCAGGAGGCCCAATGTGTAGGGATGCTTGGGGTTGTGGTAAATGTCCCGCGCGGCGCCCCGCTCAATGATCCTGCCGGCATACATCACGTTCACCCGGTTGGCGTAGCGCGCCACCACCCCGAGATTGTGGGTGATGATGATCAGCGCGACCCCCAGACGCCGGGTCAGGTCCTTCATCAGTTCAAGAATCTGAGCCTGAATGGTCACATCCAAGGCCGTCGTCGGCTCGTCGGCGATGATTAGTTTCGGCTCACAGCTCAGTGCCATGGCGATCATCACCCGCTGGCGCATCCCGCCGCTGAGATTGTGCGGATATTGCGCCAATCGCCGCTTGGCGTCGGAGATCCCGACCAGCCCCAACAGTTCCTCGGCCCGTGCCTGAGCGGCGTCCTCGGTAATGTCCAGGTGCTGGAGCAGGGTTTCCGTAAGCTGCATTCCGATGGTCAGAACCGGATTGAGCGAGGTCATCGGCTCCTGGAAGACCATGGCGATGTCGCGGCCTCGGATGTTCCGCATTTCCTCGATGTCCAGTTCCAGAAGATTCTTGTCCTGGAACAGGATCTTGCCATCGACGATCCGGCCCGCCGGCTCGGCCACCAACCGCATGATCGAAAGCGCCGTTACCGACTTGCCGCAGCCGGATTCACCGACCACGGCAACGGTTTCGCCTTCCTCAACGTCGTATGTAACGCCATCCACGGCCTTGACTATTCCCGACGAAGTCGAGAATTGCGTCTTCAGATCCTGGATCCGCAAAAGAGCAGCCACGCCGCCTCCCTGTAACTCTCATGTCCGCTTCGTTGAGTTTTGAGCGGCCCTTGCCGATGAAGCTAGTTTCCAACGGATGTTCTGTCAATTTGAGTCGAATTCCTGAACCGACCTTCCACCCGCTTCGAACAATCAACGTTCTCCCGCAAAACCGCTCAGGAAATCCCGCGACACAGCCCGTCGCAAACCGTTTCAGGGGCGCGCAACCTTTCATCGGCGCGCTCACTAGTCAACACCGGAAATCGAAACGTTCCGGCAAGGGCCGACTTTCTGGGTCCAGCGACGCAAAATCAGCATGACGGCATGCACGCGAGGGCTCTATTGTGCGGACGACAAAGGGAAAAGCGGGAATTTCCATATGCCCTCGAACACGATCAAGGCTCTTGTTTTCGACGTATTCGGCACCGTTGTCGACTGGCGCACCAGTATCGCCCGCGAGGCCGAGGCCAGCTTGGCTCCAAAAGGCGTCAAGGCTGACTGGCTCGCCTTCGCCGATGCCTGGCGGTCAAAATACCAGCCGGCCATGGAACGGGTGCGCAGCGGCGGGCGCGGGTATGTCCGCCTGGATATTCTGCATCGTGAAAATCTTGACGAGCTGCTCGGCGAGATGGGGGTTTCCGGGCTGTCGGAAGCCGATCGCGATCATTTGAACAAGGCCTGGCACCGCCTGGACGGCTGGCCGGATTCCCCAGGTGGCCTTGCGCGGCTCAAAACCAAGTTCATCATCGGCACCATGTCGAATGGTAATGTCGCCCTGATGGTCAACATGGCCAAGCATGCCGGCCTGCCGTGGGATGTGATCCTGGGAGCCGAACCCGCCCAATCCTATAAGCCCACGCCCAAGACCTATCTTACCGGCGTCGAGTGGCTTGGCCTCGAGCCCTCGGAAGTGCTGATGTGCGCCGCGCACAACGGCGATTTGCTTGCCGCGGCGAAATGCGGGCTGCGCACCGCCTTTATCGCCCGGCCGACGGAGTACGGCCCGAACCAGGACCGTGATTTCAAGGCCGAGCATGATTTCGACTATATTACCAAGGACATGAACGACCTGGCCGACCAGTTGGGCTGCTGAAACGGGGACCCGCCATGACGATCGCCACGCACTATGCCGCCTTTGCGTCCGCGATGCGCGAGATGGAACTTCCCGCCGATGCAAGACATCACGCCAAGCGCTGCATCATCGACTGGTTCGCCGCGACCCTGCCGGGCGGCCGGGAAGCACCGGCAACCTTGATGACGAAAGCCCTTGCGGAGGATACCGGACACGGCGCGGCGACCTTGCTGCCGTCCGGGACAGCCGCCACCGCGCGCACCGCGGCGCTGATCAATGGCGCCGCGTCTCACACGGTCGAGTTCGACGATATTTTCCGCGAAGGCCTTTACCATCCGGGCTCGCCGGTGGTGAGCGCGGCGCTGGCCGCCACGGAACAAGCCGGCGCCTCCGGCGAAATGCTCATGCGCGGAGTGATTTCCGGCTACGAGGTCTCCAACCGCATCGCCGCGGCGATGGTGCCGGCGCATTACGACTGGTGGCACACCACGGCGACGGTCGGGTTTTTCGGCGCCGCGGCGGCGGCCTCGACGATACTGGGACTGAGCAAGACGCAAGCCGCGCATGCGCTCGGCACCGCCGGGACCATGGCGGCCGGCCTGCAACAAGCCTTTCGCGCTGACGCGATGAGCAAGCCGATCCACGCCGGCCGCGCCGCCGAGGGTGGATTGCTGGCGGCAATCCTGGCGGCCCAGGGCGTCACCGGGGCGCTGGATATCCTTGAGGGCGACCGCGGCTTCGGCAATGCCATGAGCAGCGACGTCGACTGGGACAAGGCCGTGCAAGGGTTCGGCGAAGATTTCACCATTACCCGCGTCACCCAAAAGAACCACGCCGCCTGTGGCCACCTCCACGCGGCCATCGACGCGGTTCTGGCGCTCAGGAATGCCCACGGCCTCACACCTGATGCGATCCGGCGGATCGATGTGGGCTCATATCAGAAAACCAAGGAAATCTGCGGCAACGCCGACCCGAAAACCCCCTACGAGGCGAAGTTCAGCACGCATTATTGTGCCGCTCTGGCGCTTCGCACGGGACGGTCGCTTCGGACCCGGGACTTCTCGCCGGAACTGCTGGCCGACCCCGGTCTGCGCCAGGTCATGGCGCGGGTATCCGTGGAAGTCGACGACGCGTGTCAGGCGGCCTTCCCCGGCGCACGCTCGGCCAGGGTCGAAATCGAGACCCGCGATGACCGGGTTTTGACCCATTTCGCGCCGACCCGCCGCGGTGATCCGGACAGCCCGCTATCAGACGATGACCTTGCCGACAAATACCGGGACCTCGCCACGCCGGTCATCGGCGAGCGGGGAGCGGCCCGATTGCTGGAGCGTCTGTGGTCGCTGGAAAGCCACATGACGATTTCGCCATTGGGGTTGTCGGCCTTGGAAGGCGCCGACGCGGAAGCAGCCGAATAACCATACCGATACCGCCGGCCGGCGCCCTTCCACGCGGACACCGGAACACCAAACCGAAAGACCGGTCCGAACATGACCAAATCAATTGAACGCAGAGCCGCTTTTCTCGACGCCCTGATCCGGCCCGCAGCCGTTGCGGTGATCGGTGCGTCCGACGATCCCGCGAAGACGGCTGGACGGGCACAGAAATATCTCAAGAAGCACGGCTATAAGGGCCGCGTCTATCCGATCAATCCCGGCCGCGAGACGGTGCAGGGCGACAAGGCCTGGCCGTCGATCGAGGCCCTGCCGGAAGTTCCGGATCATGCCTATGTCTGTGTCGGAACCGGCGCGGTCATCGGCGCGGTCGAGGCCTGTGCGTCGGCCGGCGTGGCGGTGGTCTCGATCCTTGCCGATGGCTTCACCGAAGCCGGGCCGGAGGGGGCGGCGCGGCAGCAGAAGCTGACCGAAATCGCAAAGAACTCGAAGACCCGCATCCTCGGCCCGAACAGCATGGGTATCGTGAACTGCGCCGAGGGCATCGGCCTGACGGTCAACGCCGCGCTGGATATCGACCACTTGGTGCCCGGCAGGCTGATGGGGATTTCCCAGAGCGGTAGCATCGTCGGCACCCTGATTTCGCGGGGCGAGGCAAGAGGGATCGGATTTTCCTCCATCGTCTCAGTCGGCAACGAGGCCGATCTGACGGTCGGCGATATCGGGCTTGCGGCCGTTACGGACCCCAGCGTCGACGCCTTCGTGCTGTTCATGGAGACCATCCGCAAGCCGGAAGCTCTGGCGGCTTTCGCCGCGGCGGCGCGGGCGGCCGACAAGCCGGTCATCGTCTACAAACTCGGGCGGTCCGAGATGGCACGGGAGCTGGCGGTCTCGCACACCGGCGCGCTGATCGGCTCCGACGCGGCGAGTGACGCGTTCTTCCGCGCCCACGGCATGGTCCGGGTGGACCAGTTCGAAACCCTGATCGAGGCACCGCCGCTGCTGATGGCCGAAACCCGGGGGCACGCCATCAGGCGCGACAAACCGGTCGCCGTCATCACCACCACCGGCGGCGGCGGGGCAATGGTTGTCGACCGGCTGGGCGCGCATGGGATCGAGGTCGCGGGCGCGTCCGAGGCGATACGCGCCGGGCTCGCCGAAAAGGGCGTCAGGCTCGGCTCCGGAAAACTCACCGACGTCACCCTGGCCGGCGCGAACTACGATGCCATGCTGGCGGTGCTTGAGGCTTTCGTCTCCTCGCGGGAATTTTCGGTCGTGGTCGTCACGGTGGGCTCTTCGGCGCAATTCCGGCCCGGAAACGCCGTGCAGCCGATCATTGACGTCGACAAGAGCCAAACGCCGATGGCGGCGTTCATGGTTCCCGAGGCCAATCAGGCTCTCCGCTCGCTCGGCGCCGCCGGTATCGCGGGGTTCCGAACCGCCGAAAGCTGCGCCGAAGCGGTGCGAGCCCTGCTTGAACGAAAAGCGCCGAGGACCCGACCCGCCTCGGTCCCGGTCGCCCTGCCAGCGGGGCTTCTGCCCGGCGCGCAGGATGAAAACGGCTCGCTGGCGATCATGGCGGGTCTCGGCATTGCGACCGTAGAGACGACGGTTTTGGCACCCGGTGCAAAGGTTCCCGACGGGCTTTCCTACCCGGTTGCCGCGAAAATTCTGTCGGCTGACGTACCGCACAAGACCGAAGCTGGAGGTGTTGTCCTGAATATCGCCGACGCGGCTGCTCTCGGCGCGGCAATTACCCGCATCCGGTCCTCGGTCGCCGAAAAACACCCCGACGCGGAGATCGAGGGAATCTCCGTGCAACCGATGACCCGCGGTCTCGCCGAGGCACTGATCGGCTTCACCAGGGATGCCGAAGTCGGTCCGGTGGTGACCCTGGCGGTCGGTGGGATCATGGCCGAGATACACGCCGATGCGGCGGTCCGTCTGGCTCCGGTGGACCGGGCGGACGCCCTGGAAATGATCGCGGAGGTGAAAGGTCTGGCGCCGGTGCACGGGTATCGGGGGTTGCCGAAAGGAGATCTTGATGCCCTGGCCGATGCCATCGTGGCGCTGTCGCGCCTCGCGGCCTGTGAGAATGCGACGGTGCTTGAGGCTGAAATAAATCCGCTGATCGTCCGGGGAGAGGGAGAGGGTGTGATCGCAGTGGACGGCCTTGTGGTTCTCGGTGCGCGCCCAATTTGAAGGCGAACGCGGCCGCCTGGATGAATGGATTGGCGCATGGCCAAATCGACCGGCAAGGAAGACGACCATCCCGGTGTAATCGCGCCGCCGCCCGTCATTTACGCGGGCACGGCGATCGCGGCGTTGCTGCTGCACTGGTTGCTGCCGGCTGGTTTGCCGGCTTTCCTGATGGTCGAGGAAATCCGCTTCGGCGTCGGCGCGGTCCTTGTAGTCGTCTCAATCACTCTTGCGATGATCGCGGTCAGACGGTTCCGCAAGGCCGGCACCAATGTTCCTCCCTGGCAGCCGGCGACCACAATCGTCGAGACCGGACCGTACCGGTTCACCCGCAATCCCATGTATCTCGGACTGACAGGTTTCTATCTGGGTATCGGCCTGATCGTCGCCAGCGTCTGGTTCGCGGTTCTGTTCGTCCCGATGATCATCGTCATGCAACAGGGTGTGATCCTGCGCGAGGAAACCTATCTCGCGCGAAAGTTCGGGGACGCATACCTCGCCTACAAGACACGGGTCCGGCGCTGGATCTGATGGCCGCGCCAGAACGCCCCGGTCCGCGACTAAGTGAATTTGTGTTGCACAAATACCTGAACTAAAACATTAAATCCGGCCGCTCGACGCAATCAGGCTTGACATTCCAATGGGCAGACCCCTTATGTGTGCCCAGCGGTGCACCTTCAGGGCCGGTGATGAACCGGTCGCCGCGCGGGCGGGGAACCGCCGCCGGCCATGTTTTCAACAACAGATGCAGGCGTTTCGTCAGGCCGGCTGCCGTCAGAGCGAGCCGCGCCGCCAAAGCTTGCATCGTGCACGCGCGCCCGCCGCTCGGGAAACCGGGGGCCGGCTATTCATATTTTGAGGAAGATACCGTCTTATGACCGAGTTTTCGGGCTTTGATTTGGCCCAACCGATTCTCCGCGCGGTGGCCGAGGAAGGCTACACCACGCCCACCCCGATCCAGGAAAAGTCGATCCCCCCCTTGCTTGAAGGCCGTGACCTGCTGGGCGTCGCCCAGACCGGGACCGGAAAAACCGCAGCCTTCGCCCTGCCGCTGCTGCATCGGCTGGGCCATGCCCCTGGCAAACCCGACCACCGGCGCCCCCGGGCGCTGATCCTTGCTCCGACACGGGAACTCGCGGTTCAGATCCATGACAGTTTCAGAACCTACGGCCGCTATCAGGGACTGCGCATCGGCGTGGTCTTCGGCGGGGTTTCCATCCGCCCCCAGATCCAGAAACTGTCGCAAGGGGTTCATATTCTGGTCGCGACTCCGGGCCGGCTGCTCGACCTGATGGATCAGGGCCAGGTCATGCTGGAGAATATCGAGGTCTTCGTCCTGGATGAGGCCGACCGGATGCTCGACATGGGCTTCATCCCCGACGTCCGCAGGATCGTCGGCAAACTCTCGATGCGGCGCCAGACCCTGATGTTCTCGGCGACCATGCCGAAGCCCGTCGCGGCGCTGGCCGAGACGATGCTGAAGGACCCGGTCCGGGTCGAGGTCACGCCGGCCGCCACGACCGTGGAAAAGATCCAGCAGCGGGTTCTGTTTGTCGAGAAAACCAAGAAACGCGAGCTTCTGGTCGACCTGATGAATGACGACAGCATCGAACGGGTGCTGATCTTCACCCGCACCAAGCATGGCGCCGACCGCGTCTCCAAGCAGTTGCAGAAAGAGGGGATCGACGCCGACGCGATCCATGGCAACAAGGCGCAGAACGCCCGTCAAAGAGCGCTGGATGCTTTCCGGAACGGCGGGATCAGGGCGCTGGTCGCCACCGATATCGCGGCGCGCGGCATCGACGTCGACGGGGTCACCCACGTGATCAATTTCGACCTTCCGAACGATCCGGAAAGCTATGTACACCGGATCGGACGCACCGCGCGGGCCGGCGCCGGGGGAATTGCGATCGCGTTCTGCGATCTCGACGAGAAGGCTCTGTTGTTGGATATCGAGAAAACTATCCGCCAACGGGTTCCTGTCTTCGCGGATCACCCCTATCACAGCGCCGAGATCGCCAACGATTCCGGGACGACCAAGCGGCCGAAGCAGCAGCAGGGCCATCACGGCCGAGGCGCCCGCAAGCCGTACGATCCCCGCGACACGCCCGCGCCCAAACGGTCCGGCGGACGGCGCCGGGTACGACGTCCAGCCGGCCAGGCGCCGGGCCGGGCCGCCTGAAGACGAGTGTTGCGCGAGGGCGCTCAGCCCACCGAGAGGGTAATCTTTCCGAAATGCTGGTTCGCCTTCATGCGGGCCAACGCGTCGGCGACCTGTTCCATCGGATAGGTGCGGTCCATCGGCAGTGACAGCTTGCCGTCGACCACGGCATCGCCGAGGTTCTCCCAAGTGCGCCGCACGATCTCCCGGATCTCCTCGATCGTGCGGGTGCGAAAGGTGACGCCGATATAGTTGATCCGGCGGGCCGCGTGCAGATCGAAATTGAAATCGCCGGAAAAGCCGCCGAGCCGCCCGACATTGATGATCCGGCCCTTGATCTTTGTCGCCGCCAGATTCTGGTTCGCGACATAGCCCGAGACCTGATCGATGATCGCGTCGACACCTTCGCCGCCGGTCGCCTGGAGCACCTGGTCGACCCAACCAGGATCACTCGGGTCGACGGCGAGATCGGCGCCGAATTCGGACAGGCGGGCACGCCGGCCCGCATTGGTGGAACTGCCGACGACAAGCGAGGCGCCTTTCAGTTTGGCGATCTGCATGCCCATGATGCCTACGCCGGAACTGGCGCCCTGGATCATGATCGTCTTGCCCGGCGCCGCGCCGCCGTGAGTGACCACCGCGTCATGCATGGTCTGAAGCGCGACCGGCAATGTCGCCGCGGTCTCGTAGCTCATGTTGGTGTCGGGGATCCTTACCGTGCGGCCGGGATCGGCAACCGCGTATTCCGCCCAGGCGGACGCGGTGGAACACATCACCCGGTCGCCGACCGAAAATCCCTTTACCTCCGAGCCGACCCCCGCGACTTCGCCCGAGACCTCCATGCCGACGATCGTGCCGGGCCCGCCGATGGCACCATGCGCCATGCCGCTTGCCACCATCAGATCGGCCCGGTTGAGGCCGCAGGCGCGGACCCGAACCAGAACCTGATTGGCATTCGGCTTGGGCGCCGGCGCATCCAGAATTTTGACCCCGTCCTCGGTAACAGTCACCGCCTTCATTGATCCCACTCCCTATTTTCCGGTTATCGGCGTGCCTGATCAGCCGCCGCGTACCACGAACCAGCCGTTGAGGAATTTCGGTTTGCCATAGCGAAACTCTCCGCCTTCGAACCTCTCCATTGATCCTCCCGCCGACAACAGCACCGCATGCCCGGCCGCCGTATCCCATTCCATCGTCGGACCGGTTCGCGGATAGAGATCCGCCTCGCCGCGTGCCACCAGACAGAACTTCAGCGCCGACCCTCGCGAGATCGACTCCTTCACCGGCCGCGCGGCGATGTACTCCTCCAGTTCGGGACTGCGATGGGACCGGCTGGCGACGACCACCAACGCCTCGGGGTCGGCGGTTCGAACGGCAATCGGACGCCGGTGGCCGTCCTTGTCTTCTTCGAACGCGCCCTCCCCGACGATACCCGCCCAGACCAGGCCGTTGACCGGTGTCATCAGCACGCCGAGCCTCGGCACGTTATCGACGATCAGACCGATATTGACGGTGAAATCGCCGTTGCGGCTGATGTATTCCTTGGTGCCGTCCAGCGGGTCGACCAGCCAGAAGGTGCCGCCGGTCACGTCGGGTATGTCGCCCGCATCGACGCTTTCCTCGGAGACCACCGGTATCTCGGGCGTCAATTTCCGAAGCGCCGGGACGATGATCGCGTCGGCCGCGCGGTCGGCGGCGGTGACCGGCGAGCCATCGGATTTCTCGTCAACCTCGATCCGACCCTCGTAATATTCCATGATCACATCGGCTGCCCGGCGGGCGATGGCAATGACGGCGTCGAGGCGGGCTTGATCGGTCATGAATTCTCCAACGGCAGGCGGCGGATCGGGGTTTAACGGACAAGGCGCGCATGCTAGTCGCTTGCCGCGGGCAGGCCAATCAGGGATATGCGAAACATGTGCGGCAGGTACAGCATAACCACCTCGACCGAAGCCATGCGGCGGCTGTTCCAGTTCGACGACCGGCCGAACCTCCAGCCGCGCTACAATCTGGCGCCGACCCAGATGGCCCCGATTGTCCGCGAGCGAGACGGCAAACGCCGGCTTGACATGCTGCGTTGGGGATTGCTGCCGAAATGGTCGAGGGACGCTTCCGGCGCGGCCAAAATGATCAACGCCAGATCCGAGACCATCGCTGAAAAGCCGGCCTATCGCGAAGCCTTCCGCACCCGGCGCTGCCTGGTGCCGGCGGATGGGTTTTACGAATGGCAGGTTCGCGGCAAGTCCAAGCAGCCCTACCGGATCTGCCTTGCCGACGACGCCACCTTTGCCTTCGCCGGACTATGGGAGAGCTGGGCGGATCCGAGTGACGGCGGCCGGATCGTCGAGACCTTCACCATCGCCACGGTAACCGCCGCGGCATCGATAGCGCACATACACCACCGCATGCCCGTGATACTCGAAGCAGCGGATCACCCGGCCTGGCTGACCGGCGATATCGAAACGGCGGGAAGCCTGCTCAAACCGTCCGATGCCGAGAAACTTCGCAGCTTCGAGGTATCGCCAAGGGTCGGCAATGTCCGCAACGACGATCCGGATCTGCTTGAACCCTACGCCGAACGTGAGCCCACATTGTTCTGATCAGCAGAGTTTCAACGGCAGCGGCTATAGATCTCGGCTTTGTCCGACCCCCCGAGAAACCCGCTTTCGGTCGTGGCGCCGGCGAGTTGAATGTCGTTGGCGGTAACCTTGCGATAATGCTCCACCAATTCGGGAGAGCGCCGAAGATAGAAGACAAAATCATCTTCCAGGGATTCGCTGATTTCCGTCTTCGCCGCCGAGATCTGCCCGTCAATGCTTCTGACGTAGCCGTTCTCATCGAACTCGATATACGTGGTTTCGCATTTCCGCGGCGACCAGCGCCCGCGCAATGCCGGCGCAACCCCCACATACCGGACAACCTGGCCGGTCGTCAGCGGTTCCACCTGTGGAGCTCCCGATGGCGTCATCAGCGGTTTCTCATGGTGCTCGGACATAGTCTCACCGTGATGCGACATCATCCGCAGATATGACCCGATTCCGAATTTATCCGCCGTCTGCATCACGAAGGGATGCTGTAGGTACACCAACGCGCCGATTACCACAAAAACCGAGAGGAACAGCAACAGGAACAGGAATCCGATGATCTTGCCGATGGAACGTCTGCGCCGCGGCGGTGGCGTGTCATCGAAACGAAACGGTTCGGACCGATCGGGCTCCACTTGTGATGCGCCGGTCCGCGCCCGTAGCCAGGGAACCACTTCCTCGGATCCCTGATGTTCATCGTTTTCGATATCGTCCGAGGCGTCGCCGCCAGTGGTCTCATCGTCGAATCCACCCCAAGAGGGAGCACTTTCCTCTTCGGACTCCGGAGCTGGCACCGGTCTCCTCGGCGGCAACTCGTCTTCAACTTCGGGTTCGTCGGCATAACCGCTATCGTCGGGCTCCTCCCGTTCGCGCAGCAACGCGGAAAATTCGGACTCGCCATCGTCCCGGGCCTCGGGTTCGGATATCCGGTGATCGGACGGCTCATCCCATCCGGACGCACCCGCCGGCGGCAGGTCCGCCCCCTCTTCGTCCGGGTCCTCGGATATTCCGAGATCGATGCTTGACTGATCGATATAGAATAGCTGCTCGTAGACCCAGTTTTC
This sequence comes from Alphaproteobacteria bacterium, assembly GCA_038116915.1. Taxonomy (GTDB): domain Bacteria; phylum Pseudomonadota; class Alphaproteobacteria; order Thalassobaculales; family Thalassobaculaceae; genus JADHLJ01. The sequence continues at coordinate 18,898 of JAYOEU010000037.1, forward strand.
GGAAGCTTCGTCGAAATTCGCCCCGACGATCCGAATTTCCGCATCGGTGGGCGACGCGAGCTGATCGGCGAGTCCTCCGGTCAGCACCGTCACGGACTCGGATTGCTCAAGGGTTTCCCAGGTCAGCCCGGTGTTGACTTGCAGATAGTAGTAAGAAAAGCGTTTGGCCATGCGACTACCCGGTCGGTGCTACCAGCGTCGATCTTCCTGGATCAGGCGCGTTGCCTGCTCCACGTCGAGCGGCCGGGAAAAATGAAATCCCTGTGCGAACTGACAGCCCAGGGCACGAAGTTGCGCATGCTGTTCCGGGGTTTCCACACCCTCCGCAATGACATCAAGGCGCAGATTGCGGGCCAGCATCGTGATGGTCCTTACGATCTCCAGATTCTGATAATTCCGTCCCATGTCGCCGATGAAGGACTTGTCGATCTTCAGGGTATCTATCGGGAAGGTGTGGAGATAGCTGAGGGACGAGTATCCGGTCCCAAAGTCATCGACACAAACCTTGATGTCCAGTTCCTTCAGCTGATTCAGCATCATGACCGAGCGTTGCGCGTTCTCCATGAGCACGCTTTCGGTGATCTCCAGCTTCAAGCAGGAAGCGCCGAGGCCGGATCCGTGAACCACGTCGAGAATGCCGGACACAAGGTCGGTCCGGCCGAACTGACGGCTGGAAAGATTGACGCTGATTTCAAGCTGATTTCCGGCTGCTCGGTTTTCGTTCCAGATCAGCATCTGCCGGCAGGCCTCGCGCAAGACCCATTGACCCAGGGCGTCGATCTGTCCGGTTTCCTCGGCAAGCGGGATGAAATCCCCCGGAGAAACCGGGCCGAGCACGCCATGTTCCCACCTCAGCAGCGCCTCGAATCCGCTGATCCGGCCGCTGGCCAGGGATACGATCGGCTGGTAGTGAAGGCTCATTTCCTCACGTTCGAGCGCGCGGCGCAAATCAGTGTCCAAATCGATCGGCGTCACCGGCGACTTCCGGAAGCCTGGATCGAAGACGACGTTGCGGGCCTTGCCGAGTTCCTTGGCCCTGTACATCGCCAATTCGGAGTCCCGAAGAATGTCTTCCGGACGTTCATAGTTGTTTTCGGAATGCGCGATGCCCATGGACGCCGTCGCGAAAACCTCCTTGCCGAGCAGGGTGAACGGACTGGACAATGTCTTCTGCAAGGATTCGGAAATGCTCTTTGCGTCGCCTGGCGTCGCGACATCCTCCATCAGGATCGCGAATTCGTCACCGCCTAGCCGCGCGACCGTATCCCCGAATTTGAGACTCTGCTCGAACCGCCGGGACGCGGCGATGATCATGTCGTCGCCATGGACGTGGCCGAGGCTCTCGTTCACCAGCTTGAAACGATCCAGATCAAGATAGACCACCGCGAACCGGGTTGACGGATACCGTGTCCGCCGCGCCAGAGCCTGGCGGATGCGCTCCAAGAACAAGGTCCGGTTCGCCAGACCCGTCAGCGGGTCATGTAAGGCATCATGGACCGCCTGCTGTTCCGCCCGCTTCCGGTCGGTGATATCAGTCTGCGAGCCGGCAATTCGATACGCGGTCCCGTCGGCGCCGCGGACCGCCAGGCCCCGTACCAACATCCATCGGTAATCGTCGTCCGCGTGGCGCATCCGATGTTCGATTTCGAAATGCGACACCGCCCCTCTCAGATGGGCGTCAAGCATGGCCTTGACCCGTTCAACATCGTCGCCGTGGATTCTGCCGAACCATTCATCGGGAGAATCCCCGATCCCGGTGTCGTCGTGGCCGAGCATTTCCTTCCAGCGATGCGAGTAGAAGACCCGGTCGCTTTTCAGCTCCCAGTCCCACAAGCCGTCATTGGCGCCGGCCGCAGCCAACGCGTAGCGTTCCTCGCTTTCACTCAGCCGCCGGGCGGCGAGACGCGCCGCCGTGACGTCGCTGTAAGTCGCGACGAACCCGCCTCCCTCCAACGGATTGACCCGGATCTCGAGGATCGCTCCGGAGGACGTTTCACGATCGAACCGTACCTGGCCTTTGGCCGCGTTCCGCTCCAAGGCGCGCTTGACGGCGCTGTCCGGATCCCCCGGTCCAAGGTCTCCCCTTGCAGCCAGATAACCGAGAACATCGCGGAGCGGCGTGCCAACCTGGGCAAAACGGTGGGGCAGATCCAGTAGCTCGAAGTACAGCCGATTCCATGTGATCAGTCTGAGATCCGCATCGACTGCAACAAGACCCTCCGGAATATTCTCGAGGGTGCCCCGGAGCAGGACATTGCGTTGCTCGGCGTTGTCACGCTCACGCATGGCCGCCGTAACGTCGCTCAAAAAGACTATCGTTGCCCCGCCCTCGGCCCGGGAGACCCGTCGCTCCACCCAGCCACCGCCGGGCTGCGGGTCTTCCATGGAGGTGTCGGGCGAGGAGTGGAGCCGTTTCCGCGTCTCCATCCAGGAGCCGACATCCTCGATAAGGCCGGCGGCTTTCCGCCACTCTCCCTCGGCCTCCAAAATGGCGTCAAGACTCGTTCCGATCCGCAGATCGCCCGCCATCGAGCCATGCATGTCCAGAAAACGCCGGTTGACGTAGATTAGATGGTCATCGGCATCGAAAATGCAGAATGCTTCGCTGGCCGACTCTAGAATTCTCTCGACGTTCTGCTCGACCGGTAAAAAAGCATGATTGACATTGACGCTCATGGCCGTCGCCACAAGAACGGCCCTAACCGTCCGGGCGGGTTTGCGATCATGGGGTCGTGAGGTTCGGACCGCACGTCTTGGGAACTCCAGTTCTCGTCACCCCTTTAACAGTATCAGGCTGTTAACACAATTGTCACTGAAATCCGTCCACTCCAGCGGCTGCTCCGGCTTTGATCACGTCACGGTAGTAGAGCCACAAAAGATGCGCCGCAACGCTGCGCCAGGGACGCCAGGGCTCCGCGATCCGATCCAATTCACGCGGCGTCGGGCGCCCGTCCAGACCCTTGATCGCACGCGCGGCTTCCTGCAAGGCAATATCGCCGGCCGGCCAGATATCCGCCCTGCCGAGACAGAACATCAGATAGATCTCGCCGCTCCAGCGCCCAAACCCGAGTTGCGCGGTGATGGACGCCATCGCCTCCTCATCTCCGAGGCCAAACAAGGCGGCGGGATCGAAACTTCCCGAGGCCACGTTGCGAGCCAAAGCGAGGCTGTATCGTATCTTGGGACGGCTGAATCCGACGGACCGCAATCCTTCCTCTCCCAAACTCAGCACATTTTGAACGGTAACGGGCCCGGTCGCGGCGAGCCGCCCCCAAATCGCCGCCGCCGACTGAAGCGAGACCTGTTGCGAGATGATGATATTGATCAGCGTCCCGAAACCGGGGTCACGCCGGCGCTGTTCCGGAACGCCAACCCGGTCGACCGCCGCCGCAAGATCCGGGTCGATGGAAGCCAGATGGACAAGCCCGGTTTGGATATCCAGCTCCGCCGGCACGTCAGGCATTGCCGGAGGCGGCTCGCTCGGCGGCTTCCCTGGCGGCTTCCTCCATGGTCATGAAGGTGGCGCCGCCATTCTTGAGGTGGCGGATCAGCCGGTCCATCACCTTCATGCGATGACCGCGTCCCGAAACGAAAGGATGGAAGGTATAGGTGATGACTCCCCAATCCAGAATCTCGGTCATGTAGTCGAAATCATCGGTCCAGTTCGCCAGCGCGTCGGCTCCCGGCCGCAGTCCCGGCAGGATACCCGCCGGACCGATCAGATATTCGAAGTAGGGGAAGTCATCGAGGCTCCAACTGATCGGCATTTCAAGCAGGTTCGTGACCTTGCCGAACCGGGCCGGCTCCAGCAACGGTGCTTCGTCGCCGGTGCGCGCGTAGTACGGCAGATAGTCATGCCCCATCAGGCTGCTGTCATAGACAAAGCCGTTGGCGATCAGCAGATCCAGCGTGTTGGGGCTGAGATCCCAGGACGGCGACCGGTAGCCCCGCGCCTTGCGGCCGCTGATCTTCTCGATCTGCTCGTTGGCGCGCAGCAGCTCCGTTTCTTCTTCCTCGCGGCTGAGATCGGCCGGCTTGCGGTGAGTCCAGCCGTGATGGCCGATCTCGTGACCCTCGTCATGGACCCTTTTGCAGATATCCGGAAAAGTCTCCAACGTGTGGCCTGGAATGAAGAAGGTCGCCTTGATGTCGTAACGGGCCAGAAGATCCAGTATCCGCTGGGTCCCGGTGATCCCGAACTCGCCGCGCGACAGCGGCGTCGGCGTAGACATGCCGCGGGCGATCCACAGGGACAGGGCATCGAAATCATAGGTCAGACAGGCGATGTGGCGCGGCATTCTGTATTCCTCTCGGACAACGCGTGTGGTGTGACCGCCACGATACGGTCGTTGCATGCCCTATAACAATGCCGCAATCTTTCGGATCGCGGGAGCACGCGATTGACGTATCCGAGGGAGACGGAGATGTCCGAACTGCACGAACTTTCCGCCGTCGAGGGCGCGCGGCGCATCAAGGCCGGGGCGCTGACGGCAGAGGCGCTTATGCGGGCATGCCTGGAGCGCGCGGCCGCCCGGGACGAGGCGGTGCGGGCCTGGGCGCATCTCGATCCGCAAGCAGCGATCGCGGGTGCCAGGGCCGCCGACATGGCCGGCAATCCAGGACCCCTCGCCGGGATACCGGTCGCCGTCAAGGACATCATCGATACCGCTGATATGCCGACCCGCCACGGTTCAACGATTTATGGCGTCAACCGCCCGAACAAGGATGCGGCGGTGGTCGCGCTGACGCGCCGCCAGGGCGGCGTGGTCATGGGCAAGACCGTGACGACGGAGTTCGCCTGGCGCAATCCGGGTCCGACCGGCAACCCCCACAATCCGGCGCATACCCCCGGTGGCTCCTCCAGCGGCTCGGCGGCGGGCGTGGCCGACAAGCAGTTTCCCCTTGCCTTCGGCACCCAGACCGCGGGCTCGGTTATCCGCCCGGCCGCCTATTGCGGCGGCGTGGGATTCAAACCCAGCGTCGGCACGCATCCGCGCGACGGCGTGAAGGAGTTATCGAACTATCTCGACACCGTCGGCTGCTTCGCGCGCAGCGTCGAGGATGTCGCGTTCTTCGATGCTGCTCTGCGCGGGACGGCGCCCCCACCGCTTGATGTCTTCAGGGATACTCCGCCCCGCTTCGCGGTCATGGTTCCGTTTCGCATCGAGGCCGAAGCCCCAGCCCTGACCATGCTCGAGACCGTCTGGCGCCGGGCCGAGGCGGCGGGCGCTGAGGTTGTCGATACCGCATCCAGCACGAGCTTCGAGGCTTTGGCTGATCTGCAGACCCTGGTCATGACGGGCGATGCCGGACGGGCGCTCCGGTTCGAGTATGAACGCCATCCAGAACGCCTGACCCGCTTCTATCGCGACAACATCGCGCTTGGCCTCGCCATGTCCGACGAAAACCTCGCAGCCGCCAAGGCCCGCGCGGATCGGGCCCGCAAGGACCAGGCGGCGCTGTTCGAGGGCGTGGATTTCATTCTCACGCTTCCCGCGCCCGGTGAGGCGCCGGCCGGTCTCGGCTTCACCGGTGATCCGCTGTTCAACCGGGTCTGGACGCTGCTCGGCTGGCCCTGTGTCACCGTACCCGCGGGAAGCGGGCCGAACGGGCTGCCGCTCGGCGCCCAGATCGTCGGCCCCGCCGGCTCCGATGCCCTGACACTGGCGGCGGCGGCATGGCTGGAAAACGTTCTGTCCTGAAGCGGCGAAACCGGAGGCATGCGCGATGCGTCTGCAATTCATGACCTGGGCCGAAGTCGAAAAACACCTGGAGACCTCGAAGGGCATCATTATTCCGATCGGCTCAACCGAGCAGCATGGTCCGATCGGCCTGATCGGGACCGATGCGATCTGTCCCGAGGTGATCGCCGGTCTGGCGGCGGAGACGACGGGCACGCTGATCGGTCCGACAATTTCCGTGGGCATGGCCCAGCATCATCTCGCGTTTCCCGGCTCGATAGCGCTTCGTCCGACAACCCTGATCGCGGTGATCAAGGACTATGTGCTCTCGCTCGCCCGAAACGGGTTCGAGCGGTTCTATTTTCTGAATGGCCATGGCGGCAACATCGCCACGGTCGGCGCCGCCTTCTCCGAGATCTACGCCGAAAAGAGCTTCGAGAAAGCGTCGAGTCGCCCGGATATCCGCTGCAAGCTGGCCAACTGGTTTGGCTTTCCCGAAATCACGGACCTCAGCAAGGAGCTCTATGCCGGCCGCGACGGCCGCCACGCGACGGCATCCGAGGTCGCGGTCACTCAATACGCCTACCGCGAGCACATCAAGCGGGCGGCGATGGACCCGGCGCCGCCGGCCCCGCGCGCCTTCACCGATGCCGATGACTATCGCAAGCTGTTCCCGGACGGCCGGATCGAAGCCGACAGCTTCCTGGCGACCCCCGAGCATGGAAAGCGTTTCGCGAAGACCAGCGCCGCCTGCGTCGCCAGGGACTTTGCCGCCTTCCTCGCCGAGGACTAGGCGCGAGCGGCAGAGGGGGATGTCTTGACCTTCCAGTGACGGGAAGTTCTATTTAGGCGCGAGCCACGTGACCGGGAGACAGCGGATGAATATCGGTGCCGCCGAGCAGGCCTCGGGCCTGCCCGCGAAGACCATCCGATATTATGAGGATATCGGCCTTCTGGTTCCGGCGCGCCAGGATAACGGCTACCGGGACTACGCCCACAACGATGTCCACAAGCTGGCGTTCCTGAAACGCGCCAGGGGTCTCGGTTTTTCGATCGAGGATTGCCGGGCGCTGCTGTCCCTGTATGAGGACCGCAACCGGGCCAGCGCCGACGTCCGCACTCTGGCCGACACCCATCTGCACCGGATTGAAGCCAAGATCGCCGAATTGCAGGGATTGCGGGACGCGCTCTCATCGCTGGTCGAGGCTTGCCACGGCGATGCCAGACCGGATTGCCCGATCCTCGACGATCTGTCCGGCACGCAGGACGGGAATTCGTGATGCGCCGCCGTGTTTTGTCGATCTTGGTGTCCGCCTTCGTGGTCGGACTGCTGGCCGCGGGTCTCGGGGTCTCGTTCTTCGGCGAGGGCGGTGGCTACAAGATCAGCCCCGAGGTACGGCCCGCCACGCCGCGTACGACCGAACCGGCGGCCAGCGCCCCCAGGACCATGCCGCCGGCCGTCACTCCCGCCCGTTTCAACCTGCGCCCCGATGACCGCGCGCTGGTCGCGGAGGGGAAGCGGAACTACGATATCCATTGCGCCTCCTGTCACGGCGTCAATCTCGAGGGTCAGCCGAACTGGAAGGAGCGCGGGTCCGACGGCATGATGCCGGCACCGCCGCATGATGCATCCGGACACACCTGGCATCATCCCGGCGGCATGCTGTTCGCGATCACCAAATTCGGCCCAACCCGGATCAGCGGCCAGCCTTCGCAGATGCAGGGCTATGCCGGACTCCTGAGCGATGAGGAGATCGTCGGCGTGCTGTCCTACATCAAGAGCACCTGGCCGCCGGACATCCGCGCCCGCCACGACGAGATAAGCTCCAAGGGACGGGGCCAGTGAGCTTGCCGCGCGCAACCCGGCGCTCATGGGTCTCGGTCATACTGCCGCTGATCACGATGCTGGCGGGAACCTTGACCCCGGCGAGCCCGGCGCTAGCGACGGAGAAATGGCGCGAACTCGTGGAAGCCGCCGCCTATGCCTATGAGGCGCACCGGCCGGTCCAGGCTCAGCAGCTTCTGGAGGAAGCGGTCGGGCATACCGAGCCGGAGACCGAGGCCCGCGCCGCGGTGCTCAACAATCTGGCGATCGTTCTCGAGGCCAACGGGTTCCTCGACGCCGCCGAAGCGCTCTACGGCCAGGTGATCGGCCTCTGGGCGCAGCTTCTGGGCCCCAATCATTTGAATGTCTCGCGGACCCTCGGCAATCTCGGAGACCTCCATCATCGCCGCAAGCAACTGGACCAGGCGCTGGAGGCCTATGAAGTCGCGATCGCGACCATCCAGCAGGCCAAAGGCAGCGATGCCCTGCAGGTGCGCCGCGCGCTGTATGACAGCTATTCCAAACTGCTTGACGATATGGGCCGGCCAGCTGATGCCGACGCGGCGCGCCAGCAGGCCTATCCGCCGGGAAACTGAACGCCACGAGGAATGGAGAACCGACCATGGATCTAGGGATTGCCGGCCGCAAGGCCATCGTTTGCGGGTCGAGCCGGGGGCTCGGCCGGGCCTGCGCCACCTCGCTTGCCCGCGCCGGCTGCACGGTCGTGGTGAACGGCATCGACCCGGCGCGCCTCGCCGAAACCGCCGGCGGGATCCGCCGCGCCACCAATGCCGAGATCATCGAGGTGGCCGCCGACGTCACCACCCATGCAGGCCAGGACGCCCTCTTCGCGGCCTGCCCCGATCCGGACATTCTGATCACCAATGCCGGCGGTCCGCCCTACAAGAATTTCCGCGAGCTTGAACGCGAGGCGATGCTGACCGGCGTCACCTGGAACATGATCACGCCGATCGAGCTGATCCAGCGCACGGTCGACGGCATGGCCGAGCGCGGCTTCGGGCGCATCCTCAACATCACCTCGGTCTCGGTGAAGATGCCGATCTTCGGGCTCGATCTTTCCAGCGCCGCCCGCGCCGGCCTGACCGCGTTCTGCGCCGGCGTCTGCCGGTCGGTGGCGAAGTCCGGGGTGACCATCAACCATATCCAGCCCGGCATTTTCGACACCGACCGGTATCGCGGCGGCGTCGACGCGGCGGCCAAGACCTACGGCATCTCGCACGACGAGGCGCACCAGCAGCGCGTCGCCCAGGTTCCGGCGGGCCGGACCGGAACGCCCGAGGAATTCGGCGAGGCCGCCGCCTTCCTGTGCAGCGCCCAGGCCGGCTACATCACCGGTCAGAGCCTGCTGCTGGACGGCGGCATGTATAATAGCGCCTTCTGAGCGGCCGAACGGTCCCCAGACGGCACGGAGTACAGCCATGGCCGAGAAGTCCTTCGACAATGCCCGTATCCTGATCGCCGAGGATGTGGACGTGGCCCGCATGATCCTGAAACGTCATCTCGTCAAGCTGGGCGTGCCGACGATTCTCGAGGCCTCCGATGGCGACCAGACCATGGCCCTGCTGGCCGAACACGGCGATGGCATCGACGCCGCAATCGTTGACTTCCAGATGCCCGGCAAGCACGGCCTGCAGGTTCTGAAAGCGATTCGCACGGGCAATGCCAAGGTCCGCCGCGATCTGCCGGTCGCGCTCCTGACCGGTCAGCTCGAAGCCGCGCTTGAGGCGCTGGCCGGACGCCTCGATCTCGATGCCTTCCTCGGCAAGCCGGTCCGCGCCGATGTCCTGGAGGACACCCTGCGGCTGCTGCTCAATTCGCAGCGCGAGGTCGCCGAGACCTACGATGTCGCCGACGCGGACAAGCCGCTGGACGATCTCCTGACCTCAATGTGAGGGGTGGGGCCGGAAGGTGTTGCGCCAGGGCGGCGGCAAAGAACGGGGATCGCCCCCTTAATGCGCCGCCGCCCAGCTTGCGCCGGTCCCGGCGTCGGCGATGAGCGGGACGGAGATGTCCACCGCCGGATGCGCGGCGCCCTCCATGACCTCGCGGACCAGGGCCTTGGTCTTCTCCAACTCCGCGTCCGGCACCTCGAACAGCAGCTCGTCATGCACCGTCAGCAGCATGCGGGCCTTAAGGCCGGCACCTTTCAGCGCCTTCGGCACCCGGATCATCGCCCGCTTGATGATGTCGGCGGCGCTGCCCTGGATCGGCGCGTTGATCGCGGCCCGCTCGGAGAAAGAGCGGCGGGCCGGATTGCTGTCCTTGATGCCGCTTAAGTGCACCTTGCGGCCGAACAGGGTCTCGACATAGCCCTTGTTGCGCGCCTCCGCCTTGGCGGATTCCATATAGGTGCGGATTTCCGGATAACGCGCGAAATAGGCATCGATATAGGCCTTGGCCTCACCCACCGGAATCCGCAGATTGCGCGAGAGGCCGAAGCTCGACATACCGTAGATGATGCCGAAATTGATCGCCTTGGCGTTGCGGCGGACCATCGGGTCCATGCCCTCGATCGGCACGTTGAAAACCTCGGACGCGGTCTGGGCGTGAATGTCGATGCCCTCATGAAACGCGCGTTTCAGACTGTCGATATTGGCGATATGGGCGACGAGACGCAATTCGATCTGCGAGTAATCGACGCTGAGCAGGGTGTGACCCGGCTCGGCGATGAAGGCGGTGCGGATCTTGCGCCCCTCCTCGGTGCGAACCG
>JAYOEU010000038.1:0-623 GCA_038116915.1 Alphaproteobacteria bacterium
AGGGTGCGTTGATAGGCGTCGACTCCTGACATGCCTGATCGTCCTCCAGGCTCATGGGCCCAATCTTAAGAACTTCTTCCTCATATTTCATGAGGGCTTTGCAGGTTTTCAAGGCTCTGTAGTACATTCGGCTGTTCACATCCTGCAGAATGTTCAACAGAGTCCGGCGAACCTCATTGAATGTTGTCGCCTCGAGGAAGTCCTCTAAATAGGTCATGAAGGTATCTTGGTACTTTTCGACGTTATCCTGATCCAAATACATTACCAAAATGGAAAAATAGATTCTTCGGGCCGGCGTTGTGGCCTCGTCCTCCTGAATAATGTCCTTGCCGAGCAAAATCGTTGCTTCGTTCTGAAGCACCAGAGACGCACCCTTTTTGCCCGCCACCATCACGGCGCCGTTCACGATAAACTTTTCACCCGGCTTAACATTCAGTTTAAGCGGCATTGATTCTAATACCTTACAGCCTCTCCTCATTGTCTCGCATGAAGGGAATCCCGTCAAGGAACGCCTATCAGTATCTCTACGTAGAGCCGGATACGAAAACGGCGCGCCTTCTTGGCGCGCCGTTCCCCCATCGGCGTGGCGCCAGCCACACCGATGTTTTCAAACAACTTACCAG
>JAYOEU010000038.1:633-29122 GCA_038116915.1 Alphaproteobacteria bacterium
TGTTGCGATCCACGGAACGTGTCAAGCCACACAATGACGGACGCCGCGCCGGTTCGCCGGAGGGGGCGCGAACGTCTCTTCATTTATAGTTTTAAGCACCTGAAACTGCTATCTCATTTTCTCTCTGCTTTTCCTCCGGCGACTTTGGGAGGGTGGAGATCTCCACCCTCCCGTTGGTCGCGATGTTGAGAACTCGGTCTTACCTGAACAGACCCAGCAGGCTCAGCGGCCGCTGGTTGGCGATTGACAGGGTCTGCACGGACAGCTGCTGCTGCACCTGCAGAGACGTCAGCTTGGCCGATTCACGGGCCAGGTCGGCATCGACGATGTTACCGAGGCCTTCATCGGTGGCATCCCTGATCTGTTCGAGGAACGAAGTCTGCAGGTTGAGAGCCCGAACCTCAGCGCCCAATGTTCCGAGCGCCGTGTTCACGACTGACTGGAGGTTGGCAAACTCGTTGGCGATAATGCTCTGCGCGTTGGTCGCCGTACCGAGGGTCGCACCCGCGATACTGCGGATCTGAACACCGACGTTGGTCTGCGCCGTCAACCTCAAGCTGCCGCCCGACAGGTTGGACAGCGTATTGATGTTGGTGGCACCGGTCAGCAACCGCACGCCGTTGAACGTCGCGTTGGCAACGAAGTTGGCGGCCTGCGAGACGAGCGCGTTGAAGTCGTTCTGCAGGATGCTGCGCTGAACGGTGGTCAGACCTTGGGTCGAGAGTTCAGTCAACTTTGCCCGAATGTCGGTCAACAGATCGGAAACGCCGGTTGCGCCGGCGATCGCGGTGTTGCCGATACCCTTCGAGTTGTTCAGGCCCTGCGATACCGCATCAATAGCCTTCAACTCACTCCGGATGCCCTGCGCGATGGCAAAGTTGGAGGCGTTATCGAGCGCGCCCGTCACCTTCAGGCCGGTGGAAACCCGGTTCTGGGTGGTGTCGAGATTGCGGTTGATCGAGTTGAGGGTCCGCAGAGCGGTGAAGCTGGGGGGGTTGGTGATGATTGAGTTCTGTACAGCCATTGTCTTGTTCCTCGTTCTAAGGTTGAAGCCGGCTTTTGCCAGCCGATCGGGAGGTATCCCTGATCCTGATATCGCACGTTTCAACCCAAGTGTCAATAATTTTATTTAATTTAATTTTAAATGATATATTTATATAACATCACCCGCTAATGGCGGCAACGCAATTTTCCGGCCAAGTCCGGAGCGACAATCGAGAACCACCGGCTAGTTAGCCGAACTCCCCTCGGGACTGGGCTTTCCCGACCGGATTGACGGTCCATGATGCCCGGATCTTGCTCAATGGAGACTTGGCGAGCGTGGCGGCATTTCCTGCCTGTCCCCCGGAAAAAATTGCCGGGAATGGCCAAGCATTTCGAGAATCCCCCCGGTCAGTCCATTTTTATTGTTTTTTATCAACAGGTTAATTCGACGGAATATTTGGTATCGGTTTTGCGTCTCCTCTGGCGGACCAAAACCAGGAAACCTTAATCATGGCAGCAGTCGAAAAAATTTCCGTACCCGACACAGCGCCCCGAAGCGACCAGACACACGCGGCCTCCAAAATTCCATTCGCGCCGTTTCTGGCATCGCATCTGGAGGCCAGACTATCGGATCTGGCCGCCCCGAGACCGTCCGCTCCGGCGAACACGGATCGCTATGAAAACTCGGATTGCTATGAAAAATCGCGCAATGACCGCGCGGAAAGGCCGGCGGAACCGTCCCGCGCCAGATTTGACGACCGCGACGATACGCGGACACGGGCGAGCCGCTCATCCAGCGACGATCAGGAGCCTCGCACCAAAGTTCACACCGAACCGCGGACCGAAAAGCAAGCGTCCGAGCAATCAAAAGATATCGAACACACCGACAGTTCGCCCGCTCAAGCCAAGCCCGCGAAAGCCGACCCGGAGACAAAGCAAGAGGCAATCTCCGAATCGAATTCGCCCGAGACAGACGTTGTTGCCGCGCGGACTTCGGAAGCTACGGAGAAATCGGAGCCCCAGAAGGCACGCCCGGAAACAGCTTCGTCCGAAACGACGACGGCCGGGAAGCTTGGCGCGTCACCCGATCCGTTGGCGGTCGCGCAGGCCGTTGTTTCGACGTTGCCGGATGCCGCGATCGCAGCGGCTGCAGCGACAAGGCAAAACGATGGCGGCATCGCGCTCGAAGGCGAAAGCCCTACGGACATCGCGGCCGCTCCAGTGCTGCGGTCCAGTGGTCCGGCGCCGACCCCGGTTCCCACTTCCTCGGCAGCTCCAGGTAATACTCAGCCTTCCGCCCCGCCCCCGGGCTTGCAGCCTATCGGTGAGCCTGCCTTGGAGACGAAAGCGGCCGGCAAGATGCAGATTGCCGGGATGGTCCCGTCCAATGACGACACGCCCTTCAAGGTCGGCTCGGACGTTCCGCAAGTTGTCCGGGATGTTCAAAGCATCGTCGCACGGCCGACCAATGCGAGCGGCACGAATCTGGTTCACGCGCACCAACAGGGTGAGTCTTTGCTCGGACAGATACCGAGCAACTCGACGCCCGCGCATGGAACCGCTCCGGCATCATCGAACGCCAGCCAGACCGCATCCCTGCATGTCGGCGCCGATCCTAGCCAGCATGCGGGCCAGAATGCCGGCCAAGGCACGGGACAATCTGCTGGTCAGGGAGCCGGCAATTCCGGTGGTCAGAACGCGAACGGGCAAGCCGGCGGCAATTCCACGCCGGGAATCCCCGGACAGATCGCCGGCGCGCCTGGCGATCCGACGGCACTTCAGCAGAATGCCCGGGACTTCCAGTCAAGCCTCGCGCGCGCAGCGGGACCGAATGGCGCCGCCGCACCGCTTTCCGGAGCCGGCGACAGTGCTGCGATATCGCGCGGCGATGCGCCGCTTACCGGCACCGGAGCCATCAAGGGAAGCCTTTCGGCCGACCCGGCGAGTCGCGCGGCCCAGGCCAGCGCTCCTGAACACCCCCAACGCGCCGCCGCTAGCGAGCAAGTATCGGTGACCCTCAAGAAGGCGATCGAGAACGGCGACAGCAAGATCCGTATCCAACTGCGGCCCCATGAGCTCGGCAGGGTCGAGGTCAAACTGGACATTGCCGGAGACGGGCGCACCAAGGCGCTGATCCTGGCCGAACGTCCGGAAACCCTCGACTTTCTGCAACGCGATTCCCGCGTCCTTGAGCGTGCGTTGCAGGATGCCGGGCTGAAGACCGACCACAACTCGCTGTCTTTCGATCTGCAGGGCCGCGACGGAGATGAACAGGCCCGGCAGGCGCAAAACGACAAGGACGGCAATACCGGAAAGTCCGGTGACGCCGGAGCCGCTGGCGATGCCGACGGCGAAATCACAGAAACACCGATCCCAGCGACGGCCATTGGCCTGGCTCCCGATGGATCCGTCAATTTCCTGGCATAGGAGAGCCTCGTCATGGAACTGAACCCCACGACATCCACGACCGGCAGTTCGGGCAAAGGTGGCTCGACCAATGCCCTTTCGGCACTGAACTCGGACTTCGACACATTCCTGAAGCTGCTGACGACGCAGCTGCAGAATCAGGACCCGACCAGTCCGATGAACACGAACGAAATGACCCAGCAGCTGGTTCAGTTCGCCAATGTCGAACAGCAGATCGCCCAGAATAAAAATCTGGAGAAGCTGGTGAACCTGCAGAACGCCAACGCCAATTCCGCGGCGGTGTCCTATATCGGCCACCAGGTGCAGGTCGAAGGAAATTCGACCCATGTGACCGCCGACGGCACCACCTGGGGCTACGAATTCGACAAGGCTCCGGAAACGGTGACCCTGAACGTCCTGAATGCGGCCGGCGCCCCCGTCTATTCCGCGGAAGGCGAAACCACCGCTGGAACACGGCACACCTTCGACTGGAATCTCGCCAACTCAACCATCGGCGCGCTACCGCCGGGCAAATACACGATGAACGTCAGCGCCTTTGACGCGGCGGGAGATCCGGTCAAGGCGACGGTGGACAGCACCGGCCTCGTCAACGCCGTCCAGGCAACGGACGACGGACCACAGCTTCAGATCGGCGACGACATCACCGTCACGCTGGCGAAGATCATGAAGATTCTCTAGGGCCAAGCGCCCGACCCTCGCCCGGAACATCGGGCGGGACAAGACCCTGAACAGGCAGAATGCCGACAGCCGCGAGAACGCATAACAAAAACCGAAGCGGTGCGTCCGGACTTTGGTCCGAGGACGCGAAGGAGAACGAAGATGAGTATCAATTCAGGCCTGTTTGCGGGCGTCGCGGCGGTTGCCGCTCATTCCTCTAATTTCGCGGTGATCTCCGACAACATCGCGAACTCCAACACCGTCGGCTTCAAGGATACCGAGGGCCGGTTCCGCACCCTGGTGACGCGCAGCCGGTCGGAGACGAGCTTCAACGCCGGCGGCGTTGTCGCCCAGCCGCTTACCGACCCGCAGAAGCAGGGCCTGCTGCAGGGCACCACGTCCGCGACCGATATCTCGATCGACGGAAACGGCTTCTTCATCACCAACGGTGTGCAGACTCCCGGCTCAAACGATGAATATTTCCTGACCCGGGCCGGCAACTTCGTGCCGAACGAGAACGGACGGTTGGTGAACTCGGCAGGTTATTTCCTGCAAGGCTGGCTGACGGACACCAGCGGTAACATCGTCAACAACAGTACCCGGGACCTGCTGACCAGCCTTGAGAGCGTGAACCTCTCGCAGTTCGGCCAGGTCGCCAACCCGACAACGAGTGCGACGATCAACGTCAACCTCAATTCGAACAGAACCGTCGGCCAGGCGGACACCACCAACATCACGGTGTTCGATAGTGAAGGTAACGACTATCTCTTGGGCATCCGGTTCTCCCGGACCGCCGCCAACACCTTCAACTACACCTACACGCTGACGGATGTGGCCAGCGGCACCCCGCTTGCGGCCACCGTGGGTCCCCGGGTCATGGGCTTCAACCCCGACGGCAGCGTCAACTCTCTCAACGGACTCGCGGGAACCACAAACGGCACGGCAAACGACACGACGCTCACCTTTACGGCGGCCCAGATCACCGCCGCAGTCGCGGGCCGTGCGGTCAACGATTTGAATATCGTCGTGAACTACGGCAACTTCGACCAGGCGACCGGTACCAGCCAGTTCGACGCGGCGTTCTCGCCGTCCCTGTTGAACCAGAACGGCTCGGGCCCGTCCGCCCTGACCTCGGTGAATATCGACGATGCGGGATTGCTTACCGCGCAGTTCGCCAATGGTCAGGACCGGGCGATCTACCGCATCCCGATCGGGACCATCCCGGCGCCGACGCAGTTGCAAAGCGTTTCCGGCAACGCCTATCGGACCACCGCCACATCGGGTGACCTGGTGTTGAACATCGCCCAGCAGGGTGGTGCCGGACGGATGCAATCCTCGTCGCTGGAAAACTCCACCGTCGATATCGCCGAGGAGTTCGCCGACCTGATCATCACCCAGCGCGCCTATTCCGCCGCGACCAAGATCATCACGACGGGTGACGAGCTGCTGGAGGAAGTCATTCGAGTGAAGCGGTAATCATCTAACCCGCACCTTTTACCGCTTCAAACTTGCCCCGGGGTTCGCCCCGGGGCCCTTTTCCCGGATTTTCGAGAGACGGCGCCGAAGGTTTCGGCGCGCGGTCCGCCGCCATCATCCGGTAAGGGCAGTAAGTTCGGCGGCGATCTTCCGGAACACCACCGACCACGGATCGCTCGCTTTCTTGTGGATATACCGCAGGCTCGGAAACCACGGACAATATCCGTCTATCAGAAAGCCGTCGGCAATCGGCGTCGGACGAAATTCCAGGGTGGGCACGCCAAGCGCCCCCGCCATGCACGACACGGATGTCGCCGCGCTGACCACCAGATCCAGATTGCTCGAGAAGGCAGCGGCACCGTCGAGATCATCCCTCAGATCAAGTCCCTCGCATCGATGGATTTCGATTCCAAACCGGCTTCGGGCCTCCTCGATTTCCTCATCCCTGACGTCATATTGCAGATTGACGAAACGAACACCCGGCACCTTGAGCATCGGCCCGAGTTCCCGCACCGCCGTGTAGTAGTCGTTGCGAAACGCCCCGGATAGGCCGCTTCGCCAACAGATGCCCACCTTCAGGCCAGGACCAAGCGCCAGCAAATTCTCCTTGAATGCCTCAGCCCGGACCGGATCCGGTTTCAAATAGCCCGGCGTTCTCGGGAAGGCAGCGGCTTCGGCGCGGTAGATCCGGCCCAGTGACCCGAACGGGATCTGGCCGTCGAACTCCACCCCCCCACTTTCGGCGGCCTCAAACGGAGCCGGCTGGACCGTGGCATCCGGAAATGAACGGGCAAATAGAGGTGCGAGCTTCGGTGCGCATTCTATCGTGACACGGGCTCCGGCGGCGATAACATCCGGGATCATGCCGGCGAACCGGATCTCGTCGCCAATCCCCTGCTCCGCCCATAGCAGCAATGACTTTCCCGCCGCGCCGGAGCCGTCCCAAAATGGTTGCGGAAAATACCGCGGCCGAACGCTCCAGGTGGATTTCAGGAAACGGCGCTCATAGAAATGCCACCCGTCTCTCCATCTCCCCTGCTTCTGCAGCTGGGCGCCGTAAGCGAACTGCAACGCCGAGGGTGTCGGGTCAAGCTCCAGGGCCCGCTTGAAAAACGGCTCGGCTTTTTCAAAATCGCCGGTATCCGCCAAGGTCGCCGCATAGTTGGTCAGCAACTCCGCCGTGTTCCCCCCGAAACCGATCGCCTTCTGAAAGGCTTGAAGCGCCGGAACGCGGCGCCCCATCCGGGCGTAGCAACTCCCGAGATTATTGTAGAGAATCCAATCCTTGGACGACAGTTTGATCCCGGCCTTGTAGACCGTGACCGCATCGTCGAGCCTGCCCCATTGTTCCAATGCCGTTCCGAGATTGCTGTGAATGGCCGGGCTTCTCGGATCCCGAAGCAGGGCCCGCCGCATCAGCTCGACGCCGACTTCATACCGTTCCATGTCCCGGGCGAGAACGCCCATCCCGTGCAACGCGCCTGGATGTCCCAGATCCTCATCCAGGACCAACCGCCAGATCTGGTTCGCGGCCTCAAGGTCGCCGGCCTGATAGCGCCGATAGCCGTCTTCGACCATCGCCGCCAAACGCTGGTTGTTCGGCTCGTTGACGACCCGCGGCCCGCCGGAACGCGGTCCGGCGGACTGATCTTTCGCCCGGCGTCGCCTTTCAGCGCGGGTCTTGGTCAATCCAATCCTCCTCACCAGCATATCTGGTCGCTACAACCGAGCGATGTAAGCGTCCGCCACCCGATTGTGCCATGCCCCCCCGGCATCGTGAAACCCGACATGTCCGCCACGGTCTGGGAGTAACGGGGTGAGATTCCGGTTCGCCGCCCACGTCATGCCCAGATATCCGGCGGCCGGAATCCACGGATCATCCAAGGCATGGATGACCAGTGTCGGGACCTGAATGCGCGGCATGAACCGGGCTCCGGAACATAGCCTGTAATAGTCCTGAGCGCCCGCGAATCCATTGCGGGGCGCGACAACCCTGTCGTCGAACTCATAGATCGTTCTGGCTGATCGGATCGCCCTAGCCAGCCGTGGCTCCAACGCCCGGGCCGCCAGGGCATCACGCTTCATATGTCGCAGAATCCAGGCGTGATAAAGACGATTGCGCGGCTGCAGAAACCGCTCCGCCGCCGCCGCGAGATCGATCGGAGCGGAGACCGTGACAGCGGCCCGAATCGGAAACTCATTGCCCCGGCAGGCGAGAAACTTCAGCAGCATATTGCCGCCAAGCGAGAACCCCATCGGGACGATTCCTGAGCCCCCCTCCTCCCGCTCGCACAGCGCGGCGATGACCGCCGCCAGATCCTCGTCGCGGCCGGCATGATACTGCTCGCGGCAGTGGGGCTGCGTCGGAACCGAACCGCGCAGGTTGAGCCGCAGCACCGGATAGCCACGCGCCGTGAAATATCGAGTGCTCGCCACCATGTAGGAGCTTTCCTCGCATCCGGACAGGCCGTGGATCAAAAGGATTAGAGGCCTGCCCGACACAGGAAGGTCCGGTCGGCTCAAAAGGCTGGTCAGCCGGTCACCGGTACCATCCGGCATCTCGAAGACGATCCGCTCACCGGCCTTGTCGGCATCGGAAGCCCTGGGACCAACCAGGAAATTCCGCATCGTCTGTGCGTCGCGCCCGCGCCAGGGAAACCGGGGCCGGAACGGAGGAAAATCAGGCTGAGCCGGAACCATCGCCGGCTTCATCCTCCTCCTCGTCGTCAATCCCTTGGCGCAGCCAGTTCCGGACGACAGCGACCTGCTCTTCGTTCATCAAGGCCGGCGCGTGTCCGCATCCCTGGAATTCGACGAGTTCGGCGCATGGCCCCCGGCGCGTCATTTCCTCGGCAGTCGCGGCGCTCAAGACCTCGGATTTGGCACCGCGCAGGACCAGAACCGGACACTGAATCCGGTCATAGAGAGCCCAGAGATCCACATCCTGCGCTGGCTGTTTAAACGGGTCTCCGATCGCCGGATCGTAGTGCAGAAGATAACTGCCGTCGGCTTCGCGGGTCACGCTGTGGGTGGTCATATCCGACCAGTCGGCATCCGTGAGGTCCCCGAACTCAGCATGAACCTCGCGAAAATAGTCGCAAGCCGCCTGAAGATTGGCGAAACGCGGATTGGCTCCGACATATTGGCCGATTTTCCCAAGCGCCGCGCCGGAGATGAACGGCCCCACATCATTGATCACAAGGCGCCGGATGGGCGATTCATTCTGCGCCGCCAGCAGCATTCCGAGGATCCCCCCCATCGAGGTTCCGACCCAATCCATCGCCGAGATCGCGCGGTAGTCCATCAACCCCCGGATATGCCGCAGATAGGTATCGAAGGTGTATCCGGTCTTGTCGGCAAGCCAACCGCTGCGCCCGCGCCCGGCGACGTCGATCGCAATGGCTTGAAAATCAACCGACAAGGCCTTTGCAAGCGTATCGAAATCTCGTCCCTGACGGGTCAGCCCATGCGCGCAGACAACCACCCGGCCGTGCCGGCGGATCCCCCAGTCGACGAATGCCAGCCAGACGGTCCCGCTCTCGTCGGTGAACGGAAAGCTGCCGAAATTGGGCCGCATCGCCTAGCGGGACTCGGTCCAGCTTTCCGAGAAGGCGAGACACGAGGTGCTGAAGGGCCGACCCTCGCGCTCCCGCGGCCAGGCCCGGCCCTTGGCCTGAATGCCGTTGACGGTCAGCCGCGCGCCGGCCGCCGGGATCAGGATGGTGCAGACGCCGGCGGGGCGCTTGGGATCGGTCTTGGGATCGGTGTGCACCAGCAAAGGCTCGCCGATATCGTACCAGGTCATCGCGATATCATCGTCGGCGGAGGAGATGGTCTCGGTCCAGAAATCGCGGATATCGCCGGACTGTGCGAACTCGGCATGGATTACCGGAATGTCGGCGTCACCCGTCGCCGGGTTCAGCATTCCCTGGATGCTCCCCTGCAGCCAGCGGGCCATGGCGATATTGTCGGAATAGATGCGCCATTCGTCGTCGGTGAGCTCGCTCTTGATGTAGAGCGCGTGGCCAGGCCCGGCGGGGCTGAACAGAATCCGCCAGAAGCTCGCATCGGTGGACAGCGGATCGCCGTCCTTCTCGCTGATTTTGATGAACGGGTTCTCACCGGTCAGGATGACGCGGTTCGGATCGACGGTGCTCATGACGGTCTCCGGGCACGGGAATGGGTTTCAAGGCCCAGAATAGCGCGGCCGGACCGGTTTGGCGACGGTCCCCGGCGCCTCGACTAGCGCAATCCGGCGTTGATCTTTTCCAGCGCCGCCATGCTCGGACGCAGGTCAGCCGCCTTCAGCGAGTTGAGCGGAACATTGACCATGTCCATCTTTTCCTTGAGCTCGCTGTCGCCGGTGTTCAGATACAACAGGCCCGTCACCACCTCGTTCTTGGCTTGATGCTCCATCATATACTGCAGCGCCGCCGCGCGGTCGGAGGGGTCATAGGTCGCGTCGAGCTTGCGCAGGCGGATGTGGCTCTCGTCATGCAAGGTCACATCGATGACCGAACCCTCGGCGTATTCAGCGGTGATTTCCTCGCGATGCGGCACGTAATCGGCGCCCGTCACCACATGCTCGTGATCGCGCACGAACTCGAAGCTCTTGGTTGAGCCGCCATGGTTGTTGAAGGTCACGCAGGGCGAGATCACGTCGATGAACGCAAATCCCTTGTGCGAGAGCGCCGCCTTGATCAGCGGGACCAACTGGTCCTTGTCGCCGGAGAACCCGCGTGCAACGAAGCTCGCGCCCAACTGGATGGCGATCGAGACCAGGTCGATCGATTCGAAGGCGTTCACCTGCCCCTTGCGGCCAACCGAAACCCGGTCATTTGTCGCCGAGAACTGCCCCTTGGTCAGGCCGTAGGTGCCGTTGTTCTCAACGATATAGAGCATGTCGACCTGACGGCGCACCGCGTGGGCGAACTGGCCAAAGCCGATCGACGCGGTATCCCCGTCGCCTGAGACCCCGATATATTTCAACTCGTTATTCGCGAGGTTCGCGCCCGTCGCCACCGACGGCATGCGGCCATGCACCGAATTGAAGCCATGGCTTTTCAGCAGAAAGTAGGTCGGCGTCTTGGACGAGCAGCCGATGCCGGACATCTTGGCGACCTTATGGGCCGGCAAGTTGAGCTCAAAGCAGGCCTCGATGATCGCCGCCGTGACCGAGTCATGTCCGCATCCCGCGCAGAGCGTCGACATGCTGCCCTCATAGTCACGGCGGGTCAGGCCGAGCTTGTTACGAGGCAGGTTCGGATGGTGAAACTTCGGTTTCGCGATATAGGTCATTTCCGTAATCCCGGAGCGTCTAGTCTTTTCGTTCTACTCGGCCGCGTAGCCGTCCTGCGCCTGGTCCCGCTCGCCCTGCCCCAGATGGTCGCAGACCATTTCGGTGATCGCGGCGGCGGTGATCGGAAAGCCGTCGAAGTTGAGAACCGGCACCAACCGGGCCGGGTCAATGCCGCATTCATTGACCAGGAGCGAGCGCATCTGCGCGTCGCGATTCTGCTCGACCACGAAGACTTTCTCATGGCTGTTGATGAAGTCCTCGACCTCGCGCGAGAACGGGAAGGCCCGCACGCGCATGGTGTCGAGATGGATCTTGCGCTCCGCCAGCATATCCATCGCCTCTGGAATTGCGATCGCGGTGGTGCCGAAATGGATCAGCCCCATGGTTGAGCCTTGCTCGGTCTGACCGAAGACCGGCCCGGGCACCAGGGTCTTGGCGGTATCGAACTTACGCGACAGACGGCGCATGATCCGCTCATTCACCTTTCCGTCCTCGGTATAGCGCGCATATTCGTTATGCGAGGTGCCCCGGGTGAAGAACGCACCCTTCTCCGGGTGGGTGCCGGGATAGGTGCGGTACGGAATACCGTCGCCATCGACATCGAGATAGCGGCCGAAATCCTTGGCCTCGTCCAACTGCTGGGCGTTCAGCACCTTGCCGCGGTCAAACTCCACCGTCTCGTCGATCTTGAAGGGCGCCGTCGTCCAGTCGTTCATGCCGAGATCAAGATCGCTCATCACGATGATCGGGGTCTGCAGGCGGTCGGAAAGATCGAAGCCCTTGATCGCGAAATCGAAGACCTCGGTCGGGTCCGACGGGAACAGCAGGACGTGCTTGGTATCTCCGTGGCTGGCATAGGCGCAGGAGATGATGTCGGACTGCTGGGTTCGGGTCGGCATGCCCGTGGACGGGCCGCCGCGCTGGATATTGAACAGCAGGACCGGAACCTCGGCGAAATAGGCAAGGCCCAGAAACTCGCTCATCAGCGAGATGCCCGGACCGCTGGTCGCGGTGAAGGCGCGCGCGCCGTTCCAGTTCGCGCCGATCGCCATGCCGATGGCCGCGAGTTCGTCCTCGGCCTGAACGATGGCGAATTTCTTTTTCTTGGTCTCCGGATCGATCCGCAGCCGGTTGCAGTATCTCTCGAACGCTTCGGCGACCGAGGTCGAGGGCGTGATCGGATACCAGGACGCAACCGTGGCGCCCGCGAAGACACAGCCGAGACCGGCGGCCGCATTGCCCTCGATCAGGATCTGATCGCCCACCGCGTCGGACTTCGCCACCCGCATATCCAGCGGACAGTCGAAATATTTGAGCGCGTAGTCCCGTCCGAGGTTCAGAGCATCGATATTCGGCCCGATCGCCTTTTCCTTGCCGCGGAACTGTTCGGAGATCATGCCCTCGACGACGGAGAAATCCATGTCCAGCAAGGCCGTCAACGCACCGACATAGGCGACGTTCTTGAACAGCTGGCGCTCGCGCGGGATGGTGAAGCGCTCGTTGCAGAGCTTGGTCAGCGGCACGCCGATGGTCTTGATGTCGTCGCGCTTGATCTCGCGGATGAAGGTGCTGTCATAGAGCAGATAGCCGCCGGGCAGGATCGCGGCCACGTCCTCGTCCCAGCTCTGCGGGTTCATCGCCACCATCATGTCGATGCCTTCGCGGCGGCCGAGGAACCCCTTGTCGTTCACCCGGACCTCGAACCAGGTCGGCAGCCCTTGAATGTTCGAGGGGAAGATGTTCTTCGGCGCGACCGGCACGCCCATGCGGAACACGGCCTTTGCGAACATGGCGTTGGCGCTGGCGGATCCGGAGCCGTTCACATTGGCGAACTTGATGACGAAATCATTGACCCTCATCGCGCCAACTCCCGGCTCTTCGCCTGCGCCTCGTTATGTAACAACTGATGCATGTCCCAGGCGGCGGTCGGGCACCGTTCGGCGCAGAGGCCGCAATGCAGGCACACGTCCTCGTCCTTGATCATCACCCGGCCCGTCGGCAACACATCGGAAACGTAGAGGTCCTGATCGGTGTTAAGCGCCGGCACGCGGAGCTTCTGGCGCACCTCCGCCTCTTCGCCGTTCATGGTGAAGTTGATGCAGTCCACCGGGCAGATATCGACACAGGCATCGCACTCGATGCACCGGCCGGCCTCAAAAACGGTCTGCACATCGCAGTTCAGGCAACGCATCGCCTCGTTGAAAGCGAGCTTCTCATCAAATCCGAGTTCGACCTCGAGCTTGATGTCGCCCAGCGCCTTGGACTTGTCCGCATGCGGCACCAGAAAGCGCTGATCGGTGGAAATGTCGTTATGATACGACCACTCGTGCATCCCCATCTTCTGGCTTATCAGCGTGACCTTGGGGTCAGGGCGATCCTCAAGATCGATGTTTTCGCACATCTGGTGGATCGATATCGCCGCCTGGTGGCCTTGCGCCACCGCCCAGATGATGTTCTCCGGACCGAAGGCGGCATCTCCGCCGAAAAACACCTTCGGGTGGGTTGAGCGGAAGGTCACCTTGTCGACCATCGGCATGTCCCATTCGCCGAATTCAAGGCCGATATCGCGCTCGATCCAGGGGAAGTGATTTTCCTGGCCGATGGCGCAGAGCACGTCGTCGCACGGGAAGAACACCGGTTCCTCGCCGGTGGAGACCAGCTTGCGACGGCCGGAATCGTCGAACACGGGCTCGACCTTGTCGAACTTCATGCCGACCAGCTTGCCGCCCTCGATCACGAATTCCAGCGGCACGTGGTTGTTGAGGATCTCGACATCCTCGCGCTGCGCGTCCTCGATCTCCCAGGGGCTTGCCTTCATGGTCTCGAACGGGCTGCGCACGATCACCTTGACGTCGTCGCCGCCGAGCCGCTTGGAGGTCCGGCAGCAATCCATGGCCGTGTTGCCGCCGCCAAGCACGATCACCTTCTTGCCGATCTTCGAGGTATGGCCGAAGGCGACGCTCATCAGCCAGTCGATGCCGATATGGAAATGCTCGCCGACCTGGTCGCGGCCCGGGATATCCAGATCACGCCCTCGGGGCGCGCCGGTGCCGACGAAGACCGCGTCGTAATCCTGCTCAAGAACGCTTTTCAGGCTTTCGATATTCTGATTGAAGCGGGTCTCGATACCGAAATTGAGGATCCGCTCGACCTCTTCGTTCAGGACCGCCTCCGGCAAGCGAAAGGCCGGGATCTGGCTGCGCATCATGCCGCCGCCCGCCGCGTCGCGGTCATAGACGACCACGTGGTAGCCGAGCGGCGCCAGGTCACGCGCCACGGTCAGCGAGGCCGGACCCGCGCCGATGCAGGCGACACGCTTGCCGTTCTTCGGCGCGATCGCGGGCATGAACTGCTCAATGTCGCCGCGATAGTCCGCCGCGACCCGTTTCAGCCGACAGATCGCGACCGGCTTTTCCTCGATCCGGCCGCGCCGGCAGGCCGGCTCGCACGGACGGTCACAGGTGCGGCCCAGGACACCCGGGAACACGTTCGATTCCCAATTGACCATATAGGCGTCGGTATAGCGGCGCTGGGCGATCATCCGGATATACTCCGGGACCGGGGTGTGCGCCGGGCACGCCCACTGACAGTCGACGACCTTGTGGAAGTAGTTCGGATCGGAAATGTCCGTGGGCTTCATATACGGAGCCCGCGGCCGGCTCTCGCTTGTCGGTCTGTGTTCGTCGAGGCTCATGGTTCCTTACGGGCTTCCCGCTAAATTTCGAGCATATATGGCTTGGCCGGCGCCGCGCGCGACGCTGGACGGCTGATCTGTTTGCTGAATCGTCATCCCGCTCAGGGCCTCGTGCGCTTTTGAACCATGTCGAAGTCGAGACGTATTTTGCCGTTTCCGGGACGATGTTGGTGATACATAGCACGGCTCGCGCGGGCTGCAAGCGACTTTGTATACAAAATTTCCAAGGCTTGAAAACTCGGCCTGTCCAGCACCGATATCGCCAACTTGATCACATGGCTGGCGCCCGCAACTCATCGGACTGCTTGTGATTGAGGCGCCGCTTCGACTAAAACGGCCAGCGACGGGCACGCAAGCGCCGTTCCCCGACCCGTTAGCAGGAGACACAGCCCCATGTCAGACACCGCCGCCGCTCCCAAGTCCGCGAAGGGTCCCCTCTCGGGAATCACCGTGATCGATCTCTCCCGCATTCTCGCCGGTCCCTATTGCACAATGATGCTGGCCGAGCTCGGCGCGCGGGTGATCAAGGTCGAAACCCCCGGCAACGGCGACGATGCGCGCCAATACGGGCCCTTCATCAATGGCAAATCCGCGTATTTTCAGTCGGTCAACAGGGGCAAGGAGAGCATCGCCCTCAACCTCAAGGACGACGGCGACCGCGAGATTTTCGGCAAGCTGCTGGCAAGCGCGGACGTGGTGGTCGAGAATTTCCGGCCCGGTGCGATGGAGAAGCTCGGCTACGGTTGGGAAGCGCTGCATGCCAAGTACCCGAACCTGATCTACGCCTCGGCCTCGGGCTTCGGCCATTCGGGTCCGGAGATGTACCGGCCGGCCTACGACATGGTGGTTCAGGGCATGGGCGGAATCATGAGTGTGACCGGTCATCCGGGCACGCCGCCGACGCGAATCGGCATGTCGATCGGCGATATCGGTTCCGGTCTCTATGCAACGATCGGAATTCAGGCGGCGCTCTTCCATCGCCAGGCCACCGGCGAGGCCACCAAGGTGGATATCGGCATGCTGGACTGTCAGGTCGCGTTGCTGGAAAACGCGGTGATGCGCTATTTCACCAGCGGCAAGGCGCCCGGCCCGCTGGGAGCGCGCCACCCCTCGATCACCCCTTTCGAGGCCTACGAGACCAAGGACGGCTACATCATCATCTCCGCCGGCAATGACTCCCTGTTCGCCAAGATGGCCGAGGGCATGGGCAAACCGGAATGGGCGAGCGACCCGCGCTATGCGTCCAATGATCTCCGAAACCAGAATGTCGACGCCATCAAGGACGAGATGGAGGCGGTGCTGAAGACCAACACCACCGCGCACTGGATCGCGGTGATGGACAAGGCCGGCGTGCCCTGCGGTCCGATCAACAATGTCGCCCAGGCCGCCGATCACCCTCAGACCCTGGCGCGCAACATGATCATCGATATCGACGATCCGATCACCGGCCCGATGCGCGCGGTCGGTAACCCGGTAAAGATCTCCGGTTTCACCGACCCGACATCCCGCGCGCCCGCGCCGAATCTCGACGAGAACCGCGCGGCGATCCTGGCGGAGCTGAAGGCATAGCGGCGGATTCCGCTGTCATCGGCATAACCCTTCGAGACGGGCGCCAAGGCGCCCTCTTCAGGGTGGGTGTTTGGGGGTTTCTCTCGCCCTGAGGAGGGCCGAAGGCCGGTCTCGAAGCGTCCTTTAACCGCCGAAGAAGCGCTCCAGGCGGAACGGCGCCGCATCCACGCTGGTCGGCCTTCCGGTGACCATTTCGGCGGCCAGTTTGCCGGCGCCAGGGCCGATCCCGAAGCCATGGCCGCTGAAACCGGTCGCGAGATAGAAGCCCGGCACCGAGGCAACCGGCGCGATCACCGGCACCGCGTCCGGGGTGACGTCGATCAGACCCGCCCAGGTCTCGACGATCGGCACGTCCTTGAGCGCGGGAAACAGCCGCCGCAGATTGGCCGAGGCTTCGGCAAGAATGGTCTTGCTCGGCGCCGGGTCATTCACCCGGGTTTCCTCGAACGGGCTAGGCCCCTCCAGGTTCCAGCGCCGCGACGTCATCAGTTCGGTATAGAAGCGATGATCGAGGCGCAGCCGCAGGCGGTTCCGCTCCGCCTTGAAGGCCGGCATGAACTTGCGCATCCATCGCAGGGTATCCGGCACGATAGGAGCCTCGGTCGCCGCTCCATGAGCCACCGTGTAGCCCCCGTCCCGGCGACGGCGGAAGGCAACATCCCGGCACCAGATCGCATGCTCGGTGACCAGGGGCGCGGGGCCGGTCCGGAACACCGACGAGCGAACCTTCAACTGCGGCAGGGTGATGCCGTGGCGGGCGCAGAACAGCGACGACCAGGCGCCGGCGGCGCACAGCACCGTATCGGTGCGCACCCGGCCAAATTCGGTCACCACGCCGGACACCCGGCCGGCTTCCTTTTCCAGCCCACGGACCGCGCATTCGGTCGCGATGACCGCGCCATGGCGGGTCGCGGCGCGCGCCAGGGCCGGAGCGGCAAGGCCCGGCTCCGCGCGCCCGTCACTCGGCGTATGGAGCGCCGCGATCCACCGACCGGTGGCGCCGGGCAGCCGCTCGTCGATGTCGCGCCGGGTCATCAGCCGAGTGTCGATCTGATATTGCTTGGCGTGTTCCATCCAGTCTTCGTAGGCGGCGACCTGCTCATCCGTATCGGCGAGATAGAAGACGCCGGCCTGCTTGAAGCCGAGATCCTCTCCCGTCTCTTCGGCAAGACCGCGCCAGATCCGCAGGCTCTCAATGATCAGCGGAATTTCGGCGGGGTCACGGCCCTGCTGACGCACGAACCCCCAGTTGCGGGAGGACTGCTCGCCCGCGATCCGGCCCTTTTCGCACAGCACGACGGAATACCCGCTCTTGGCGAGATAATAGGCCGCGGCGGTACCGATGATGCCGGCACCGATGATCACCACATCGGCCTTCGCGGGCAAAGTCCTCTCGCCGGTATCCTGTGCGTCGACCATGGTCGTTTTCCTTCGGTTCGCGCCCGTCCCGGCTGGGACAGGCGTTTGCGCTAAGCCGTCTGCTCCCGCGTCTTCAGGAACCGCACCTTCGGCCAGGCCTCCGCGGTGTGTTGCAGATGCCAGGCGTTGCGGGCCAGGAAAACCGGCAGATCGTCATGATCATGGGCAAGGTCCCCCTGGTTCTTGTCGACGAAGCGCTTGACCTCCGCCGGGTCGTCGGCGTCGATCCAGCGCGCGGTGTGCAATGCCGCCGCCTCGAAGAGAACGGGAATGTCGTACTCGGTGCGGATCCGGTCGGCTAGAACCTCGAATTGCAAGGTACCGACGACACCGACAATCCAGTTCGAACCGATATTGGTACGGAACACCCGCGCGACGCCCTCCTCGGCCAGTTGCGTGACCGCGCGGCCGAGATGCTTGGCCCGCATCGGATCGAGGGGCCGCACCCGCTGAAGCATTTCCGGCGCGAAACTTGGAATTCCGTTGAAACGCAGCACCTCACCCTCGGTCAGCGCGTCGCCGATCCGGAGATTACCGTGATTGGGAATGCCGATGATATCGCCGGGATAGGCCTCCTCGGCCAATTCACGCTCGCGGGCGAGGAACATCACTGCGTTGTGCACGTTGATCTGCTTGCCGCTTCGCACATGCTTCAGCTTCATCCCCCGCTTGAAATGGCCGGAGCAGAGCCGGGCGAAGGCGATGCGGTCGCGGTGCTTGGCGTCCATGTTCGCCTGGATCTTGAATACGAAGGCCGAGACCTTGTCCTCATCTGGCGCGACCTTGCGCTCCGCTGAGGGTTGCGGACGCGGCGCCGGCGCGAAACTGACGAGGCCGCGCAGCAGCTCGCGCACTCCGAAATTGTTGATCGCGCTGCCGAAAAAGACCGGCGTCCGGTTGCCTTCGAGAAACGGGCCTGCCTCGAAGGCCGGGCAGAGGCCACGCGCCATTTCGACCTGTTCGCGCAATTCGGCGACCGCGCTCGCGGGCAACAGCGCATCGAGCTTGGGATCGTTCAAGCCGTCGCAGGTGAGGCCCGGGTCGGGTTCTTCCGCGCTGCCCTTCTCGACCAGCATCAACCGGTCGTTCAGAAGGTCATAACAGCCCTTGAAGAGCTGCCCCATGCCGATCGGCCAGCTTGCCGGCGTCACCTCGATCTGCAACGCCTGTTCGATCTCGTCCAGCAGATCGAACGGGTCCTGCGCCTCGCGGTCCATCTTGTTGATGAAGGTGACGATCGGCATGTCGCGCAGCCGGCACACCTCGAACAGCTTGCGGGTCTGTTCCTGGATACCGCGCGCGGCATCAATCACCATAACGGCGGAGTCGACGGCGGTCAGCGTCCGGTAGGTGTCTTCCGAGAAATCCTCATGCCCCGGCGTGTCGAGCAGGTTGAAGGCATGGCCGCCATACTCGTAGCTCATGACCGAGGAGGCGACCGAAATGCCACGCTCGCGTTCCACCTTGAGCCAGTCCGAATGCGCGCGCCGCCGGTCGCCCCGCGCCTTGACCGCGCCGGCCATCTGAATCGCGCCCCCGAACAGCAGCAGCTTTTCGGTCAGCGTCGTCTTGCCGGCGTCGGGATGCGAGATGATCGCGAAAGTCCTGCGCCGCGAGATCTCGGAATCGAGAGTCGCCATCGTCGGTCCTGGGTCGTTGCGAGCTGCGGATATACAGCCTGGACGCCTCGAATGCCAACAAAATGACGTTGCGGGCGCGATCGATACACGTCTTTTTCAACCTCTGTCGGGTGCAAGTTCTCCAACGTCGTCCCGGACTTGATCCGGGACCGACGCCTGAGAATTGTCCACGCTACGCCCGGAAGATCCCATTGATCTTCATCGCCGTCGCATTTTGCCGAGACCACGCTCCGCCATCGATCAACCGCAGTCGCTTCAGGTTTCGGCCCCGCGTCAAGCGCGGGGCGACGAAAATGGACGAAACCTTACGCCTCAATTCTTCGCCTTGTCCTTGGTTGCCTCCAGAGTGACCTTGCCAGCAACGATAGCGAAGACCACCTTGCCGTCGGTGGCGTCTTAGCTCCACTGCTCCAGCGGGCCGATCTTGTCGACCTCGTCCGGCTTGCCAAGCGCCGCCTCCAACTGCTCCACCGTATCAGCGCCCTTGGCCTTCTTCAGGATGTCGGCCTTGGTGTCGCCGAAGCAGCCGGCCAGAAAAAGCACCATCGCCAGCGTCGCGAGAAGCTTTACGGAATGCCGCATAACATTGAGTTCCTTTCGAGATGCGACGACGACGCGACGTCGCCTTCGGGTTGCGCCATTATCCGGTGATTCTTGAAATATCGCTACCACCACGCGCCAAACGTGGCTTCGACGGCTCGGCGGCCCGTGCTAGCGTGTCCAAATCGGACACCTTGTCAGCCTTGGAGAAACCGGATCATGCCCCCGGGGCCGAGAAACGCGATCACCGATGTTCCGGGCATTCTGGTCGGCAACGCCGAAGACCATAGGGCCTGGTCGGGTGTGACCGTGGTGCTTCCCGAGCAGCCGGCGGTCGCATCGGTCGACACGCGAGGCGGCGGGACCGGAAGCCGCGACATCGAACTGCTGAGCCCCGACGGCACCATCGAAGAGGTCCAGGCCATCGTTCTGTCCGGCGGCTCTGCCTTCGGTCTCGACGCGGCGGGCGGCGTGATGTCCTGGCTCGCCGCGCGGGGACGTGGTTTTTCCATCGCCTCGGCCACCGTCCCGATCGTGCCGCAGGCGATCCTGTTCGACCTGGCGAACGGTGGCGACAAGGATTGGGGACCGGAGCCGCCCTACTGGAGCCTTGGTCACCGGGCGGCGGAGGCGGCGGGCGGGAGTTTCACGCTCGGCAATGCCGGCGCGGGGCTCGGCGCCAAGGCGGGCGCGCTCAAGGGCGGCCTCGGCACCGCGTCCATGGTCATAGAGGAACTCGGCATCACGGTCGGCGCGCTGGCGGCGGTGAACTGTGTCGGCGACACGCTCCTGGCGGACACCGGATGTTTCTTCGCCTGGGATATGGAGATCGACGGGGAATTCGGTGGCCGCCGCCCGCCCGACGGCTTCGATACCGCCGCTGTCCGCATTCCGAAGCAGCCCGTATCCGGCGCGAACACGACGATCGCGGTTGTCGCCTGCGATGCCGCTCTCGGCAAGGCCCAGGCCCGGCGGCTCGCGATCATGGCCCAGGACGGGCTCGCCCGCGCGGTCCGCCCGGCTCACACGCCTTTGGATGGCGATACGGTCTTCGCCATGGCGACGGGGCGCGCCGCTTTGCGGGACCCTGTGCGCGATCTTGCTCTATTGGGCGGCCACGCGGCGAACTGTCTCGCCAGAGCTATTGCGCGCGGCGTGTACGAAGCCGAAAGCCTCGGAGCGATGATCGCCTATCGTGACCGGTTTCCCGTCGATTGACCCGTCGGGAGTGCGCGAATTTCAGTGGGCTGTTGAAAACCGGGCGCGGGCGGTCCTCCTTCGAGACGCCACTTCGTGGCTCCTCAGGATGAGCAGCACTCCGAATTTAAATGAAAATAGTCAACTCACTCTTAGGAACGCGCCCTTGCGCGCGTCTCGAGGGGCAAAACTCATAATATCGAACAGAATTTCCACTCACCCTGAGGAGCCCGCCCTTGCGCGCGTCTCGAAGGGTCCTGTTGCCGTTTGTCTCGCCCCCGCTACAGCGCCCGTGCCCGGTCCCGCAGCAGGAATTTCTGGATCTTGCCGGTTGAGGTCTTCGGCAACTCGCCGAAGATCACCGTTCGCGGCGCCTTGTAATGCGCCATCTTCTCGCGGCACCAGGCGATCACGTCGGCCTCGCTGAGCGCCTCCTGGCCCGGCGCCATGGTGACGAACGCGCAAGGTGTCTCGCCCCATTTTTCGTCCGGCCGCGCGACCACGGCGGCCTCCATGATCCGGGGGTGCTTGTAGAGCGCTTCCTCGACCTCCAGCGAGGAGATGTTCTCGCCGCCGGAGATGATGATGTCCTTCGAGCGGTCCTTCACCTCCGCATAGCCGTCGGCATGCATCACCGCGAGATCACCGCTGTGGAACCAGCCACCGGCGAAGGCCTCGGCCGATGCGTCCGGGTTCTTCAGGTACCCCTTCATCACCGTGTTGCCGCGGATCCAGATCTCGCCCATGGTCTCGCCGTCCGGCGGGACGTCCTCGCCGGTGTCGGGATTGACCACGCGGAAGCCTTCCAGCGTCGGATAGCCGACGCCCTGGCGCGCCATGCGCGAGGCCTTGGCGTCAAGTTCCAACCCGTCCCATTCCGGCGGCCAGGCGCAGATCCCCGACGGGCCGTAGGTTTCCGTCAGGCCATAGAGATGCAGCACCTTGAAGCCCATCCGCTCCATCGAGGCGATCACCGCGCTTGGCGGCGCGGCGCCGCCTGTTGCGATTTCCACGGAATGGGCGAAGCTTCGCTTCGCCTCCGCCGGCGCGTGGACCAACATGTTCAATACGATCGGCGCCCCGCACATGTGGCTGACCTTGTGCTCCTCGATCAGCTTGAAGATCAGCGGCGGGTCAACCGCGCGCAGGCAGACATGGGTTCCGCCGACCGCCGTCACCGCCCAGGTGAAGGTCCAGCCATTGCAGTGGAACATCGGCAGGGTCCAGAGATACCGGCTGTGGGTGTCGAGCCCGAAGGCAATCGCGTTGCCCATGGCGTTCAGGAACGCGCCGCGATGATGAAACACCACGCCCTTCGGGTTGCCGGTGGTCCCCGAGGTATAGTTCAGCGCCATCGACTCCCATTCGTCGGCGGGTCGGGTCCAGGGTGCGTCCGGATCCCCTTCGGCGAGGAAGCTTTCGTAGTCCGTGTCGCCCAGCACCTCGCCGCTCGTGGCCAAGACATCGTCGATGCCGACCACCGGCGGTGGTGCGTCCATGCGCCCGAGCGCATCGGTCATCACCGCCGAAAACTCCCGATCCACCAGAACCAGCTTCGAGCCGCCATGCTCCAGAATGAAGGCGATCGTCGGCGCATCGAGCCTGTAGTTCAATGCATTCAGAACCGCGCCGGCCATGATCACCCCGTAATGCGCCTCCAGCATCGCCGGCGTGTTGGGCGCGATAATGGAGACGACATCGCCGCGCGTGATCCCGCGCCGGCTGAGCGCCGACGCCATGCGCCGGGCTCGTGACAGCAACTCGCGGTAGGTGACGCGAAGCGCACCATGAACGACCGCCACCTTGTCAGGCCATGTCGCGGCGGCGCGCTCTAGGAAATCAGCCGGCGTCATCGGCGCATAGTTGGCGTTGTTGGCGGCGAGGCCATCCTCGTATATCGTCATCGCAAGATCTTCCCGAGGCTGCACGGGGCGGATTCGGTTCGGAACCCAGGTGTCGAACACCTTGTATACCGGGGTCACGGTCCGGTCGAAAACCGAAAAAGCCGGAGCATGCATGATGTCGACGATCCGGATTGATCTGTTTTCCGATGTGATCTGTCCCTGGTGCTTTATCGGCAAACGGCGCCTGGAAAGGGCGCTTGCGGCACGGCCGGACCGGAATGTCGTCATCCAGTGGCGGGCTTTCCAGCTCAATCCGGACATGCCGCGCGACGGCATGCTGCGCCAGCACTATATCGACGCCAAGTTCGGCGGCCCGGAGCGAGCGAACCAGATCTACGGCAACATCCGCGATGCCGGGCGAAGCGTGGACCTGGAGTTCGCGTTCGAGAAAATCCAGCGAACTCCGAACACGGTCAGGGCGCACCGGCTGATCTACTGGGCCACGCATCAGGAGCAGGCGGACCCGCTGGTCGAGAAGCTGTTCCGCGCGTATTTCTTCGACGGCCGGGATATCGGCTCGACCGGCGTGCTCACCGAGATCGCCGAGGAAACCGGTCTCGATGGCGCCGCCGCGAGAAAGTATCTCGGAGGCGATCACGGCCAGCGCGAAGTCGCGGCCGAAACAAGATACGCCTATGAGAACGGCATTACCGGCGTGCCCTGCTTCATCTTCAATCGCCGCTATGCGGTCGCCGGAGCCCAGGACCCGGAAGCGTTCTTCCCGCTCTTCGATTTGGAACCCGAGGAACATCTCGGCGCCGCCGAGTGATCCGCGCCAGCGCAGGCCACACCCAGTTTGATCATGCCTCGCCGACATTCCCGTCGCCCTGGCCTTCGCCAAGGCGACGAGTTCTTAAATGTCCTCACAAACGTCGATCTTACGAATTCACAGCAGCGCCGATTCGAAATTTCCTGCGCACCAAGCGCTTCGGAACAACCGCCGGGCCGCCGAGTTCCCGTTCAAATCAACCGCTTCGACGGCTTCGCCCCACAACCTTGCAATGCGCCATGGCCGCGCGTAGTTTCCGCCCATTCCTACGACGGCCTGACCGGTCGCGAGACCGCCCGCCCAATCCGGTGACCGCACGTTCATGAAATCAGCCATCATCGTCTTTCCCGGCACCAATCGCGAACGCGATATGGCGCTTGCCCTGAAGCGCATCTCCGGGCGGGACCCGGCCATGATCTGGTACACCGACACCGCAATTCCCGACGTCGACCTGATAGTGGTTCCCGGCGGTTTCGCCTATGGCGACTATCTGCGGGCGGGCGCGATGGCCGCCCGGGCTCCGGCCATGCGAACCGTGGTTGAGCGCGCCGGCGCCGGCGCGGCGGTCCTTGGCGTCTGCAACGGGTTTCAGGTTCTGACCGAAATCGGGCTGCTGCCGGGCGCGCTGATGCGCAATGCCGGGCTGAAATTCATCTGCCGCAATCTGGATCTGCGGGTGGAGACGACGGGATCGCTCTTCACCTCCGGCTATGCCAAGGGCCAATGCCTGTCGATCCCGGTCGCCCATAATGACGGCAACTATTTCGCCGATGACGCGACGCTGGACCGGCTCGAGGGTGAGGACCGGGTCGCCTTCCGCTATGTCGACGCCGAAGGCGAGACGAGCGAAGCGGGCAATCCCAACGGTTCGGCCCGCTCGATCGCCGGCGTGTTGAGCGAAAACCGCCGGGTGCTGGGTTTCATGCCGCATCCCGAGAACGCCACCGACCCCGCCCTCGGCGGCATCGACGGCCAGCCGATGTTCAAGGCCCTGGTGGAGGCCCTGTCATGAGCATCGCCAACGCCACCATCAGCCTGGAGCAGGCCACCGAACACGGGCTGTCGGAACAGGAATACGCGAACATCCTGGAGATTCTGGAGCGCGAGCCGAGCCTGACCGAGCTCGGCATCTTCTCGTCGATGTGGTCGGAGCACTGTTCCTACAAATCCTCGAAGAAATGGCTGAAAACACTGCCTACCGAGGGACCGCAGGTGATCCAGGGGCCGGGCGAGAACGCCGGGGTCATCGATATCGGCGACGGTCAGGCCGCCGTCTTCAAGATCGAGAGCCACAACCATCCGAGCTTCATCGAGCCCTATCAGGGCGCGGCGACCGGTGTCGGCGGCATCCTGCGGGATGTCTTCACCATGGGCGCCCGGCCGATCGCCAATCTCAACGCGCTTCGTTTCGGCGATCCGGCGCATCCCAAGACACGCCATCTGGTCTCCGGCGTGGTGGCGGGGATCGGCGGCTACGGCAACTGCATCGGCGTGCCGACGGTGGCAGGCGAGGTGAATTTTCACCGCGCCTATAACGGCAACATCCTGGTCAACGCCATGACCGTCGGTCTGGCGCCCGCCGACCGGATCTTCTATTCCGCCGCCGCCGGCGCCGGGAACCCGGTGATCTATGTCGGCGCCAAGACCGGACGCGACGGCATCCACGGTGCCACCATGGCCTCGGCGGAGTTCAACGAGGATGCGGAGGAGAAGCGCCCGACGGTACAGGTCGGCGACCCGTTCACCGAGAAGCTGCTGCTGGAAGCCTGCCTCGAACTAATGGCCGAGGACGCGATCATCGCGATCCAGGATATGGGCGCGGCCGGCCTCACCTCCTCTTCGGTCGAGATGGCCGGCAAGGGCGGCCTCGGCATGGAACTCGACCTCGACGCCGTGCCGGTGCGCGAAGAGGCGATGACCGCCTACGAGATCATGCTCTCGGAAAGCCAGGAACGCATGCTCATGGTCCTCAAACCCGAGGCCGAGGCCAAGGCGCGGGCGATCTTTGAGCGCTGGGGGCTGGATTTCGCGATCATCGGACGGCTGACCACCACCGGCCGGCTGGTCATCAAGAAGGACGGCACGGTGCAGGCGGATATCCCGATCGATCCGATGGTGGACCAGTCGCCGGAATACGACCGCCCTTGGGAAGCGACGCCGGCGCCATCGGTCATCAATGCGGCGGATGTTCCGGCGCCGGCGTCATTAACGGGTGCACTGGCAACGCTGATGGCCTCTCCGGATCTCGCCAGCCGGCGCTGGATCTGGGAGCAGTTCGACCATCTCGTCATGAACGACACCATCGTGCGCCCGGGCGGTGACGCGGCGGTGGTGCGGGTCCGCGATACGGCCAAGGCCCTGGCGATGACCGTGGACTGCACGCCGCGCTACTGCGCCGCGCACCCAGAGACCGGCGGCGCCCAGGCCGTGGCCGAAGCCTGGCGCAACCTCACGGCGACCGGTGCCACGCCACTGGCGCTGACCAACAACATGAACTTCGGCAATCCCGAGCGCCCCCGGATCATGGGCCAGTTCGTCGGCTGTATCGCCGGCATGCGCGCCGCCGCCAAGCAGCTCGAATTCCCGGTCGTTTCCGGCAATGTCTCGCTCTACAACGAGACCGACGGCGAGGCGATCCTGCCGACCCCGGTGATCGGCGGCGTCGGCATCCTGCCGGATGCATCCAAGTACGCGACGATCGCCTTCAAGCAGGCCGGCGATGCGGTGATCGTGATCGGCGAGACTTCCGGCTGGCTTGGCCAGTCCATCTATCTGCGGGAAATCGAAGGCCGGGAGGAAGGCGCGCCGCCGCCGGTCGATCTCGCGATCGAGAAAGCGAACGGGGCCTTTGTCCGCGCCCTGATCCAGGATGGACGGGTGTCTGCCTGCCACGATCTTTCGGATGGCGGCATCGCGGTCGCGGTGGCGGAAATGGCCCTCGCCTCGCGCGGCCTCGGCGCGGCGCTGGACGAGCCCGGCGGTGGGCCGGCGCACGCTTTGCTGTTCGGCGAGGATCAGGCGCGCTATCTCATTACCACGAGTGACGCGGACACCGTGCTCGCCGGGGCACGCGCCGCCGGTGTTCCCGCAAGCGTGATCGGACAAGTGACCGGTGACGGCCAGTTGACACTCGGGCCCGGTGACTCCATATCCCTGGACATGCTACGCTCCCGGCACGAAGGGTGGCTGCCGGAGTATATGCGGGGCGCCTGACGCCCCTCTAGGAGACGAGACCGCCATGGCGATGGACGCCGGAGAAATCGAACGCCTGATCCTGGAGGAGTTCCCCGACGCAAAGATTACGATCGAGGATCTGCGCGGCGACGGCGATCATTACGCGGCGCACGTTGTTTCCGCCGCCTTCGCCGGAAAGACCCGCGTTCAGCAGCACCAGATGGTATACGCGTCGTTGAAGGGCCGCATGGGCAACGAGTTGCACGCGCTGGCTTTGCAGACCGCGACACCGGACGCCTGACTCAACAACCGCAAACCCTTGAGGGATTTTCATCATGCTTGACGACGCAACGCGCGAGCGCATCCAGAACGAGATCAACGGCTCCGACGTGTTCCTGTTCATGAAGGGCACGCCGGTATTTCCGCAATGCGGCTTCTCCGCCGCCGTGGTTCAGGTGCTCACCCATATGGGGATCAAGTTCAAGAGCCTGAACGTGCTGGAGGATCCGGCGGTGCGCGACGGCATCAAGGCCTTCTCCGACTGGCCGACCATTCCCCAGCTCTATGTGAAGGGGGAGTTCGTGGGCGGCTGCGACATCGTGCGCGAGATGTACGAGACCGGCGAGCTGAACGACTACTTGAAGCAAAAGGGCGTCGCCTCGACCGTCAGCGCGTGACGCGGCAGACCCAAAAGTGACCCAAGGGCCGCCGTCGAGCGGCCCTTTCGGTATGGAGGCGGACCCGTGTCACGCTCGCAACTTCCGCTCCGGATGTCCTTCATCCGGCGGTTGCTGAACCCGACCCCGACGGTGCTTTTCGTGGTCTCCGCGCTGGCCTTCGGCGGCGCGGTGTTCACCGGACAGCGGTACACGGCGTACCTGACCGGGGCGGATGCGAGCGATGCCGAGATCATCCGGGTCGAGGAGCCGTCCGAGGACTACGCCCGCTATGCAGTGCGTCTGCTCGCCCTTCCGGGAACGGGCGCGCACGGCATCGTTGAGTCCGATCATCGCAAACTGGCGCCCGGCGTCACCATGCCGGTGCTGTATCTGCGCGACTTTCCGAACCAGATCGTCTCTGTCGAGCTGTTCGTACCCTGGACCCGGCCGCTCTGGTTGATCATCCTTGGCCTCGCGGCGCTTGGTCTCGGCTTGAGGGAACGCGACAAGCTCAAGGCGGCGACTGAGGAGGAAAACGACACAACTGCCGACTGACGCCACGCCCCAAAATCTTTACAAGCGTCATCCCGCCGTAGGGCGGGAACCATTCCTCTGGCCCGTTCGCCGGGTCGCTGGCTCAGACCGCGCTCAAATTGAATAACACGAGATACGGCACCGCCGGAGGAATGGCCCCCGCGCTGCCGCGGGGTGACGGAAATCAAATTCCCCCAGCCCGCTCTCAACAACGCCGTATTGTGCCTCCGCTAGATAAACGCCGCGTCGCTCAGCGATGCCACCGACACGCCGATCAGGGTCACCGTGCTGCCGTCGGCATAGGTGATGAAGGCGCCGTCGCCGGTATCGTTGAAGCTCGCGACGTTAGAGAAATTATTGATCGGGTCACCCTCGAGGAAATTGAAGTCGGCGATCGTGTCATCGCCGTTGCCCGTCCCGCTTCTGAACGTGTCGGCACCGAGCCCGCCGACCAGCAGATCGTCGCCCTTGTTTCCAAGCAGGCTGTCCGCGCCGGCGCCGCCGCTCAGCGTGTCGTTGTCCTGGCCGCCGAACAGGGTATCCGAGC
>JAYOEU010000039.1:0-29043 GCA_038116915.1 Alphaproteobacteria bacterium
CCCCAGTCCCCGCGAAAATGTCCCCGCGTAAATCGTCGCCCCCGGAAATCCTCCCCCGAAATCTGGGCATGCCTGTCACGGGATGGGTGGGGCGGGTCCGCCGGTGACCAGTTGTCGGGTAACGATCGGCGGGCAGCCCGGGCAGGAGCCGTGCCCCAGACCTGGCGAAGATCGGCGCGAATTGGGCCAGGTTCCGCCCGGGCACCTCGTTCACCTATCTGTTTCATGACCCTGAAAACCTGATCCTCCCTGGCATTTTGCTGGTTTGTGGGGTATTCATCAGCCAGAATCCTGCCCGGAGTTTATCGATGTCCGATCGCGCATCCGCACCAGTCAGTTCAAAAACTTCAAAGTCCAGCAACACCGATGTCGTTATCGTCGGCGCCGGGTTTTCGGGCCTATACCTGCTACACAAGCTGCGGGGGCTGGGTCTGACGACCCGCGTGATCGAACGGGCCAGCGACGTGGGCGGCACCTGGTACTGGAACCGCTATCCCGGCGCGCGTTGCGACGTCGAAAGCATGCAGTATTCCTACTCGTTCTCCGAGGAGTTGCAGCAGGAATGGAAGTGGAGCGAGCGCTTCTCCGCGCAGCCGGAAATCCTCGACTATGCGCGCCACGTCGCCGAGCGCTTCGATCTTCGGCGCGGCATCGAATTCAACACCACGGTGGAAGCCGCCCGCTTCGATGAAAGCGCGCAACGCTGGAGCGTCGAAACCGATAAGGGAGAACGCATCACCTGCCAGTTCCTGATCATGGCGACCGGATGTCTCTCCTCCACGCAACACCCCGAATTTCCGGGCCTCAAGGATTACAAGGGGAAGGTCTACCATACCGGCGAGTGGCCGCATGAGGGTGTCGACTTTTCCGGCCAGCGCGTCGGCATCATCGGCACCGGGTCGTCCGCGATCCAGGCGATTCCGGTCATCGCCGAACAGGCCGGTCATCTTACCGTGTTTCAGCGGACGCCGAACTATTCGATCCCGACCCGCAATTGCCCGATGACCGAGGACTATGAGCAGTCCTGGAAATCGGACTATCGCAAGTTCCGGGCTGACGCCAGGAAGACCAAGAACGGCGTGCTGGCGAATCTGAACGACTTCTCCGCCCTTTCGGTGGGCGAGGCTGAGCGCCAGGAGATTCTCGAGAAACGGTGGGAGATCGGCGGCACCTATTTCATGGCGGCGTTCAACGACCTGGCCGTCAACCAGAAGTCGAACGATGCCGCGGCGGAGTTCGTGCGCAACAAAATCCGCTCAATCGTCAAGGATCCGAAAACCGCCGAGCTTCTGGCGGCGAAGGGATATCCGATCGGCACCAAGCGCATCTGCGTGGACAGCCACTATTTCGAGACCTTCAACCGCGAGAATGTGGCGCTGGTGGATGTCAGCCGGGATCCGATCGACAGTCTGACCGCGAACGGCCTCACTGTGGCCGGACAAAGCTATGAGTTCGATGCGATCGTATTCGCCACCGGCTTCGATGCCATGACCGGCACCCTGTTCAAGATCGATATCCAGGGCCGGAACGGCACCAAGCTGAAGGAAAAATGGCATGCCGGGCCGCGCACCTATCTCGGGTTGACGACCGAGGGCTTCCCGAACATGTTTATGATCACCGGTCCCGGCAGCCCGTCGGTTCTTTCGAACATGATGGTGTCGATTGAGCAGCACGTGGACTGGGTCGTGGACACTATTTCGGATCTCCGCGATGCCGGTCTCGATACCATTGAGCCCACGCGCGAAGCCGAGGATGCATGGGTCGAGCATGTCAACGAGGTGGCCTACAAGACGCTCTACCCGAAAGCGAATTCCTGGTACATGGGCGCGAATATTCCCGGCAAGCCCCGGATTTTCCTGCCCTATAT
Organism: Alphaproteobacteria bacterium; assembly: GCA_038116915.1. Taxonomy (GTDB): domain Bacteria; phylum Pseudomonadota; class Alphaproteobacteria; order Thalassobaculales; family Thalassobaculaceae; genus JADHLJ01. The sequence goes on from JAYOEU010000039.1 coordinate 1,868, forward strand.
CGGTGGCGTCGATGCCTATCGCGCCAAATGCGACGAGGTGCGGAGAAAAGGCTATGAAGGCTTCGCCCGGCGCGAGGCCGCGCGGGAAGGGGTGGCGGCCGCGAAGTAGCGGTACCTGGGCTGAGACCGCAGCCGGTCCACGCGCCGCGATCAGGATTGCGACTGTCCGGGCCTTTCTGTTGTGCGGCTTGGCCCTGGTTCCGTTGCTCGGTCTGCCGCATGCCGGCGCGGCGGCGCAAGGCAGGGAAACGGCCCCGGGCAAGGCACTTGCGATCAGGCATTGCGCCTTTTGCCATGTGATCGGCGACCACAACAAGTTCGGCGGCATTGGCAGTACGCCGTCGTTCCAGCTTTTGGCGAGCATGAAGGACGGAGCCGAGAGTTTCGAGACCTTCTTCGCCCGGCTACCCCATCTTTCCTTTGTCTATCTGCCGGACCGGACGCCGCCGATGGGACCACCGGTCTCAATGCCGGACGTCCACATCACCTATGAAGACGTGCGGGCGATCGCCGCCTTCGCAATCACCTTGAAAGACCCCCGCCTCTTCGACTGATCAGTCCTGGGACGCGGCGTCTCTTGTATCCAGGAAGCTCCTGAGGCTGGCCATGGCGGCGTGCGGCTGAACATCCAGCAGGCTCGCCGCCGCGTACGCTGCCGCGACCCGCAGCGCCATGCCAGGCACATCGCCTCCCTCCGGCATCGGCATCACGGCGACAGCGCGCCCGGCGATGTCGTCATACAGCACACCGCCGGCGACATAGACCCCACCCGCAACGCGGGACCGCCCGGAAACCGGGATGACGACCTGTTGACGGCGACCCTGAAGCTCCTTGGCGACGCGCTTGCCCACCTCGGTATCGACGGCGACGACCGCGCCGCGCGGTCCGGTCTGGCGGTGAAAGATCCACCGAACGGCGCTCACAACCTCGTCGGTTCCGCCATACGCCCCCCAGCCGCCGGTCCCGATATCCAGGAGCACGGCGGCATCGAAGGTGATGGAGACCGTCGCATCGGCCCGCCCGGGTCGCATGTCCAGCACATAGGTCCCCCCGAGATCGAGCTCATGCAGATCCAGGATCGGACGCTCCGGATCACCGCCGACCTCAGTCTCGTTGCCGGTGACGGAGAGCATGTGGGCGAACAGATCCAGGGTCATCGGCACAGATGACCGATCGACCAGCGCCACGTAGCGGGCATCGCGCTGGGCGCGGGCCAGCAATTCACTGTCCACGATCACCTCGCACTGGCCGCCGCGCGCGGCCTTGACCAGCGGGTGGCTGGCCTCGCCATGATGCGGAATTTCCGGGTCGATCACGAGGCTGACGAACTCGCGCCAATCGGCGATGGCGGAAAGATCGGCGACCGGGATTCCCTCCTCCTCGGCGGCGGCGCGCAAGACCGGGTCCTCGTCCCAGGCGCACACCTCCGCATCGCTCAGATGCAGCGCCCGCGCCGCGGCCAGGCCATGCGGACCCAGGCCCAGCACGGCAACCGGAAAACCCGCGAACGGAAATTGATTGATCATCGCTTGGCGCTCCGCCGGCTCGGGTTATGATGCCCGTAGACTATACGGTTCCACCGCCGGCGACCAATGGAGAGCCTCTCGTGAGCAGCGAAGAACAGACCATGCAGATCCGCAAATTTCTGAAACGCGTCGGCGTCGAATCCCACAACGCGATCGAAGCCGCCCTCGCCTCCAACAAAGGTCCCGTGTCCCTGCGCATGGAACTGACCATCGGCGGCGGCGAGACGAAAACCCTCTCCTTCGACGCTAAAATCGACACAGATTGATCTTCGGTCACGCCGGTGCCGCGAGCGGCATATTGACCAGCAAATTCTGCGGTTTCAGGGCCAGCCGTCCCGATGCGGCGCGGCATAGCGCCAGATAGACAGGCCTTCCCGCGATATCCGCGCGCATTGCCGAGGGATCACGGAAGGTCAGGCGGAACAGCGACAAGAGCCGGGCGTTGCGCTCCTCGCTGACCGAGCGCCCATTGTAGAGATCGTTCAGCAGCCCCGTCGCCTCGCTGTCGAGACCGATATGCCAGACCCAACGTTCATCGGTGATCTGCTGGGTCGGCTGGATCTCAACTTCCGCGCCGAGGAAATGCAGCACCCACCGTTCCAGCACCCTGGCGAAGGCATCGAGCCCGGGGCGCGGGAAGGTGATATCGAGAGCCATGTCGAACTGTTCCGAACGCTCGAAATAGGCGGCGGCGTTTTCCTCGGAGAGAACCTCGATCTCGACCCCTTCGTTTGCCGCATCGGGCGCCCGCGCGATTTGAATCAGACTGAAGGCGCCGGATTGCCGACGCTCCCGGCTGAGGTCCACGGTCTCGCCGTCCGCCAGGATGATGGCGCCCTCGATGACCGTCACCACCTGCTCGCGGAACAGCAGTTCGGCGGCGCGGAGAACGAATGCGTCGTCCTCGCCATCAAGCATGCCGCGCGCGACGGCATGGGCGAGATGATCGATGAATAACGGCGGGATATCGATCTTCTCCCCTCCCTTGAAGAGATCCATATAGGCCCGCTCGAGAGTGCCCGCCGTCAGCAGACGGTCCCGAAATCTGAGGACCATGCGGTAATTGTCGCGGGCATCGGGATCCTCGAAAGCGTCGATCTCCGCCTCGCTGACCGCCCGGAACGGATCGCCGACCAGCGCTTCGTGCAGGGCCAGTTCAGCAGCGCAGGATTCCTCGACCGGTGCCACCTCCGGACGGAACAGGTAGGCGCGGACGAGATCCGGCGTCACCAGCAGGTGGCCGGCGTCATCAGGGCGGGTCAGATGGAAGCCTGAGTTGCGCCAGAAGTCGTTGGTTTCCCGCATCCGTTCGTCCTTGAACCCGTCACTGCGTGGGGATTAACGTGTAGCATACTGTCCGGTTTCCACCGAGGGGGGACGTCTTGCTGGGGTATTGGCGCCGCCTGACCGCAAGGACGACCTGTTCATGGTGCCTTGGCGCCCTGTTGGCGGCTCTTTTCGCGCTTCAATCCGGGCTTTGTCACGCCGACATGACCGGCCACGGCGGCGTGATCCGTTCGGTGCAGGTTTCGCCGGACGGCGTCCACGCTCTGACCGCAAGCTTTGACCATTCCCTGAGACTCTGGCGCGTCGACGATCAGTCCACGGTGAAGGTGCTGGAGGGTCATGACGGTCCGGTAAACGCGGCGCGGTTCGTGCCCGGCAAGGACATGGCGGTTTCCGCTGGCGCCGACGGGCGCGTGATTTTCTGGAACCTGAAGGAAGGGCAACCCCACTTTGTTCGCGACGCCCATGCCGGACGGGCGATGTCGGTGGCGATCGGCCCCGGCGGGAATGCGGCCCTGACCGGCGGCTGGGACGGTGCCCTTCTCCTCTGGGATATAGAAACCGGGAGCCTCATCAAACGGATCGACGCCAAGGTACCCCTCGTCGCGGTGGGTTTCGGCGGCGACGGCTCCACCCTGATCGCCGCAGACCGGAGCGGCGCATTGCATCTCTATCGGGCGGCCGACGGGATACAGACCGCGCGGCGCAGTGCGCATGAAATCGGAATGACCGACATGGTGGCCTCGGAAAATGGCAACCACCTTTTGTCCATCGGTCTCGACAATCTGGCGCGGGTATGGAGCCTTCCCGGTCTTGATCCGATCGTCGACTTCCTGCCGACACCGGAGGTGAAGCCGCTTTCCATCGCCTTGTCGCAAGACGGGAAGAGCATGCTGGTGGGCTATATCGACGGAAGCGTTCTGCATCTCGATTCCGCGACGGGCAAGGAGTTGCGCGCCTTGAATGTCGAAAAGCCGCCCGTCTGGTCCCTCGGCTTCTCCCGGGACGGCGCCTTCGCACTGATCGCCGACGGGTCCGAACGGGTCGGCGTCTGGCACCTGGCGACCGGGGATCGGATCAGCATCGCCGGCGAAGCGGCCGGCGATCGGCCGATGCCATGGCTCGAAAGCGACCATCCCGGCGCCCAGTTGTTCCGCAAATGCGCGAACTGCCACGCCTTGACTGATCAGGAACCGCAACGCTCGGGGCCGCATTTTGCCGGGTTGTTCGGACGCGCCGCCGGATCGGTCTCTGGGTACCGCTATTCCAGCGCCTTGCAAAAGACCCAAATCATCTGGGACCAGCGGAGCCTGCGCCAATTGTTCGAACTTGGTCCCGACAAGCTTTTGCCCGGCACGAAGATGCCGGTGCAGCGGGTCACCAATCCGATTGAACTGGATGCGTTGGTCGCGTATCTCCGGATCATCACTCCGCCACGCTAGCCAGCGCCATCTGTCTGTTCAGATCGCGGAATGTCTGTTAGTATTCAGAACCTTGGCCGCTTCGTGCGGACAATCGAAACGGAGGCATGCCATGCGGGCCATGTGGATCGGATTTGCGACCGCCATCATCATCGCCGCCGCCGCCGGAACCATTCTGCAATATACCGGCGGTGATTCGGCGCATCGCTACAGCACCAGCAACACACGGCTATAGAGCAACACCCCGGGTGCTTCTGCTCAATCGAGCCGGCTCCGGTTCACTGCTGTTTTTGCCGCTGCTCTTCCTGCCACAGACCGTGATGCTCGGCGGCCCAATTTTCGTCCACCTCACCACTGGTAACCGCGTCGATCGCGCCTTCCATGCCGAGCGACCCGATATAGATATGCGCGATGATGATGACAATCAGCGCCGCCGCGACCATTGAATGCCAAAGCAGCGCAAGCTGCGTCTCCTCAAGCATCGTGAGCCCCGTCGGCAATTCGAGGCCGAACTGGTTGAGGATGGCGAAAGTTCCCTCGAAGAGCGCGAACTGGAACGGGAACATCAGCGAGAAACCCGTCGTCGCGATCGAACCGCCAAGAATAATGACTGACCAGAAGATCAGCTTTTGACCGGCATTGAATTTCTTCGCGGGCGGATGAACGCCCTTGACGAGCAAGCCGCCACCCATGGCGATCCATTTCAGATCATGGCGGTTCGGAAGGTTGTCCTTGATCCACAGGATCAGCATCAGAACAATCCCGGCGGCGAAGGCAAAGCCGAGATAGTTGTGGGCGTATTTGCCGAGAACGGTTAACTGGGCAAAGGCCGGCTTGCCGATCAACGGCAGCAACAAGGCTTTGCCATAAAGCAGATTGAGACCCGTCAGGCCAAGCACGATGAACGAGCCTGCGGTCATCCAGTGCGCGACCCTTTCCAAGGTGTTGAAGCGGAGGATCGTTCGTCCGGAAAAGCCGGAATCGACCCGAATTCTCCCCTGCAGCACAAAGAACACCGCCAGCAGGACAACAACCCCCAACAAGGCCCAGGCGACATATTCCGATAGCGGTCCGCGCCTGAAGGCCAGCACCTTTTCACCCGAGGATTGAACCAGAACTCCTGCCTTCTTGTCGGGGATCGATACCGTTCCCTGAACACCTTTGCGGACCTGACGCCATAATTCGGAGTCGCTCGTGTTGCCGACCGCCCCGCCGGGCACGGCGCCCCCGACCGCGCCGGAGGCATCACTGGACGATTGCGGCGGCCGCACCGAGGACTGAGCACGGGATTCGCCCGCGGTAAGGAATGCCGCGGCGATCAGAATTGTGAGGAAAGCCAGAGCCAGGGCGGTCCGAGCTTTTCGCAGGTTAAACCGGAAACATGGAAATGTTGTGAAGACGGGCATCCGCATACTCCCCTCGGACGCCCCGCCGACACAAGGCGGGGCTAGTCGGTCGGTTTCCTGTCGATCGGTATAACAAAGGGGCGGGCCAGCTCGAAACCGGCCCGCCCCCTATCATGATTTCACGCCCTAGGAGCGGGACTTCTGCGAATATGCCGTTCCCCAACCCCACGCGCCGGAACCAAAGCCACGGGACACCACCCGCTCGCGGTAGATATTGGAGACGATGTCGCCATCGCCCGCCAACAACGCCTTGGTCGCGCACATCTCGGCGCAGAGCGGCAATTTGCCTTCCGCCAGCCGGTTGCGGCCGTACTTCTGGAACTCCGCCGCGGAATTGTTTTCCTCGGGACCACCGGCGCAGAAGGTGCACTTGTCCATCTTGCCCCGGCTGCCATAGTTGCCGGCTTGCGGATATTGCGGCGCGCCGAACGGACACGCGAAGAAGCAATAGCCGCAACCGATGCACAGATCCTTGGAGTGCAGAACCACGCCCTCTTCGGACTCGTAAATGCAGTCGACCGGACAAACCGCGATGCACGGCGCGTCCGAGCAATGCATGCAGGCGACCGAGATCGAACGTTCCCCCGGCTTGCCGTCATTGATGGTGACGACGCGGCGGCGGTTGACGCCCCAGGGAACCTCGTGCTCGTTCTTGCAGGCGGTAACGCACGCGTTGCATTCGATGCAGCGTTCGGCGTCACAGAGAAACTTCATTCTAGCCATTTCGATTCTCCCTCTCGCCTCAGGCCGCTTCAATTCGGCAAAGCGTGACCTTGGATTCCTGCATCTGGGTCACCGAGTCGTACCCATAGGTGCCAACCATGTTCGAGGCTTCGCCCAGCACATAGGGATCGGCTCCCGGAGGATACTTTTCCCTGAGATCCTTGCCCTGCCAATGTCCGCCGAAGTGGAACGGCATGAAGGCCACGCCCGGCGCCACCCGTTCGGTGACCAGGGCCTTGACCAGAACCTTGCCGCCTTCGGGGCTGTGCACCCAGACGCTTCCGCCTTCCTTGACGCCGATATTGTTGGCGTCGCGGGTGTTGATCTCGCAGAACATCTCCTGCTGAAGCTCGGCCAGCCACTTGTTCGACCGTGACTCGTCGCCGCCGCCCTCATACTCCACCAGACGCCCGGACGTGAGGATCGTCGGGAAATCCTTGGAGAAGTCGTTCGCCTGGATCGAGGCATACTTGGTCGGCAGGCGATAGGCCTGCTTGTCCGCGTATGTCGCGTATTTTGGCAGCAGATCCCGGCGCGGGGTGTAGAGCGGCTCGCGGTGCAGGGGCACCGGATCCGGGAAGGTCCAAACAACCGTCCGGGCCTTGGCGTTGCCGAACGGGGCGCAGCCATGCTTGATCGCAACCCGCTGGATGCCCCCGGAAAGGTCGGTCTTCCAGTTGGTCTTGTCACCGGCCACCTTCTCGATCGCCGCCCGTTCCTCAGCGGTCAGATCACCATCCCAGCCGAGCTTCTTCAGCATCGCCATGGTGAACTCGGGATAGCCGTCCTTGATCTCGGAGCCGGCCGAATAGGATCCCTCAGCCAACAGGTTCGAGCCTTCGCGCTCGACCCCAAAACGGGCCCGGAAGGTGAGGCCGCCCTCGGCCACCGATTTCGAGCTGTCATAGAGGATCGGCGTTCCGGGATGCCCCATCTCCGGCGTTCCCCAGCACGGCCAGGGCAAACCGTAATACTCGCCGTCACAGGGACCGCCGACCGCCTGAAGCGTGGTCTTGTCGAAGGTCGCCTGGTTGGCCATGTGTTTGCGCAGCCGCTCCGGCGACTGGCCGGTATAGCCGATGGTCCACATGCCCTTGTTGAACTCGGCCGTGATGTCCTCAATCAGCGGCTCCTCGCCGTTGATCTTGATGTGCTTGAACATCTCATCCGCGAAGCCGAGCTTCTTGGCGAAGGCATACATGATCGTGTGATCCGGCTTCGCCTCGAACATCGGTTCGACCACCTTGTCACGCCACTGCAAGGAGCGGTTGGACGCGGTAACCGAGCCATAGGTTTCGTACTGGGTCGCGGCCGGCAGGACATAGACGCCGTCCTGGCGGTCCGGGATCACCGAGGCGAAGGTCGGAACCGGATCGATGACGACCATCATGTCCAGCTTTTCCATCGCCTTCTTCATTTCCGGCAGACGGGTCTGCGAGTTCACCGCATGGCCCCACAACACCATCGCCCGGAGATTGTCCGGCTGATCGATCTTGTCCTTGTTTTCAAGAACGCCGTCGATCCAGCGCGAGACCGGAATACCGGCCGATTCCATCAGTTTCTGAGTGGCGAAGCGGCCCTTCACATACTCGTAGTCGACGTCCCAAACCCGGCACCAGTGCTTCCACGATCCGGCGGCGAGGCCGTAATATCCCGGCAGGCTGTGCGAAAGCACGCACATGTCGGTCGCGCCCTGCACGTTGTCGTGGCCGCGGAAGATGTTCGCGCCGCCGCCGGCGGTGCCCATGTTGCCCAGGGCCAGCTGCAGGACGCAGTACGCGCGGGTGTTGTTATTGCCGTTGGTGTGCTGGGTGCCGCCCATGCACCAGACGATGGTGCCCGGACGGTTATTGGCCAGCGTGCGCGCGACCCGCTTGAGCTGCGAGCCCGGGACTCCGGTCACCCGTTCGGTCTCTTCCGGCGTCCACTGCTTGACCTCGGCCTTGATCTGCTCAAGTCCCCAGACCCGCTGGCGGATGAACTCCTTGTCCTCCCACCCGTTCTCGAAGACATGCCAGAGAATGCCCCAGATCAGCGCCACGTCGGTGCCCGGGCGGAAGCGCACGTATTCGTCCGCATGGGCCGCCGTTCTGGTGAAGCGCGGATCGCAGACGATCAGCGCCGCATTGTTCTGTTCCTTGGCCTTCAGGATATGCTGCACGGCCACCGGGTGCGCCTCGGCCGGATTGGAGCCGATCAGGAACATAGCCCGGCTGTTGTGCATATCGTTGTAGGAGTTGGTCATGGCGCCGTAGCCCCATGTATTGGCGACGCCCGCGACCGTGGTCGAGTGACAGATCCGGGCCTGATGGTCGCCGTTGTTCGACCCCCAGAACGCGTAGAACTTGCGGAACAGATAGGATTGCTCGTTATTGAACTTGGCCGACCCGAGCCAGTAGACCGAATCCGGTCCCGAGCTCTTGCGGATATCGAGCATCTTGTCGCCGATCTCGTTGACCGCGGTCTCCCAAGAGATCTTCTTCCACTTTCCGCCCTCGAGCTTCATCGGATATTTCAGCCGCCGCTCATTGTGAGCATGTTCGCGGACCGAGGCGCCCTTGGCGCAATGGGCGCCGAGATTGAACGGGCTCTCGAAGCCGGGCTCCTGGCCGACCCAGGCGCCCTTGTCGACCTCGGCGATCACCGTGCAGCCGACCGAGCAATGGGTGCAGACGGATTTGACCGTCTTGATCCCCGAGGCGACAGCAGTCTGCGCCTCGGCTTTCTTGACAACTCCCAGCGGCACGGCCGCCGCCAGCGCGGCGCCTCCGGCAAGAACGCCCGACCGGGCGAGGAACGTCCGCCGATCGACAGCCTGTCCCACCACCGACGCGAGAGCTTTCTTCAGGCGCGGACCTCTCTGGGTCCCACTGCTTATCCGGGTCAGCATCTCTTTCTCCCTCTCAACCACCCCGCGCTCGGTGTTCGTTCCGGCGCGAAAAACGTCGTCGTAACCTTCAAGCCGAACCTAGAACTTGGCGAGCTCGTAGTAGGTCTTCACATGCGCGGTTTCGCGATAGCCGATCGACGTGGACTTTTCCTCCGCCGCGCTTGCGCCGGCGCTACCCGCGACCGCCGCCGTTCCGACCGCAACCGCGCCCAGACCGACATGCTTGAAGAATTCCCGACGCGGTACGTCCTGAGCCTTGTTGTCCTTGCCCATCAACGATCCTCCCAAAGTTACCACCCGCCGTCGCGGGCTGGTCGTGCACGACCTCAAGCGGCCATCTCGAACGCTTGAGCCTCGATCCTCATGAAGGCGCGGCCGACCGCCGCCACCTTGGTGTAAAAGTCCGCCGACTCGGCAGCGGCCATATCCTCGAAACAGTCCTCGGCCCAGGGGGCCAGATGGGCGTCGAAGAACCGGATCTGCGCCTCCATCGGAGCGGCTTCGGAGCCATAGGCGCCGATGATCAGCCCGTGCATCATTTCCATGACGAAGGCGATGTGATCTTCCGGTTCGCTGTTCAGTTTGCCATGGACAATGCCCAATTTCTCCATGTCGCCACGCAGCCGGGCCAGTGGCCGGTCATGCAGGCTGCCGGTGAGGTAATAGGATGCGTAGGGCAGGATCTCGCCGCCGCTTCCCATGCCGTAGAACAGCTTGGTGAACTCTTCCTCCAGACTCCCGACATCGGCGGTCCGCGCCGCCTCCGCCCAGGCGCCGAGAGCCGAGCCCAACTCGCTCTCGTCGCTTTGCAGCGTTTTGATGATATCGAGGAAATCCTGCTTGATCGGCGCCGCCAGCGCGCGCACCAGAAAGGCGTAAAGACCGGCACGCATCCGGTCTTCCTCGGCGACGCTTGCGCTCGCCGGGCAAAATCCTGTTGCCACTGATCCGCCTTCGATCATGGCGCGTTCGACCCCCCTTAAGGTCACGACGGCGGTATCCGCCATCTTCGCGGATTCTCATGTCCGCTTTAAAAGTATAACCGGAGTCCGGCCTCGCCGCCAACCATCATCCTCGGGCGATAGGGCACATTCCACCGCGTGGAAACTCAACTCTGCTGTTTCCGCGCTTCTTTGCGGGGGTTTTGGGTGGAAAGCGCGCCGATCACGTTTTCGTCATCAACGGCCGCTTGTTCCGCCCCCGCCATGTCCCGGGCGGAGTCATCGGTAGGCGAATCATCGCCTTCGGCGGTGGGTTCCGCCGCGGACTCGCCCCCCCCCTCATCGCGATCACCCTCCGTGGTTTTCGCAAGCTTGTTCAGATCCTTACCCGCTTCCGCCAGGTTCAGAATTTTGTCGACCACATTGTAGTCGAGATCATAGTCGTTGAGACCGTCGAGATTCGCGAAGACCGGGTCGCTCAGCCAGAGCTTGCGCAAGGCCGCGCGGGTAAGCGCCGCCGGAACATCCTTGCCCAGAAAGCCGCTATAGTCCGACTCCTCGTTGAGATCCTCAATCGCGGGCAGGCCGGCCTGCTCCGCGAGTTCCCGCAAGCTCGAGGGATCCTGATCCGCAGGTTCGGGATCCGTCGTCCGCTCTCCGACCGTCCCTGGCGGTCGGGCCGCCGGGACCGCGGCCGTCTCTGAATTCTCTTCCATATCCGAAAATCCGGTGGCGTCCGGCTCCGGCGCCACGGCGACCGGCGCGGCGCGGCGCCGGCGCGCGGTCCGCTTCAGCTTCGACCACCGGGAAAGGAAACCGTCTTCGCTCATTGGCGGGTCCGGGAGCGACGGCCGCGCGGCCGGGTGAATTCGTCCGGCCCGCCGGCCCGCTTGTTCTTGCGTTTGCGGAATGGTTCCTCGACGTGGTGATGGTCGACAAAGGCCCGCAGCCAGACTTCGACCTCGTCGGGCATCGCCACCCCCTCGACGATTTCGTCACCACTTTCGATATATTCCGTCGCCTCATAGGGGCAGACAGTGACCCGGAAGGGCTCCACTTCGTTGTCCTCAAGTTCCTCGCCCCGGCGCAGAACCACGAACACGGCCGGCTGCGCCTGCATGAGGTTCTCCCGATATCCCTCGGTTTCGCCCCTGAAGATCTCCAACGGCAGCACCCGCGCCATGAAGTGCGCCCAGCCCTCGCCGGAACGAAGTTCACGCCAGACCGCGCCGTCATCCGCCAGGTTCGGGATCACCGCGAACGGGCGCCAGACGTGATCCACCCAGCGGTTGTCGCTGTCCCGGCGTTCGACGACCACGCCGACATCCATCTTCGCTTGGCTTTCCATCGCGCTCGCCATTCCGCTGGCACATCCGTCTCGACGACGTGATGAGGGACACCTTGCGCCGAAAGCCGCTAAGACTGCAATATCCGACCCGATCTCCCGGCGAGCGCGTCCGGGCACGGCGATTCTAGGGACTGGCACATGGCGACTGGCGATTGGCGGATCATGATCTGCGACTGCGAGGGCACCAATCCGATCGACCCGGCGGGTCTGTCGAAGGCGCTTGGCCGATCCGTCGACGGTGCCTCGACCCTACTTTGCCGCCGCCAGATCGACCGGTTTGAAGCCGCGCTCGCTGGCGGCGACGGCGGCTTGCTCGTCGCCTGCACCCAGGAGGCTCCGCTGTTTCTGGAAGTCGCCGAGGAAGCCGCGGCCGACGGCGCCGAAGGTTCCGGTGATCTGCGCTTCGTCAATATCCGCGAGAAAGCCGGCTGGTCCAAGGACGGCGCCGGCGCGATGGCCAAGATGGCGGCGCTGATCGCGGAAGCCGACATGGATATCGACGGCCCCCGCACGGTGACCCTCTCCAGCGAGGGCGTGGTCCTCGTGCTGGGCGACGACGACACCGCCCTGGACGCGGCGCGGCGTCTGGCGGAGCACTGCGACGTCACCTTGCTGGTGCTGGGCAAGTCCTCGATGGCTCCGGTGCGGATCTCCGATTTCCCGGTGTTTCACGGCGCGTCGGTCACCGCCTCAGGTCATCTGGGGGCGTTTTCGCTCGAGATTACCGATTTCGCGGCGGCCACCCCATCGGCGCGCGGTGCATTCGATTTCGAGGCCGCGACGCCCAAGGGGACCTCGGTCTGCGACATCATCCTTGATCTTCGTGGTGGGCCGGCGCTGTTCCCATCCCCGGACAAGCGCGACGGGTATCTCAAGCCAGACCGGCGTGATCCGGGCGCCGTGGCGCGGGCGCTGTTTGAAATCCTGGCCTTGGCCGGAGAATTCGAGAAGCCCCATTACGTCGAATACGATGCCTCGATCTGCGCTCATTCCCGCAACCGGATCACCGGCTGTTCGCGCTGTCTGGACGTCTGCCCGACCGGTGCGATCAGTCCCGATGGAGACCACGTGGCGATTGATCCGCATGTCTGCGCCGGATGCGGAAGTTGCGCGTCGGTCTGCCCGACCGGAGCCGTGCGCTACGCGATGCCGGAAAGCGACGCCCTGTTGCGCCGTCTCCGGGTGCTGACGACCACCTTCCGGAACGCCGGCGGCAAGGCGCCGGTCGTCTTGGCCCATGACGGCACACATGGTGAGGCGATGATCGACATCCTGGCCCGTCATTACGACGGCTTGCCGGCGAACGTGATCCCGCTCGCACTCAACGCCACCACGCAGATCGGTCTTGAAACCCTGCTGGGCGCGCGCGCCATGGGCGCCGTGGCGATGCTGCTGCTCACCGACCCGGCGCATCCCGAAGAACTGGACGGTTTGCGCGGCGTGGTCGCGCTCGCCAATCACATTCTGGAAGGACAGGGTTACGAGGCGGATCACAGCCGCATCATCGACGAAGCCGACCCGGAAATCGTTTCGGAACAGATCTGGCGCGTCGGCCGCGCAGCGCGTCCCGGCGCGGTGCCGGCCGCCGCCCTTGCGAACGGACGCAAGCGCGACCTGCTCGGCCTGATGCTGGGCTCGCTGCACGACGCGGCGCCGAAACCCGTTGATGTCCTGGAGTTGCCGGAGGGCTCCCCCTACGGCACGGTCGAGGTCGATGTCGCCGGCTGCACGCTCTGTCTTTCCTGCGTCGGCGCCTGTCCGGCCAACGCGCTGATGGATTTCCCGGAATATCCGCGGCTGTCGTTCCGCGAGTCGGCCTGCGTGCAATGCGGTCTTTGCGCCAAGACCTGCCCCGAGCATGTGATCACGCTGAAGCCCCGCATCGACTTCACGAATGCGGCACGGAACCCGCGGATCATCAAGGAGGACGTGCCCTTCGAATGCGTGCGCTGCGGCAAGCCTTTCGGCGCCACGTCGACCATCCAAACGGTCATCGAGAAGATGAGCGGCCACGCCATGTTCGGCACACCGGCGGCGCTGAACCGCTTGCGCATGTGCTCGGACTGCCGGGTCGCGGACCTCGCCGAGGAGGATACCGGCGCCTTCGGCTTCGGCCCGCGCCGGGCAACCCGGACCACCGATGATTATCTGGCCGCCCGCGCACGCGGTGAGGAAACGGACGGCGACGATGATGCCTGAGGGAGCAGCGCCGGCCGGCGGTCCGCAACCGTGACCCGGCGGCAAGGCTAGCCATGGACGCGTTCGTCGAAGCCTTTGCAGCGGCGCTGGCGCTGATCGCGGCGGCAGACCCCGCCCTGATCAGGATCATCGCCCTGTCGCTTCAGGTCAGCCTTTCAGCGGTCGCGATCGCGGTGCTGATCGGCATGCCCTTGGGCGGCCTGATCGCGATCCGGGATTTTCCGGGCCGGCACGCGGTCATCGTGACCTTCAACGCGCTGATGGGACTGCCTCCGGTCGTGGTGGGCCTCGCGGTCTATCTGCTGCTGTCCCGTTCCGGACCTTTCGCCGTCTTCGGCCTGCTGTACACGCCGACCGCGATGATCATCGCCCAGTTGATCCTGGTTCTGCCAATCATCGTCTCCCTGACCCGCCAGACCCTGCACTCGCTCTGGCGGGAATACAGCGAAACCCTCAATTCCATGGGGGCAAGCCCGGCCCAGAGCCTGCAGGCAATCCTCTGGGACGCGCGATACAGTCTGATCACCGCCGGGCTCGCGGGAATGGGCCGCGCGATCGCCGAGGTCGGCGCGGTGATGATCGTTGGCGGCAATATCGACAACGTCACGCGGGTGATGACCACCGCGATCGCTCTCGAAGCGAGCAAGGGCGATCTCGCCCTGGCCCTCGGGCTCGGCCTGATCCTGCTGCTGATCTCGCTGCTGTTGAACCTGCTGGGGCACGGCCTCGCGGGCCTCTCGAGCGCGGAGAGCGCGTCATGACGCCGGGTGGGCCTCCGCCATCCGCCTCGATCCTTCCCCTGGCGCTGGAAGGGGTCGGCCTGTTCCGGGACGGCAAGCGGATGTTGAAGGACATCACGTGCGGCTTTCGAGGCCGGGGACCGGGCACGCCGGGCAAGACCTTCATCATCGGCCCGAACGGCGCCGGCAAGACATTGCTGCTGAAGGTCTGCCACGGACTGATCACCCCGGACGAGGGCCGTGTTGTCTGGAGCGGCGAAGCCGCCGGGAATCCGGACGCGATCAAGTCGCGCCAGGCGATGGTGTTCCAGCGGCCGGTGCTGTTGCGGCGCAGCGCGCGGGCGAATATCGACTTCGGCCTCGCCCTGCGCGGCGTTCCGCGGTCCGAGCGTGCCGACCGGTGCCAGGTGCTTCTGAAGCAGACCGGGCTCGGCCGTCTCGCGGAAACTCCCGCCCGCGCGCTATCCTTCGGCGAGCAGCAGCGTCTTGCCCTGGCCCGGGCCCTGGCCGTGGAGCCCGAGATTCTCTATCTGGACGAACCCACCGCCAGCCTGGACCCGGCATCAGCCCATCTGGTCGAAGATCTGGTGGAACAGGC
The DNA here is from genome assembly GCA_038116915.1 of Alphaproteobacteria bacterium. Classification (GTDB taxonomy): domain Bacteria; phylum Pseudomonadota; class Alphaproteobacteria; order Thalassobaculales; family Thalassobaculaceae; genus JADHLJ01. The sequence continues at coordinate 16,947 of JAYOEU010000039.1, forward strand.
GGTAGCCGGCGGAACCCGGATCATCATGTCGAGCCACGATCTTGGCCAGGCCGGGCGGATGGCCGACGAGGTGATCTTCATGCATCGCGGCCGCATCAAGGAACAGGCCGATGCCGCGACCTTTTTTCGCGGCCCCGAGAACGATCTGGCCCGAGACTTTCTCGACGGCAAACTCCTATGGTGGCGACGGCGTTCGATCTACGGCCAGGAGGACCCATCATGCGGTTAGCGTGGATCATGTTTTCGATTGCGGCACCGCTTTGCGCGTCGATAGCCATTTTTTCGGCGCCGTCCAAAATCTCGGCCGCCGACCCCGCTTTCATAGTCGTGGCCTCGACGACCTCGACGCAGAACTCCGGTCTGTTCGGCCATATCCTGCCGATGTTCACCAAGAAGACAGGGATCGAGGTCCGCGTGGTTGCGGTCGGCACCGGTGCGGCGATCCGCAATGCCCGCAACGGCGACGCCGATGTGCTGCTGGTGCATCACAAACCCTCGGAAGAGGCCTTCGTCGCCGAGGGCTTCGGGGTGAAGCGTCACCCGCTGATGTTCAACGACTTCGTCATTGTCGGACCGCAAGCCGACCCCGCCAGGATTGCCGGCGGCACGGATGCCTCGAAAGCCCTGCTCGCCATCGCCAAGGCCAAGGCCCCCTTTGTCTCGCGCGGCGATTCCAGTGGCACCCACAAGCGCGAGCGCGAATTGTGGAAGAGCGCCGGCCACGACCCGAGCGCCGAGTCCGGCACCTGGTACCGCGAGTCCGGCTCGGGCATGGGCGCGACCCTGAACGTCGCGGCGGCAAGCGGCGCCTACGCGCTCGCCGACCGTGGCACATGGCTCAGCTTCAAGAACCGCCAGGACCTCAAGATCGTTGTCGAGGGCGATCCGGGCCTCCGCAACGAGTATGGCGTCATCCTGGTCTCGAAGGACAAGCACCCGCACGTCAAGACCAGGGAAGGTCAGGCTTTCATCGATTGGCTGCTCTCCGCCGAGGGACGGGCCGCAATCAACGGTTTCAAGATCAGCGGCGAGCGGTTGTTCACCGCGCTGGAATAGTACGTTGTAACGAGCCCGATTGGCTCTTACCGTCGCCCTGGCGAAAGGCAGGGCCTCGCGCAGGTAGAAACCACTCTTCCAGTTTCGATCCGAGGTACCGGTCACGCGGCGCTTTCGGTGCTTGGCCCTGTCTTTCGCCAGGGCGACGGGGGAGATTCGAACGTAGCGATAGGCGGCCGTCCTGCTCAAACCAGCGGCCAGATCCGCTCCATGAAGTGTTCCATGGCGTCCGTGTTCTCGGCGAGATCGCCGGTGCTCACGCTCACCACCATTTCGTGAATGCCGGCGTCCCGGTAGGCGCGGACGGTCTCGGCGATGTCTTCATCGGAACCGGTAAGCGCGGTGCGGTCCATCACCGGCGCGCTTGGAGTCTTGCCGGTGAAGCCCAACGGCAGGGTAATCGAATAGTGCAGGCCGGACGGATCGCGTCCCTGCGCCTCGCAACGCTCCTCGATGTCGCGCCGGCCGTCCCGGAACTGAGCCGGCGTCAGGCGCAGGGTGTGCCAGCCGTCACCGAGCCTAACCACCCGGCGTCGCGCCGCCGCGCTGCCGCCGCCGATCAGGAGCGGCGGGTGCGGTTTCTGTTTCGGCTTGGGCGAAAAGCGCAATCCGCCGAAGCGATGGAACTCGCCTGCAAACGCCGGAACATCCTCGGTCCAAAGCGCCTTCAGCGCCGCCAGGGTTTCATCCATCAGTTTGCCCCGGGTGCTGAAATCGACGCCGAGATTCTCGAACTCGTCCTCGGTAACCGCCACCCCGACGCCAAGGGCGACGCGGCCGCCGGAAAGCTGGTCCAAGGTTGCCACCATCTTGCCGAGCCGCGCCGGATGATGCCACGGCAGCACCAGAACCGAAGTACCGAGGCGTACCGTCCGGGTCGAGCAGGCGATTGCGATCAGAACCGTCAGGGCGTCGTGGTAGGGCCGGTCGCCCAGCCGCTCGGCGACATAGGTCGAATGATACAGATGCTCACGCACCCAGACGCTGGCATAGCTGAGTTCCTCGGCCCTGACCGCCAAGGCCACAAGATCATTGGGGTCCTCGACGCCGTAATTGTTTGGAATACCGAATCCGACTTTCATTTCCCGCAGCTCCTCACCCGGGCGCCGCTTCCGAGGTGTGATGATTCACCTTCGGCGCGGCGATGGCGTCTTGTCCCGTCCCATGATCGCACAATACCCTGCCAAACAAAGGCCCCCGCAACCACCGGGGATTTGAAAGAGAGGACTTTGAGATGGCGCTACGTTTCGGTCTCCGCGTTCCGACGGCGGAAGCTCCCAAAGATACCGCCGCCTATGCCGCCGAGGTCGAGGCCGCGGGGTTCGATTTCATGTGGATGCCGGATACCCCGTTGCTGGCGGGCATGTGGCGCGATGTCTACATGCATCTGGGCGCGGCGGCGGCCTCGACCTCCCGCCTGCGCCTCGGACCGGGCGTTACCAATCCGCTGACCCGCCATCCGCTGACCACCGCCAGCGCCATCGCGACCTTGGATGACGCATCCGAGGGCCGGGCCGACCTAGTGGTCGGCACCGGCTACAGCTCGGCCTATATCATCGGACGAAAGGCGGCGACCCTGGCGAACATGGCCGACTCGGTCGCGCTCTGGCGCGGCATCTACGGCGGCGGGCGGACCGAACTCGGCGGCTCCTGGATCGCGGTCGACCCGCCCTACCCGCGCCTGCCGATCATCATCGCCGCGACCGGCCCGAAGATGCTGGCGCTGGCGGGGCGTATCGCCGACGGCGTGCTGATCCATGTCGGCGCCGCGCCCGGCGCGGTCGCCTGGGCCCTGAAGCACCTCGAGGAAGGAATGGCCGAAGCCGGCCGGAAACGCGAGGAGGTTCAGCGCATCCTTGTGATCACCGCCATGGTAGACGACGACCGCGCGCGTGCGATCGATCACATGCGCCCCTGCGCCGCCGGGCTGTGCCGCCATCGGCACGCCCATATCCTGTTCGGGGATGCCGGCGTCGAGATTCCCAAACCGCCGGCGGACTACAAAGACCCCTATCCCGACATGGGCCACGCGGTGGATTGGCAAGAGGCCAAGCGGGCCGCGGCCTATGTTCCCGACGCGGCCGTAGAAACCGCCGTCATGTTGGGCTCGGCCGGCGAGGTTGCGGGCCGTGTCAGGGCGCTCGAGGCTTTGGATATCGACGCGATCTGGTGGCGCGACGAAGGCACCTGGGCGCGCCCGGACGCGTTGCTGCGGGCGCTCCGCGACGAGGTGTTCCCAAGGCTGAAAGACTGATAGCGGATCGATCGTTCAGCTGTTAGCACTCCGTCACCTCGCGCCAAACGCGGGATGACGGTTCGCTTAGGCTCAGCGTTGGACGAGTTCGATGCTGACCCCGTCGGGTGCCTCAATGAAGCAGAGCTTGATCCCGCCGACCCCCTCCTTGAGCGGGACCGAAAACCCGACTCCCTTTGCTTCGAGTTCCTTGCAATAGGCCGCCAGATCGCCGTCATAGGCAAAGCCTATATGATCGGCGCCCCAGCGGTCATGGCTGGAAAAGCTGCCGAAATCCTTGAAGCTGTCGGGGTTCGCCGGTGCCTCGCCCTCGCGCCGGCCGCGCACCAGCAGGGTCATGCCGCCGAGAGCGACAAAAATCTGCGGCGCGCCGCGCGCCACGGTGTCCGCCTTGATCTCGGCGCCGAGCTTCTCGACATACCATCTGGCTGTCTCATGGGGCTGCGCGGCGATGATGTGCACATGGTCGAAGGCAAGGGCCGGATTGCTCATCACGATATCTCCCGTCGATTGCCCGCGCGCGGGCCGGTCAGTCCAACAGTTCCGGCACGATCCACAGCGGCGCCTCGCCCCGCGCCACCCGCTGCACATTGTCGAAGGCGTTGCGGACCCGGGCCGTATTGCTCTCGAAAGTCGGACCGGCGAGATGAGCGGTCAGGATGACGTTGTCCAGGGTGAAAAGCGGATTGTCCGGTTGCGGCGGTTCCTGGTCGAAAACGTCAAGACCGGCGGCGCTGATGGTGCCGTCCACAAGCGCCTTGTGCAGTGCCGCCTCGTCCACGACCGGGCCGCGCGCGGTGTTCACCAGGATCGCCGACGGCTTCATCAAGGCGAGTTCATCGGCGCCGATCAGATGCCTGGTGCTCGCATTCAACGGCGTGTGCAGGGACACCACATCCGCCTCGCGCAGAAGTTCCCGCAACAGCCGGAACCGCACATTCAGCAGATCCTCGGTTTCTTCGGCAAGCCGCGCGATATCGTAGTAGATCACCCGCATCCCGAAGGCCTGAGCGAGACGCGCCGTCTTCTTGCCGATGGTGCCGAGCCCGACGATACCCAGCGTCTTGTCCCTCGCCTCATGCACCCGCGGGGTCTGATTACCCCGCCAATTGCCGGCGGAGACGCTCTTGTGCTGGCGCACCAACTGCCGCGAGACCGCGAGCATCAGAAGGATCGCATGCTCGGAGACCGCCACCGAATTGGCGCCTCCGTTGTTGCAGACCGGCACACCGGCAGCACGGGCGGCATCGAGATCGGATTCATCGTATCCGGCACTGAGCAACTGGATCAGCCTCAGCTTGGGGCCGGTCTTGAACAGCTCCTTGTCAACCAGACCGGCCACGAAGCCGACCAAATATTCGGCGTCCTTCATGGCGGCGTGGTACTCGGCGCTGCGGGCCGGAACAACCTCCAGATCAAAACCGGTGGGAGTCATTTCCCGCGCCACATCGGCGGCATCGGGGAAATTGGTGACGAAGACGATCTTGGGGCTCATGGGATTTCGCCGGGTTAGTTGAGCACATTCGGGTCAGTGTCCGCCGGGCGCGCGGAAACTGTCCAGAAGGAATGCGCGGGCCGCCCATTCATCGCCCATGAAGTAATCCCGCCCGTCGCAATTTCCCTTTTGTCCGGGGCTGGGCGGACTTCAATTCGTCGGGCAAAATGCGAGACATGGAAGACAGTCACTACATCTACGATGACGCCATGCGCGGCCGGGTCGTCGCGCGGCTGGAGGCATTCTCGCGGATCCGGCGGCGAAGCGAGGGTTTCAAGCGAGCCGCCGTCGCCATCGCGCTGATCCGTGACGACAACGGAGAGGGCGCCTATGTGCTGACCCGCAGAACCCCGAAGCTCAGCAGCCACGCGGGACAGTTCGCACTGCCGGGCGGCCGCATCGATGCCGGGGAAACGCCGATCGAGGGCGCGCTGAGGGAGCTGCACGAGGAAGTCAATCTCGACCTCGGACCGGAAGCGGTTCTCGGCATTCTCGACGACTATCCGACCCGCTCCGGTTATCTGATCACGCCGGTCGTGGTCTGGGCCGGCGGCGAGGCGGAACTGAAGGCCAATCCGGCTGAGGTCGCGCGGATCCACCGGATCACTTTTCGCGAGTTGAACCGGCCGGACTCTCCCGAATTCGTCGGCATCCCGGAAAGCGACCGGCCGGTGATACGCCTGCTGATGGGCGAGAACAACGCCCTGCACGCGCCGACCGCCGCCATGGTTTATCAGTTCCGCGAGGTCTGTCTGCATGGCCGCGACAGCCGGGTCGGCCATCTCGGAGAACCAGTCTGGGCCTGGCGTTGAGGGACCGTCGCGCCTTGCATCGGGTTCTCCGTTGCCGCCCCCGTGGCGCAGCCTATAGTCTGGCGGTCGGCGAATTTGATCTTGGAGCTTGCCCATGGCGCGGCGACGCGTACTCATTACCGGAGCCTCCGGGGAAATTTCCCGGCAGATCATCCCCGCGTTCCGGGAACGCTTTGACTTGACCCTGCTGGACACCCGTCCGGCCGATCACGCGAACGACATCATCGAGGCGGATGTGTCCGATCCGGACGTGGAGAAGTACCGGGGGCACTTCAAGGGCATCGACGCGATCGTCCACAACGTGCGCTCCGTCAAGGCCGGCGTGCCGACCAGCGCGCCATGGCACTGGATGAAGGACCGTTCCGGCTCGGAGCCCGTGGAAGGCTATTTCGTCGAACGCCTCAGCGTCGACATGGCCTTCAACGTCCTGCGGCTGGCCATGGAGGAAGGGGTGCGCCGGGTCGTCATCACCTCGTCGAACCACGCGGCGGACTGGCACGAGACCAAGCTTCATGACGGACGGCTGGACATGGTCGGACCCGAAACCTATCCGCTGTCGGACAACTTTTATGGTTGGGCCAAGGCGACATACGAACATCTCGGCTTCATCTTCGCGACCGGACGGCTCGGCCGCGTGGTCGAAAATGTCCAGGTCCGCGTCGGTGCCCCGCGCCCGATCGTCGCCGAGGACTTCATCGGCGACCAGACCAGCTACAAGCGCAATCTCGGCGCCTATATCAGCGAGCGCGACATGGCTCAGCTCTATACGAAATCCATTGAGGCCGGAGACATCCGAAATGCCGACGGCATTCCGTTCCAGATCTTCTACGGCGTCTCCAACAACACCCGCGCCTTCTGGAGCATCGCCAATGCGCGCAAAGTGATCGGATACGCGCCAGAAGATGACTCCGAGCAGGTCTTCGCCGCCGATATCCGCCGCCATATCACAACGAACGGCCGCACGCTTTAGGCGGACAACCCGATCACCGTCTGCGAGAACGTCAATCATGGCATCGCACCTCTTCGCCCCGCTGACGCTGCGCAGCATCAGTCTGCCTAACCGGGTTGTGATCGCACCGATGACGCAATTTTCCGCCGTGGACGGTGTCGTCGGTGATTGGCATTTCGTGCATCTCGGACAATTCGCGGCCTCCGGCGCCGCCCTGGTGCTGACCGAATCCTGCTACGTCGCGCCGGACGGGAGACACACCCCGAAATGCATGTCGCTCTATACGGACGAGCAGGAACACGCGATCGGACGGATCGCGGGTTTCCTGCACAGCCATGGAAACGGCCGGTTCGGCGTTCAACTCTGTCATGCCGGGCGCAAGGCTTCGGCGAAGCACCCCTGGGAAGGCGGCGGGTCGCGGCGCGCCGATGAGGGCGGCTATCCAACGGTCGGGCCGTCCTCTGTTCCGCTGGCGCCGTCCTGGCCGGCACCACGCGCCCTTGAGGTCGCGGAAATTCAGTCCGTGGAGGAGGCCTTCGCCGCAGCCGCCCGACGCGCGGCCGATCTCGGTGCGGACGTCATTGAGATTCACGGCGCGCACGGCTACCTGCTGCACCAGTTCATGTCACCGATCTCGAACCGCCGCGCGGACCGGTATGGCGGCGACATCGCCAACCGGATCCGTTTTCCGCTTGAGGTTTTCGAGGCGGTCCGGGCCGTCTTTCCGCCGGAACGGCCTGTCGGCATGCGGCTCTCTGCGACGGATTGGGTTCCGGGAGGATGGGACGTGCAAAGCACAGTCCACCTCGCGCGTGAGCTTGAGGCGCTCGGCTGCGACTACGTGCATATATCCAGCGGCGGACTGTCGCCCGACAGCGGATTGTCGACGGGCCGGGCTATCAGGTGGGCTTTGCGGCTGAGGTGAAGCGCGCCGTCGAAATCCCCGTCATAGCCGTCGGACAGATCAGCGATCCGCATCAGGCCGAAACCATTCTCCGTGCGGGACAGGCCGACATGATCGCGCTCGCCCGGCCGGCGATCTTCAATCCGCATTGGGTGTGGCAGGCCGCCTACGCCTTGGGCGAGGAAACCTTCTATCCACGCCAGTATATCCGGGGCCATCCGTCCCGCTGGGGTGAACGGGGCGCGGCCATCGTCGGCAATCACACCTATGAGAACCGTCCCCAAAATGATAGCCGGGAGTAGAGGCCTTGCATTGCGCGCCGACGTTTCCGCTTCCTCGCTCACGGCGCACACCGACTGACGCATACGGAACCAAGCGATGAACCCGCACGAAAAACACAGGGTCGGGAAGACCGGTTTTCAAGTCCCCCGCCTCGGCATGGGAGGCGCCAGTCTTGGCGATATGCACAAGGTGCTGCCGGAAGATCAGGCCCGCCAAACCATTGAGGCCGCGCACGATGCCGGCATCGACTATTTCGATACCTCGCCCTGGTACGGCAACACCAAGAGCGAACTGCGCCTCGGCGCGGTGCTGCGGCAAAAGCCGCGCGGCAGCTTCGTCCTGTCGACCAAGGTCGGACGGGTGCACCGCCGCCCCGCGGACCCCGACAGCTACCGCCATCCGGCCTGGGCCGGCGGCCTGCCGTTCGAGCCGCGCTTCGACTACACGCGGTCCGCCGTGCTCACCAGCTTCGAGATGAGTGCGGCGCGGCTCGGGCTGAACCGGGTGGAGGCACTGCTCATCCACGATCTCGACCCCGGACATCACGGCACCGATGAGGCCGTCGACGCGGGATTTGATGAACTGGATACCGGCGGCGGCTATGCCGCGCTGGACGCCCTCAAATCCGGCGGTGAAATCCTGGCCATCGGTGCCGGGATCAACCGCACCGGCATGATCGGCAAGTTCCTCGAACGCTTTCCGATCGATTTCTTCCTGGTCGCGATGCCCTACACCCTGCTGGATCAGCGCGGCCTGGCGGAGCTCGATCTGTGCGCGGAGCGCGGCGTGTCCGTTGTGATCGGCGCGCCCTTCGCGTCAGGCATTCTGGCCCGGGACGCGGGTCCCGAGACCACCTACGGCTATCGTCCGGCCCGGCCCGAAATCATCGAACGCGCACAGCGCATCCGCGGCGTCGCCGATCGTCATGGCGTTCCGCTGGGCGCGGCGGCGCTGCAATTTCTCTTCGGGCATCCGAGCGTGGTGTCGGTGATCCCCGGCCCGGTAGCGCCTGAGGAGGTGGCCAAGAACCTGGACTGGATGCGCCACGAGATACCGGGCGCGCTTTGGCAAGAGCTCCGGGCCGAGGGTCTGATCGATCCTGTAGCTCCCCTACCCGTTTAAGCTTACATCTTCGTATCCCCGGCGCAGGCCGGGGTCCACGCCTGAGGCGGTGGAACGGATCGGACAGCGGAGCATTTGCAAAGATTCTTGACCACGATCGGCGATCGGTCACGCTGAACAGTCTCAGGCGTCGGCCCCGGCCTGCGCCGGGGATACGGGTCTTTATTTCTTTAAACTGCCGCCGCCTTAGTCCGCCGCATCCCGCGACTGGTTGGGCGCCTCGTCGACCGGCAAGCCCAGGGCCTCGCGGATCGAGCGGTGGTAGTGCGCCAGGCCCGGCTCGTTCCGGCCATAGACCACATGGGTCTGCGCGCCGGAGCCGAAACCGATCTGCATGGTGCGGCCGGCCGGAAAATCCTCGGTGGTGATGACCTCCACGGCGAGCGCCAGATTGGCGTCCCAGTGCCGTTTTTCGTCGGCATCCTCGACCGGCTTCGGGATATAGAGCGAGGTTTCCAGCACCGCGCGGTCCGGCCGGCCGTCCACCGGGAACATCCGGAAAATCTCCATATGGTCACCCTGGGGCGAGAAAACGGTATTGGCGAACATGGAATAGACCATGGTCGAGTTCCACATCAGGTCCCACTCGCTCTCGGGCTGGGTCTTCAGCCGCGTGATCTTGGTGCGCGGGTAGGTCAGCCGGTGATTTGGCCCGAAGGCGCGGAAATCACAGACATTGTGCAGCAGAATATCCTGCAGCGTTTCCTGGTGCAGAAAGCCGAAGTGGTAGCCCTCGAAGAAGGTGTCGACGAGCAGCTTCCAGTTCATCTCCTCGTGATGCACGTGACGGTCATGGAAATGATAGGTGTCGAGCTTCCAATGCTGGAGATCGGCCCCCAGGCCCTGGAGCCACGGGTCGATATCGAGCTCGCCCGAATGATCCTCGGCCGGCGTCGCCACGACCCAGACCATGCCGTATTTCTCGGCGAGCGGCAGCGGCGTCAGGCCAGGGCGTTCGTCGCGCACGCCGGGAAAAGAGGTTTCCTCCTCCGGGATGCCGCGCAGGATTCCGTCATTGCCGTAGGTCCAGCCATGATACGGACACTTGAAGGCACGGGAGGTGCCGCAGCCATCGACGATCTTGGCGCCGCGATGGCGGCAGGCGTTGAGAAAGGCGCGCAGTTTGTTGTCGCGGCCCCGCACGATGAGGATCGGGACACCGGCAAAATCGTCGGTCTTATAGGAGCCGACCTCCGGCCAGTCACAGGACAGCCCCATGACGATAGGCCGGCCGCGGATCAGCACCCGTTCCTCCAGCGCGTGCCGGTCGGGACAGGTATAAGCCTTCACCTCGTTGCGCCATGGGGCCTCCCGCATCGACGTGGTCTTGTTGTCGACGTGGTCCAACAGGGTTTTCAGGATTGCGATCTCGCCCGCCTTGTCCATGCCCAGTCTCCCTCGGCCTGCAAACGCCGGCCAAGCTAACATCCGCGGCCGGTCATGAGCCACAGTCAATCTCAATCGATGAACCTGCCGGCCGCCGGTTGTCGGCCCCGATGGAATCGACCATGCTTGCGCCCGCCAACCGGGCCAAGAGGAGTGTGGAAGATGCGCACGATCGCCGAACTGCTGCGCTGGCGCGCGCAACGCCACCCGGAACTCGCCGCCGTCGTCTACCAGGGCCGGACCTGGAGCTATCGGGAATTGGACGTCTCAAGTTCGGCGCTGGCGACCGGACTGATCGAGCAGGCCGGCGTCAAGCCGGGCGACCGGGTGGCGATCCTCGACAAGAATTGCGCGGCCTATCTGGAGCTGCTGTTCGCCCTGGATAAGGCGGGCGCGGTGGCGGCGCCGATCAACTGGCGTCTGACGCCCATGGAAGTCGGCCAGATCCTCGCCGACATCGCGCCGAAAATGCTGGTGGTGGGCGAGGAGTTCCGCCGACACGGCGAGGCCGCCGGCATCACCACGCGATCCTTCGAGGAATTGCCGCGCGGCGAGCCCGAGGACCCGCATCTGGACACGGACGGCGCGATCACCTGGCAGTTCGCGACCTCCGGCACCACGGGCCTGCCCAAGGGCGCGATGCTGACCGGATGGAACGTGCTCAACACCGGCCTCTGCCTCGCCTTGGAGATGCCCGAACTGCGCGAGGGCGGGCCGTCGCTGGTCTGCATGCCGATGTTCCATCTCGGCGGCGCCGGCTGGGCGGTCTGGGCGATGCAGGAGGGAGCAACCCTGGTCGTCGAGCGCGAGGTGGTGCCGGCGGAACTCTTGAAGACCATCGTCGGATACAAGATCGAGACCGCCCTGCTGGTCCCTTCCGTGATGCTGTTTCTGACGGAATTGCCGGGTGTGCGCGAGGCCGACTTCTCGAACTTCAAGCATATCGTCTACGGCACCGCGCCGATCTCGCCGGATCTGCTGACCCGCTGTATCGAGGTTTTCAAGAGCCGTTTCACCCAAATCTACGGCCTGACGGAAACCGCCGGCCCCTTCACCGCGCTCCCCTTCGAGCATCACCACGGCGAGCGGTTGACCTCCTGCGGGCGGCCGATGTTCGGTGGCCGCGCCCGGGTGGTCGACGAGCAGGGCAAGGACCTGCCGCCCGGAGAGATCGGCGAGATCCTCTACCAGGGCGAAAACCTGATGGAGGGTTATTGGGCCCGGCCCGAGGCGACGGCCGAGGCGATCCGGGACGGCTGGTTCCACACCGGAGATGCCGGCATCATCGACGCTGATGGTTTCATCTTCATCAAGGACCGGTTGAAGGACATGATCCTCTCCGGCAGCGAGAACGTCTATCCGGCCGAAGTCGAGGCGGCGATGGACGCCCATCCCGACATCGTGGAGCTCGCCGTGATCGGCGTGCCGGACCCGCAATGGGGCGAGGCGGTCAAGGCCGTCGTCGTCCGGCGCGAGGGCTCGGGTTTAAGTGAGAAGGACCTGCTGGCCTGGACCCGCGCGCGGATCGCCGGCTTCAAATGCCCCAAAACCGTCGATTTCACCGACGCCCTGCCCCGCAACGCCAGCGGCAAGGTGCTGAAGCGGACACTGCGGGAGAAATATTGGGAGGGATTTGAGCGGCGGGTGAATTGAAGCGGCGACGCGCCCCTCCAACTCTCCACATTCCCGATCCCTCGGCCCTACCCTCTCGCGCCCCAGCGTGCTAAACCCGCGCCGACCATTCACCAGCGAGCCGACCGGGAGTGCCGCATGGCCGATGCTTGGACCGTCGAGGCGCATCGCCTCTTCAAGAAACATGGGATCAAGACCGTGGGCT